>DATAJS010000018.1:0-300000 GCA_036262035.1 Burkholderiales bacterium | reverse complement strand
AAGGGCGGCAAACGTCCCGCTAATCCTTCTGGAAATTCGTCGGGGCAGGTTGCGCGGGCCGTGCGCAGCGCGGCGGGAAGCGCGCACCCCTTCAGTCTTACGGCATTGCAGCACCGCGGCTTGAGCGCAGGGTGCCCCCGGGGCCGCGCCGGAGAATCTCAGTCAATCAACGGGTTGCAGCGAGTCCGCGGCGCCGCGCACGCAGCTTGCACCCGGTTTGGGGCAAACGGACCCGTCGGGATGGGTCACCGTGTGGGAAACGTAGGCCCCCGGAAGGCGCGGTTTTTAGGCCTTCCGGGGGAGGGCGGAAGGCCCCGCGGCTTCCGCCCTCGGCCGCAGGTCCTAGAACGGTCTAGGCCGTTTTGTAGGACAAACTCGTACGTAAGGTCGGCCAACTTTCTCACGGTTTTTCCAGCCGCGCTCCAATTCAGGATTTTTTGCGGCGCCTGCACAATGCAATCCATCCCGACCGACCAACGTTCCCCGGAGCGAAGATGAAAAACGAGCAGCTGCTGAACGAAATCCGCGAAGCGAACCTGTCGTATCTGATGCTCGCCCAGAACATGATCCGCGCGGACAAGGACACCGCGATCTTCCGCCTGGGAGTCAGCGAGGAGGTGGCGAACATTCTGGAGAAGCTCTCGCCCGCCCAGATCCTGCGGATGGCGTCGACCAACCAGCTCCTGTTCCGGTTCCGCTTCGACGACAGCATGATCGTCGATATGCTCTCCGACTACGGCAACTCCAAGCTCATGGCCGGCACCCACGCTGCGGTGCTGATGGCGGCGCAGCCGGCCGCCGGCCTGAGCTCCTGAACGCGGCCGAACGGGAGAGGACAACAATGACCGCACGCATGAAGAGTGTCGTATCCGACGCCGAGCAGGTTCAGCTCGCCGCCCAACTCGCCCGCCTGGGCGCCCGCCTCCAGGTGCTGGAGACCGAGACCAACCTGTCGCGCGAGCGCCTGCTGCGCCTCTACAAGGAAGTGCGCGGCGAGTCGCCGCCCAAGGGCATGCTCCCGTTCTCGACCGACTGGTTCATGAGCTGGATGCCGAACATCCATGCGTCGATCTTCATGAACATCCACGCCTACCTCGTCCGGCACACCCAGGCGAAAGGCATCCGGGCGATCATCACCGCTTACAAGCTGTATATCGAGCACGTCGAGCTGAACGGCCTGGAGAAGGTGCTCTCGTTCACCCGCGCCTGGAGCCTGGCGCGCTTCTTCGAGGCGAAGCTCCTCGAGACCACTGCCTGCAAGTGCTGCGGCGGCAAGTTCGTCGTGCACACCATGGACCTCACCAAGGATTACGAATGCGGCCTGTGCAACGTGCCTTCGCGCGCCGGCAAGACCAAGAAGAAGGGCGCCGAAGAGCCGGTCAAGGCGAAACCCGCCGTGTGCGCGCCGGTCCCCGAGAGCCACGGCTTCCTGCTCGGCGCCGCGATGAGCCCCAAGGCTAGGCGCGGCGCGGCCGCCGCCGCCACCTGACGCCTCGACCAGGCTTCTGGCGGGCTCCAGAATGAAGATCCGACGGCCGAGGAAACCTCGGCCGTCAAGAACCGGTAACGCCAGGGAGGGAGCCTTCGGCTCCCTTCGGGCAGTAAACGCCAAGGAGGGAGCCTTCGGCTCCCTTCGGGCAGTAAACGCCAAGGAGGGAAACCAAGGTTTCCCTCCTTGAACCTCCCTTTCCTTTAAACCGCCGGCTCGACTAAACCCTGGCTCCGTGCAGCCGTTAAGGCTGTCACAGCCGGCGCGCGCCATGCGCCGAAGCAACACAGTCGGAGGGTCAGGCCCGTGCTGGTCATCGTTGGTTATCTCGTCGTCCTTGGTTCCGTCTTCGGCGGTTTCGCGCTCGCCGGCGGCCATCTCGGCGCTTTGTTCCAGCCGATCGAGCTGCTCATGATCGGCGGTGCCGCCGCGGGCGCTTTCGTCGTCGGCAACGGCATGAAGGCGATCAAGGCGACGCTCAAGGCGCTGCCCCAGACGCTCAAGGGATCCCAGTACACCAAAGACACGTACATGGACCTGATGGCCCTCCTCTACGACATCCTGGCCAAAGTCCGCAAGGAAGGCCTGATGACGATCGAGAGCGACGTCGAGGAGCCCGAGAAAAGCGCGCTGTTCAGCAAGTACCCCAGGATCCTCGGCGATCACCACGTGCTCGAGTTCATCACCGACTACCTGCGTCTCATGGTCGGCGGCAACCTGAACACGTTCGAGATCGAGAACCTGATGGACAACGAGATCGAGACCCACCATCACGAGGGCGAGATCCCGGTCCACTGCATTTCCAAAGCGGGCGACGGCATGCCGGCGTTCGGCATCGTCGCCGCCGTCATGGGCGTCGTGCACACCATGGGCTCGGTCGGCCTGCCGCCGGCGGAGCTGGGCATGCTCATCGCCCACGCGCTCGTCGGCACCTTCCTCGGCATCCTGCTCGCCTACGGCTTCGTCGCGCCGCTCGCCAGCGTGCTCGAGCAGAAGCTCGCCGAATCCACCAAGATGTTCGAGTGCATCAAAGTGACGCTGCTCGCCAGCCTGAACGGCTACTCCCCCGCGGTCGCGGTCGAATTCGGCCGGAAAGTGCTGTTCTCGACCGAGCGCCCGTCGTTCAGTGAGCTCGAGAACCACGTGAAGCGCAAGGCGCCGGCGGCCAAGTAACCATGTCCGACGACGCTCAACGGCCGATAATCGTCCGCCGCAAGAAGAAAAAAGGCGGCGGGCACCACGGCGGCGCGTGGAAGATCGCGTACGCCGACTTCGTCACGGCCATGATGGCCTTCTTCCTGCTCATGTGGCTGCTCGGCTCGACCGCCAAGGGCGACCTGAACGGCATCTCCGACTATTTCCGTACCCCGCTGAAAGTCGCCCTCCAGGGCGGCAGCGGCGCCGGGGACGCGACGAGCATCATCAAGGGCGGCGGCCAGGACCTCACGCGCTCGGACGGCCAGCGCCGCCGCGGCGACATGACCTCGCCCAACGCCAGCGCGAAGTCCCGGCCGACCACCGAAGCGCTCAAGATGGAGGTCATGAAGTTCCAGGAGCTCAAGCGCCGCATGGAGAACGCGATCGAGCAGAACGCGCAGCTGCGCCAGTACCGCAAGCAGCTCCTGCTCGACATCACGAGCGAAGGCCTGCGCGTGCAGATCGTCGACGACAAGAACCGCCCGATGTTCGCGCTCGGCCGCGCCGAGCTCCAGCCGTACGCGCGCGACATCCTGCTCGAGATCGGCAAGACGCTGAACGCCGTCGACAACAAGGTGAGCGTGGCCGGCCACACCGACGCCAGCCAGTACGCCTCCGGCGAGAAGGGCTACAGCAACTGGGAGCTCTCGGCCGACCGCGCCAACGCGTCGCGCCGGGCGCTCGTCGCCGGCGGCATGGACGAAAAGCGCGTCGTGCGCGTCTACGGCATGTCGTCCGCCGCGCCGCTCGACAAGGACGACCCCAGCAACCCGATGAACCGCCGCATCAGCCTGATCGTGCTCAACAAGGAAACGGCGCAGGCGGTGGAGAAGGTGAGCGGGCCGGCGGACGTGGGCTCGGTCGAAGACATCAAGCCCACGCTCACCAAGAGCCAGGAATGAGCGCGGCGACGGCGTCGCGGCTGCCGGTGGGCCGTATCGCTGCCATCTACCTCGCGGCGCTGCCGGCGGCGGGTTTCGCCGCCGCGGCGGGAGTGCCGTGGGAGCTGGCGGTCGCCGCGATCGCGGCCGGGCTGTCCTGGCTCGTCGGGCTTCCGCCGTGGTGGCTCGCGATCAACGCGCTGTTCGTGCCGGCGCTCTCGTTCGGGCTCTCCCTCGACATCGGCTCGGGCTGGGCGCTCGCGGCGCTCGTCGGCCTGCTCCTCTTCTACGGCCGCATCTGGAAAAGCCGGGTGCCGCTCTTCTTCTCGACGGCGCGCGCGGTGGACGCGCTCGCCCGGCTGCTGCCGGCAGGGCCCGTCCGTTTTCTCGATCTGGGCTGCGGCGACGCCCGGGTCATCGCGCGCCTCGCCGCCTCGCGCGCCGGCAGCCGGTTCGACGGGGTCGAGCAGGCGCTGGTGCCGTGGCTGATGGCGCGGGTCCGCTGCCGCATGGCCCAGGGCGACTGCGCGGTCGTCCGCGGCGACCTGTGGGCGGCGGATCTTTCGCAGTACGACGTCGTCTACGCTTATCTTTCGCCGGCCGTGATGCCCCGGCTGTGGGAAAAAGCACAGCGCGAGATGCGCCCGGGCACTAAGCTCGTGAGCGCGTTTGCAGTGCCGGGAGTGACGGCCGACCGCGAGATCGACGTCGGCGACGCGATGGATACCCGGCTGCACGTCTGGACGATGCGCGCAGGCCCACGATGAGCGAATTACGCACCCCCCAATCCTGGATTTCCCGCTTCGGCCAGTCCGAGCTGCCGGTGCTGGCGCAGACCATCGCCGCGCTGGACGCGGTCCGGCAGGACATCGACAACGTCTCCATGCCGCGGCTGGCCGACGCCGTCATGCACGATCCGTTGATGACCTTCAAGGTGCTGCGTTACATCCAGCAGCGCCGCAGCCGCCGCCAGACCGGCGACGTGACGACGATCTCCCACTCCCTGATGATGCTGGGGATCGAGCCGTTCATGGCGCATTTCGCGGACCAGGAACCGCTCGAATCGAGGCTGGCGGCCAACCCCATGGCCCTCAAAGGCGCCCGCTCGGTGATTAGCCGGGCGCGCCACGCCGCGCTCTACGCGCGCGACTGGGCGGTGCTGCGCCACGACATCGAGATCGACGAGGTGACGACGGCGGCGCTGCTGCACGACTTCGCCGAACTCCTGCTCTGGTGCTTCGCGCCGACGACGGCGGTCGAGATGGAGGACACCCGGCGGCTGTTCCAGAAGCGCAGCGAAGCGGTGCAGCGCGAGACCCTGGGCTTCCCCATGATCGCGCTCCAGCTCGAGCTCGCCCACGCCTGGCAGCTCCCGGATCTCATCTGCCAGCTCATGGACGAGCGCCATGCCCTGACGCCCCGGGCGCTGAACGTGAGCCTGGCGGTCGCCTTGGCGCGCCACAGCGCCCACGGCTGGGACGACGCGGCGCTCCCCGACGATTTCGCCGCGATCGGCCGCCTGATCGGCCTGTCTCCCGACGGGGCCCGGGAGCGGATCCTCAAGATCGCCGCCAAGGCCGCGCCGGCGTGCGAAGCCTACGGCATCCCCCCGGCCATCACCGGCCTGGTGGTCTGAACCCGCCCCCACCCTGACCCTTCCCCCTGAGGGGGAGGGGGCGTTCTTGCCGACCCCTCCGCGGTGACGCGGGTTGAAGGAAGGCAGGTCCGCAAGGAGGAAACCTTGGTTTCCCTCCTTGGCGTACACCGGAAACTTTTCCCGAAAAGAAGTCGCGTCAGCGACTTCAGTTTCTGGAAAAGCGGTCGTTTAGCGGCCGTATTCGGGCCGCTGCTTTAGGGGTCTCGAAACCATAATCGCTGCCATCCAAACGGTAATCCGTCATGGCAGCCGAAGACTCCGAACTAGAACGCACAGAACCCGCATCGCAAAAGCGCCTGGAAGACGCTCGCGCGGAGGGCAATATCGCCCGCTCGCCCGAGCTGTCCGCTTTTGCGGTGACGATCTCCGCGATGGCGGTGATCTGGTTCATGGGCGCGCCGCTGATGGAGGGCATGAAGCGCCTCATGGTGAGCGGCTTGACGCTCGACCGATCGATCGTGCGCGAGCCGGGCGCGATGACCGAGCGCCTCTACGCCTTCGCCTCCGAAGCCCTGATGATCGGCGCGCCGCTCCTCGCGGTGACCGTGCTCGCCGCGCTCCTCGCGCCCATGGCGATCGGCGGCTGGTCGTTCGTTCCCGGCGCCGCCGCCCCCAAATTCAACCGCATCAACCCGATGTCGGGCTTCGGCCGCATGTTCTCGATGCACGGCGTGACCGAGCTCGGCAAGGCGCTGCTCAAGGCCGGCCTCATCGGCGGCGTCGGCGCGATCGTCCTCTGGAATTCGCGCGAGTCGATGATCGAGCTCGCCGGCCAGCCGTTCCACGCCGCCGTCGGCACGATGGGCAGCCTCGTCATGGTGAGCACGTTCACCATCGGCGCGGTGCTCGCGCTCATCGCCGCGGTCGACGTGCCGCTGCAGCTCTGGCGCTACGCCAAGCAGCTGCGCATGACGAAGGAAGAGCTGAAGCAGGAATACAAGGAAGCCGAAGGCGACCCGCACATCAAGTCGGCGATCCGCAAGGCGCAGCGCGAAGCCGCCAAGAAACGCATGATGGCCGACGTGCCGAAGGCGGACGTGATCGTCACCAACCCGACGCACTACGCGGTCGCGCTCAAGTACGACGAGTCGATGCGCGCCCCGACCGTCATCGCCAAGGGCGCCGACCTGCTCGCCGCGCGCATCCGCGGCATCGCCGAGCAGGCGAACGTGCCCATCCTCGAAGCCGCGCCCCTCGCCCGCGCGCTCTTCACGCACACCGACCTCGGCCAGCAGATCCCCGAGCGCCTGTACACGGCGGTCGCGGAAGTGCTCGCCTACGTGTTCCAGCTCAAGACCCACGGCGTGTCGGGCATGAAGCCGCTCGGCGAGGTCGAAGTGCCGGCGGACATGGATCCCAACAATGAGGTGGCCGCATGAGCGCGCTCGTGATGCGTCTCGGCGGCCCCGCCATGATGCGCAGCCTCGCCGGCCCGCTGCTGGTGATCATGATCCTCGCGATGATGATCCTGCCGCTGCCGCCGCTGCTCCTGGATCTGTTCTTCACGTTCAACATCGCGTTCGCGGTCATGGTGCTGCTCACCGCGATGTACACCGTGAAGCCGCTGGAGTTCGCGATCTTCCCGACGGTGCTGCTCGTCACCACGCTGCTGCGCCTGTCGCTCAACGTCGCCTCGACCCGCGTCGTGCTGGTCGACGGCCATACCGGCCCCGGCGCGGCGGGCAAGGTGATCGAGTCGTTCGGCCACTTCGTCATCGGCGACAACTACACCGTCGGTATCGTCGTCTTCGCGATCCTCACCGTCATCAACTTCGTGGTCATCACCAAAGGCGCGGGCCGTATCGCCGAAGTCGGCGCGCGCTTCAGCCTCGACGCGCTGCCCGGCAAGCAGATGGCGATCGACGCCGACTTGAACGCCGGTCTCATCGGCGAGGACGAAGCCAAGCGCCGCCGCTCCGAAGTCGCGCAGGAAGCGGACTTCTTCGGCTCGATGGACGGTGCGAGCAAGTTCGTCCGCGGCGACGCGATCGCCGGCATCCTCATCCTCTTCATCTCGCTGATCGGCGGCATGCTGGTCGGCATGATCCAGCACAGCCTGCCGATCGCGCAGGCGGCGAAGACTTACATCATCCTCGCGATCGGCGACGGCCTCGTCGCGCAGATCCCGGCGCTGATCATCTCGACCGCGGCCGGCCTCGTCGTCTCGCGCGTCGGTTCCGACCAGAACGTCTCGCAGCAGCTCGCGAGCCAGCTCTTCAAGCGTCCCGAAGCGTTCCTGATCACCGCCGGCGTCATCGGCATCATGGGCGTCGTCCCGGGCATGCCGCACTTCTCGTTCCTGCTGCTCGCCGCCGGCCTCGCCGCGATCGCCCACTTCATGAAGAAGAAGGCGAAAGCCGCCGCCGAAGCGCCCCCCGTCGTCATGCCCGACGTCACGCCGAAAGAGAACCCGGACGTGTCGTGGGAAGACGTGACGCCGGTCGACATCCTCGGCCTCGAAGTCGGTTACCGCCTCGTGCCGCTGGTCGACCGCGGCCAGGACGGCGAGCTCTTGAAGCGCATCAAGGCGATCCGCAAGAAGTTCGCGCAGGACATCGGTTTCCTGCCGCCGTCGATCCACATCCGCGACAACCTCGAGCTGCGCCCCGCCGCGTACCGCATCCTGCTGAAAGGCGTGGAGATCGCGCACCACGAAGCGCACGCCGGCATGTTCCTCGCCATCAACCCCGGCCGCGTCGTCTCCGAAGTGCCCGGCATCGCGACCACCGATCCGGCGTTCGGCCTGCCCGCGGTGTGGATCGAGGCCGATCAACGCAACGCCGCGCAGGCGGCGGGTTACACCGTCGTCGACGCGAGCACGGTCATCGCCACGCACCTGTCGCAGATCCTGGGCAACCACGCCGCGGAGCTGCTCGGCCGCCAGGAGCTCCAGCAGCTCCTCGACCATCTCTCGAAAGAGTTTCCGAAGCTCACCGAGGACCTGGTGCCGAAGCTGCTGCCGCTCGCGACGCTGCAGAAAGTGCTGCAGAACCTGCTCGAAGAGAACGTCCACATCCGCGACATGCGCACGATCGTCGACGCGCTGGGCACCGCCGCCGCGCGCACGCAGTCGCCGGAGCAGCTCGCCTCGGACGTGCGCGTCGCCCTCGGCCGCGCCATCGCCCAGAACATGTTCCCGGGCAATTCGGACATGCAGGTGATGGTGCTCGACCCGGCGCTGGAGCGCACGCTGCTCCAGGCCGCGCAGATGGACAACGCGGTGATCGAGCCTTCGCTCGCCGAGCGCCTGGTCGAGGACGCGCGTGAAGCGTCCGAGAAGCAGGAGCAGTTCGGCCTGCCGGCGTGCCTGCTGGTGCCGGCGCAGCTTCGTTTGCTCCTTTCGCGTTTCCTGCGGCGCGCCATACCGCAGCTCAAAGTCATGTCGCACGCGGAGATTCCTGACACGCGTGCCATCAAAGTCGTTTCGATAGTGGGGAATCAAGCATGAAGACCATGAGATTCACGGGCGCGACCTCGCGCGAAGTCCTGCAGAAGGTGAAGCAGGCGCTGGGCGAGGACGCGCTGATCCTGTCGAACCGCGAGGTCAACGGCCGCATCGAGATCGTGGCCGTCACCGGCGACGTGGTCGCGGAAGAGCATCCGGCGCCGGTGCGCCGTGCCGCGCCCGCGCCTCGCCGCGATTTCGCCGCCGCGCTCGAGGACGACGGCTACGTCGACGGACTCTCGCGCGTCGAGCCGCGCGGCCGTGCCGCGCCGTCGCGTGCCCCTGCTTACGAGGACGAGCCGTCCTCGGACCGCGGCGAAGCCGAGATGAGCGCCGCCTTCCTGGATTTCGTCCGCCGCAACGAGCGGTCGCGTGAGCAGCCGGTGCGCGAGCCCGCGCCGCTGTATGAAGCGCCGGTCGCTCCGGCCCGGGTCGCACCGGCGCCCTTTGCTGCAGGCGAGGCGCCTGCGCTACACGCGCCCGCCGTCGCGGTCGCGAGCAGCGTCGCGATTCCCGCGGCGTTCGTATCGTCGGCGATGACGCGCGCCACGGTGAGCCCGGCGATCGTCATTCCCCCGGTCGCCGCGCCTGCGCCGGTCGTCGCGCAGCCCGCCGCCCCGGCGAGCGCGCCTGCCGCGCCCGCGCCTGCGGCCGCGGCGCCCGCCGACAACGCGCTGCTCAACGAGATCAAGACGCTGAAGAGCCTGCTCCAGCAGCGCGACTTCGCCGCTTTCGGCAACGATGCCACGTCCGGCACCTCGGGCCGCCCGCAGGTGATGCACGAGCTGCTCAACGCGGGTTTCTCCCCGTACCTCTCGCGCCGCGTGGCGGACGAGGTGTGCACCTTCACCAACGACCCGACGATCGACGCGGTCGCCGAATGCATCGAGCGCGAGCTGTGGATCGCCGGCGACGACGAGATCGTCAACAACGGCGGCATCTACGCGCTCGTCGGTCCGACCGGCGTCGGCAAGACGACGACCGTCGCCAAGCTCGCGGCGCGCGCCGTGGTGCGCTTCGGCGCGTCGAAAGTCGCGCTGCTCACCACCGACGGCTATCGCGTCGGCGCGCACGACCAGCTGCGCATCTACGGCCGCATCCTCGGCGTGCCGGTGCACTCGGTACGCGACGGCGAAGAGCTCGCCAGCGTGCTCGCGAACCTTTCCGACCGCCACCTGGTGCTGATCGACACCATCGGCATGAGCCAGCGCGACCAGGCGCTCGCCGAGCAGGCGGCGATGCTCTCGGGCAGCGGCGACGTCAAGCGCCTGCTGCTCGTGCACACCACCGCCAACGCGCGCACGCTCGACCAGGTCGTCACCGCCTACAAGAAGACCGGCGTCGAAGGCTGCATCCTCACCAAGATCGACGAGGCCGCGAGCATCGGGCCCGCGCTCGACGTGGTGATCCGCCATCAGCTGCCGGTGCATTACGTGACCGACGGCCAGCGCGTGCCCGAAGACCTCCAGCTTCCTGATGCGATGTCGCTCGTGCGCGAAGCGCTCGCCCCCGCGGCGGATGCCGACGCGTTCGACCTCATGCCCGAGGAGCTGCCGTTCATGATGCCGAAGCTTTCGCAGGACGCGCCCGGAGCCGACCTTGGTTGATTTCAAGACCGACCAGGCCGAAGGCCTGCGCCGCATGCTCAAGTTCGCGCGCGCCCGCACGATCGCGGTCGTCGCCGGCGCGCGCGGCGCCGGTGCGACGACGTGCGTCGTCAACCTCGGCGCCGCGCTGGCGAAGCAGGGCAGGCGCGTGCTGATCGTCGACGAGAACTACACGAACCCGAACGTGGGCCAGATGCTCGGCGTCAAGCCGCGCTACGACCTGGGCCACGTGATCGCGGGCGACTGCGCGCTCGAGGACGCGCTGGTGCAGGGGCCTGCGGGGCTCACGCTGCTTGCGGCGTCGCGCGCGGTGAACGCTCTGCCCAGGCTCGACTCGATGTCGCAGCGGCGCGCGGTGTCGTGCTTCGCCGATCTCGACGACGCGGCGGACATCGTGCTGCTCGACGCGCGCAACGACGCGAAGGACGCGTCGGCGTTCGCGAACGCCGCACAGGAAGTCGTCGTCGTGGTCTCGCCCGGGCCGAGCTCGATCACCGGTGGTTATGCCGCGATCAAGCGCATGAGCCGCGCCGCCGGACGCAAACGTTTTCGCCTGCTGGTCAACCGCGCTGCGGACGCGGAGACCGGTGAGGTCATCAACAAGAACATGGCGCACGCAGCCAGCAAGCATCTCGAGGTGGCGCTCGAATTCATGGGCGCGATTCCGCAGGACGCGGCGATACCCGAAGCGGCTCAGCGCTTCGTGCCCGCCGTGCACGCAACGCCTTATGCCGACGCGTCGCGTCGTTTCGAAGGAAAGGCCGCAGCGATGCTGCGCTGGGCCGCTCCCCAGGACGACGCGAGCCGCCTCGATAACTTCATGCAACGCGCCATTACGGTGAGCCGGCTCGCGATGGCCGGCCCAGGAGTTTGATCATGTACGCCGCAGCAACCGAAAAAGAAGTCGAAACCCGCGTGCGAGAGCTTGCCCCCCTGGTCAAGCGCATCGCTCATCACATGATGGCGGCGCTGCCGCCGTCGGTGGAGATCGACGACGTCATCCAGTCGGGCATGATGGGATTGCTCGACGCCGCGCGCCGCTACCAGACCTCGGAAGGCGCGCAGTTCGAGACCTATGCGGTGCAGCGCATCCGCGGCGCCATGCTCGACGGGCTGCGCCAGTGCGACTGGCTGCCGCGCGGCGTGCGCCGCTCCCTGCGCGAGGTCGAGAAGATGATCTCGCGCCTCGAGCAGCAGAACAAACGCCCGCCGACCGAGGCCGAGCTCGCCAAAGCGATGGACATGAGCCTCGCCGACTACCAGAAGCTCCTTCAGGACGCGCGCGGCTACCAGATCGTCTCGTACGAGGACTTCAGCGCCGACGAGGACGACTCCTTCCTCGATCGCTACGCCGTCGACCACGAAGCCGACCCGCTGCACGTGCTCGAGGACCGGGGCTTGCGCGAAGCGCTCGTCGCCGGCATCGAAGAGCTGCCCGAGCGCGAGAAGCTCGTCATGGGCCTTTACTACGAGCAGGAGCTGAATCTGCGCGAGATCGGGGAAGTGCTGGGTGTCTCCGAATCGCGCGTGTGCCAGATCCACACGCAAGCTATTGCACGGCTTCGTGTCAGACTGCGCGAGAGCACCTAGCGGCGCTCGCGGTGTCTGACACCGCCGTGCGCGCTTGCAGCGAGCGGTGAACGCCAAGGGGGGAGCCTGCGGTTCCCTCGCTGGCGCGAGGCGCCCGGTTACGCCAAGGAGGAAACCTGCGGTTCCCTCCTTGAACCTCCCTCCCTTTTCCACCTGAGGTAAACATTGGATACTCCGTTGCCACAACAACGGAGGAATCGATGGTCACCCGCCGCTCGTTTCTTTCGCTCGTCACTGCCGCCGCCGCGCTGCGCAGCGTGCAGGCACGCGCGCAGGAGCGCTTCTCGCCCTTCGTCGGCAGCAACCTCGAGAACGTGAGACGCATGGTCGAGCTCGGCGCGCCGCGTGCCGGCGAGACGGTGATCGACCTGGGCTCCGGTGACGGCCGCATCGTGTTCGCGGTGCTGGAAGGACGCGCCGGCGTGCGCGGCATCGGAGTCGACATCAACGCCGAGCTCGTGCAGAAGGCGAACGCGGCCGCGAAAGCGAAGGGGCTTGCAGACCGCGCGCGCTTCATCCACCAGAACGCGTTCGACGCGGACCTCGCCAACGTCGACGTCGTCTTCATGTGGCTCTTTCCCGAGCTCATGCGGCTCCTGCGGCCCAAGCTCCTGGCGCAGGCGAAGCCCGGCACGCGCGTGATCACCGCGACGTGGGACCTCGGATCGTGGCCGCCCGACGCGGTCGACGACCAGGGCGGCGCGCCGGCGATCCGCAAGTGGATCGTGCCGGCGCGCATCGAAGGCGCGTGGGAATGGGACCTCACGATCGAGGACCGCACCCATCGCTTCAGCGCGCTCTTCGAGCAGCGCATGCAGCAGGCCGAAGGCGTGACGCGCGTCGGCAATCGCCGCGAGCTCTTCCAGAACGTGCTCCTGCGCGGCGAGGCGCTGCAGTTCAGCGTGCGCATGACGCTGCCCGGCACGGGCTACACCAGCATCGCCTTCGTCGGCCGCGTGCGCGGCGACGAGATCGAAGGCACGGCCGAAGCGGCGCTCCCGGTGCCTGGCGACGACGAAGCGATGAACCACGTCACGGTGCCGTGGCGCGCCCGTCGCGCCGGCGGGCTCGGCTACTTTGCGCCGACCGGGACGAGCCTCATCTGAGCGGCTGTGGTTTCATTCTTGCAACCGGGCGGCACATGACCGAAAGCCCCGGCGACCGGCGCCGCCGCCTCCCTTACATCGTCCTCGCCTATGTCTGCGTCGGCCTCGGCGCGGCGGGCGTGGTCCTGCCGCTGCTGCCGACGACCCCTTTTCTCATCGTCGCGGCGTGGGCCGCCTCGCGCGGCTCGCCGCGCCTCGACGCGTGGCTGCACGGCCATCCGCGCTTCGGCCCTTCGTTGTGCGCCTGGCGCGACGAGCGTGCGGTGCCGACGCGCGCGAAGGTCATCGCGTGCACGCTCATGTTGATGAGCTGGCTGATCATGCTCTTCGTCACGTCGTCGCCCTGGGTGCCTGCGATCACCGGCGTCCTCTTCCTCTGCGTGGGGACGTATGTCTGCACACGGCCGGCGCCGGGAATGCGCCGCACGCCGTAGCACGTCATTCCCGGCCCCGTGACTGCGTTACGCCGGTCATTGCGAGAAGCCGCGCGCGCGGCGACGAAGCAATCCCGAGGCGCTCGGGACGGCTCGTGCGCCACGAGATCGCCACGGCTCGCTGTGCGAGCCTCGCGATGACACAGTACGACTGACGCACCCTACGCGGAACGAGCGACAGCCGCTCGATCAATCGACTTTCGCGCCCGATTCCTTGACCACTTTCGCCCAGCGCTCGATGTCGGTCTTGAGCAGCGCCGAGAACTCCTTCGGCCCGGTCTTCACCGGCAGCCCGCCGCTCGCCGCCATGCGCTCCTTCACGTCGGGAGAATTCAGCACTTTGGTGATCTCGGCGGTGAGCTTGTTGACGATCGCGTCGGGCGTGCCTTTGGCGACGAGGATGCCGAATCACGTCGTCGCCTCGAAGCCCTCGTAGCCCGATTCGGCGACGGTCGGGATGTCGCGCGCGACCAGGACCCGCTGCGCCGACGTCACGGCGAGCGCGCGGATCGTTCCGGCTTTGATGTGCGGCATCGCGGTCTCGAGCGATCCGGAATACAGGTCGATCCTGCCGCCGATGAGATCCGGCAGCGCCTGGGCGGCGCCTTTGTAGGGGACGTGCACGAACTTGATGCCGGCGGTGCGCTGGAACAGCTCTCCGGTGAGATGCGAGACCGTGCCGCTGCCGGGCGAGCCGAAGGTCAGTTGCGACGGTTTCGCCTTGGCAGCCGCCACGAAATCGCCGAGCGACTTGTAAGGCGACTTCGACGACACGACCAGCGCGACCGGCGACGCCGACACGAGCGACACCGGCACGAAGTCGCGCACCGGGTCGTACGGCAGCTTGCTGTACAGCGCCGGGTTGATCGCGAGGTTGCTGGTCTGACCCATCACCATCGTGTAACCGTCCGGCGAGGCCTGCGCGGCGGCCTGCAGGCCGATATTGCCGCCGGCGCCGCCGCGGTTGTCGATGACGACCTGCCAGCCCAGCGTCTCGGTGAGCTTGTTGCCGACGAGCCGCGACAGGATGTCGGTGCCCCCGCCGGGCGGGAACGGGACGATGAAACGGATCGGCTTGGTCGGATAGTTGGCCTGCGCGTAAACGGCGGGCGCCGCCGCAAAGGCTGCGCAGAGCGCGGCCGCAATCTGGAAAGTGCGCTTCATTCGATCTCCTCCGGGGTTTTGTTCAGCACGGCCAGTACGTTGGTAGCGGCGGCCGTGCCCATGTTGCGATAGGCGTCGCTCGTCACGCCGCCGACGTGGGGTGTCATGATGATGCCGGGAACGCCGCGCAACGCAAGCTCCGCAGGCGGCGGTTCGGTCGTAAAAGTATCCAGCCCGGCCGCGAGCAGGTGCCCGCTGGCCAGTGCTTCGCGGGCTTCGGGCGCGAGGTCCGCGCCGGTCACGAGGATCTTCAACGGGCGTCCGCTTCGACGCTGACGTTCGCGGTCTTGAGTGCGCCGGCGAGCCACGCGGGCGTCAGCGCTTCGCGGCGCGCGATGCCGTCGAGGCAACGTGCGGACGGTCAGACGCGCGTAGAACGCTAGAAGAGAGGTCGCGAAGCCAGCTCGAGTCCGAGCAGCAGCAGGAACGCGAGAAAGCACTGCCGGAAGCGTTGGGGCGTGATGCGTGCGCGGACCTTCTGGCCGAACCACATTCCCGCGAGAGCCGGTATCACCGCCAGCGCCGACACGCCCAATTGATCCAGCCTGAATGCGCCGTGCGCCGCCAGGCCGCCGGCCAGCGCGATCGTCGAGACGGTGAACGACAGTCCCAGCGCCTGCACCAGCTCGTCCCTGTCCAGCTGCAGGGCCTGCAGATAGGGCACCGCCGGCATCACGAACACGCCCGTGGCGCCGGTGATCGCGCCGGTGACGAGCCCGACGAGGGGCGAGAGCCACGGCTCGGCGCGCGGCCGTACCGCCAGCGTAGGCGAGATCAGCGCATAGGCCGCATACAGGACCAGCGCGAGACCCAGCGCAAACGCCGACCACTCCGGATCGACGCGCACCAGCAGCGCCGCGCCGCCGAGCGTGCCCAGCACGATGCCCAGCATCATCGCCCACAGACGCCGCGTCACGCGCGCAGTCGCAGGCCCGGCGAGCAGTTGCCAGGCATTCGTCACGAAGGAGGGAATCACCAGTATCGCTGCGGCCGCCGCGGGCGGCATGACGGCGCCCAGCAGTCCCATGGCCACCGTCGGCAGACCCATGCCGGTGACGCCTTTGACCATCCCGGCAGACAGGAAGGTCAGCGTCAGCAGAACGAAAAAGAAGGTTGCGTGCATGCGCGTTATTGAAGCGGCCCGCGGCCCTCGGCACAATGCGGTTTTTACCCTCGAGCCTTCGGGCGATCCGAAGGGCGGTGTCGCCGTGCGCCTCGATCTTGCGGACCTGCGCCTGTTCCTGTGTGTGGTGGAGGCGGGCAGCATCACCCAGGGAGCCGCGCGCGCCAACCTGGCGCTGGCCTCGGCGAGCGAGCGCCTGCGCAACATCGAAGACGATGCGGGCGTGCCGCTGCTCGAGCGCCGTCCGCGCGGCGTGTTCACCACCGAGGCCGGAGAAGCGCTGGCGCACCATGCGCGCCTGATCCTGCGCCAGCAGGCGCTGCTCAAGGGCGAGCTGCGGGATTTCGCCGATGGGGCGCGCGGCACGCTTCATCTCTACGCCAACACCGCCGCGCTGACCGAGTTCCTGCCGTCCAGGCTCGCGGTGTGGCTGCGCGATCGGCCGCGCCTGCGTCTCGAGCTCAAGGAGCGCACCAGCGTGGAGATCGTGCGCACCATCGCGACCGGACTCGCCGAAGCCGGCATCGTCTCCGATGCGGTCGATGCGGCGGGGTTGCAGCTGCAGCCCGTCGCCAGGGATCACCTGGTCCTGATCGTGCCTCCCGGACACCGTCTGGCGCAACGAGACAGCGTCTGCCTGGCGGACGTTCTCCAGGAACCCTTCGTCGGCCTGGCGGCGGGCAATGCGCTGCAGGATCACATCGACGACCATGCGCGCGCTGCGGGACACCCGCTCACGCTGCGCATTCGCATGAAGACGTTCGAAGGCCTGTGCGAAATGGTGGCGAACCGAATCGGCCTGGGCGTCCTGCCGCGGGGGATCGCTCGCCGCTACCGGCGGCGGCATGGCTACGAGATAGCGGCCCTGGCCGACGACTGGGCGCGGCGGCGCCTGTGTCTGTGCTTCCGCGATTGGGCGACGCTGTCGCCGGCGATGCAGAGCTTGCTGGCCCACCTGGGGGCCGTGCCGACGGGCGCTGCGGCTACGCGGCGGCGGGCCGGCGCGCCAGCGGCGCTTCGCGGATCGGCAGGTTGACGAGCGCTGCGGCGGCGGCGAGCGCCATGTCGGCGTACCACATCCACGCGTAGTTGCCGGTGTGCTCTATCGCGAGGCCGCCGAGGTAAGCGCCGAGGAAGCCGCCGATCTGGTGCGAGAACAGGGTGAGGCCGAACAGCGTCGCCAGATAGCGCACGCCGAAGAGCTTGCCGACGATCGCGGCGGTCGGCGGCACGGTGGCGAGCCACGTGAGCCCGAGCCCGATCGCGAATGCGTAGAACGTCCACTCGGTCTTCGGCGCGAGCAGGTACCAGCCGATCAGCAGCGCGCGCGAGCCGTACATCACCGCGAGGATGTGCTTGCTGCGGTAGCGCGCGGTCGACGAGCCCGCGACCAGGCTGCCCGCGATGTTCGACAGGCCGATGAGCGCGAGCGACCAGCTCGCCACGCTCGCCGGCAGGCCGCACAGGTTCACTTCCTGAGGGAGATGCGTGACGAGGAAAGCGATGTGGAAGCCGCAGGTGAAGAAGCCCGCGTGCAGCAGCAGGTAGCTGCGATCGCCCACCGCTTCGCGCAAGGCGGCGCGCAAGCCGCCGTCGTGCGCGGCCGCGGCATGCGGCTCGCCGTGTTTGCCGGCGATCCGGCCGACCAGGGGCAGCGCCAGCAGCGCCGCCACCGCGAGCGCCCACATGGCGCCCATCCAGCCGAAGACCTGTATCAGCTTCTGCGCCAGCGGCGCGAACACGAACTGCCCGAACGAGCCGCCGGCGTTGACCACTCCTGCGGCCTTGCCGCGCTCCGCGGGCGTGAGACGCTGCGCGACCGCGCCGATCAGCACCGAGAAGCTGCCGGCGCCCGCGCCGATCGCGGAGAGCAGACCGAGGGTGAAGACGAGGCCGATGCCGGAGCTCATGAAAGGCGTCAGCGCCGTGCCGAGCGCGAGCACGAGCAAGCCCGCGATCAGCACCTTGCCCGGTCCGTAGCGATCCGCGAAAGCGCCCGCGATCGGCTGTATCGCGCCCCACACGAACTGCGCGACCGCCAGCGCGAAGCTGATCGTCACGAGACCCAGGCCGGTGGACGTGTTGAGCGGCGAGACGAACAGGCCCAGCGACTGACGCAGGCCCATCGTCACCATGAGGATCGCCGCCGCGGCGGCGACCGCGACGACAGCGCTGCGTTTCATCGATCCGCTTTCAATGTGAGAAGCGGCGGACTATCCCACGGCCGCTTCGCACGCGACAAACGGTAATTGCGAATGCCGGCCATGCGCGGCGCGCATGCGTCGTTGACATCAGGGGCTCGAAGCTGAACTGCAGCGGCTTCTCAACGACCGGCGTCATAGGTCGAAGACTATAATCTCTCCATCAACTGAGTGGTGACTAGGGTTCCGGCAGCCGCGCGCTGTGCGGTCCGAGCGTCACGGAAAGCCGGCGGGGCCGGCCTGCACCCGAGGGACAAAAGCCCAGAGGCGGAGAAGTTGAGCCGCCCACTCGTCCTTCGGAGAAGAAGAGTATGTCGCTCACCGCTCTCGCGCTCGTCGTCGTCGCTGCGTTCATCCACGCCTACTGGAACCTGCTCGTCAAGCGCGCCGACGGCGGGCCGGCTTTCGTCTGGCTGTTCTCGTTGTCCTCGGCGGTGTGGTACGCGCCGGTCGTGCTCGCGCTCGTGTTCATCGAGCCGGTCGATTACGGCTGGCGCGAGATCGGGCTGATCCTCATGAGCGGCGTGCTGCACCTCCTGTACGCCATTACGCTCAACCACGGCTATCGCGTCTCCGATCTCTCGGTCGTCTATCCGATCGCGCGCGGCACCGGACCGGTCATCTCGGGCCTCGCCGCGATCGCGCTGCTGGGCGAACGTCCGACGTTCGCCGGCGCCTGCGGCATCGCGCTCATCGCCGCCGGCATATTCACCATCGCCGGCGGGCGCTCGCTGCTGCGTCAGCGGGATGAGCGCACGGCGCGAGGAATCCTGTACGGCGCGCTCACCGGTCTTTGCATCGCCTCGTACACGGTGAACGACGCGTATGCGGTGAAGGTGCTGCTGGTGTCGCCGGTGATGATCGATTATTTCGGCAACGTGGTGCGGCTCGTCATGCTCACACCGACCACGCTCGCGAACCGCGAGGCGCTGGCGAGCGAATGGCGCAGGAACGCCAAAGCCGCTGCGGCGATCGGCGCATTGATGCCGCTTTCTTACATCCTGTCGCTGTTCGCGATGCGGCTGGCGCCGGTCAGCTATGTCGCGCCCGCGCGCGAGCTGTCGATGCTGGTCGGCGCGTATTTCGGGGCGAAGCTCCTGCGCGAAGGACACACGCGCGAGCGCCTCGCGGGCACCGCGCTCATGGTCGCCGGGGTCGTGGCATTTGCAATGGCGTGAGAAAAGCGCGCTGCTACAATCGGGCGCCTCCACGACCCCTACGACGCGAGACATGGCCCGCTGCACGCTTTGCCAATTGATGGTCAACCGGACCGCCAACGAAAGACCTCATCCCCAGCTTCGCGCCGAGTCGACGTTCTGGGCGACCAGGGCGGGACAGATCGAAACCTACGTCTGCTCGACGTGCGGCAGCGAATGGCAGCGGCTCGCCGCGCTGCCCGGCGTCGGCCAGCGTCACTGGCTCGCGATCAGCCTGGCGTGACGCGGCCCGCGGCGTAGGCCGCCCGGCGGCGGCCGCATAGCGCATGGTCCCGGTCGCTGCGGCTCCCGACAATGCGCCGGTCCGCTCTCACGAGCCCCGTGTAAAGGCGCCCGCCATGTTCTCGCTCTCCTGCACCGCCGAAGCATCCACCGAACCGCGCGAGGCGCGACATGCTGGCGGCAGTCTGGTCGTCCTCGACGGCGCCGGTGTGTTCATGTCCACGCTCGTCTCGAAAGACCACTGCGCTTCGGGGCTGACGTTCGCTCACGTCGTCGTGGAAGGTGGCGCCATCCGCGCGGCCGCCGGCTGACCGTTTCGATCAACTCCATCGAAATTATCCGGCGGACGCCCACCGCCCGCGCGGATACCATGGCTGCTTCTGACGGGCGTGCAGGTTGCAGGCGCCCTCTCACGGAGCAGACATGGTCGAGATTCGCAAATCGCAGGAGCGCGGCTACGCCGATCACGGCTGGCTGAAGTCGTTTCACAGTTTTTCTTTCGCGGATTACTACGATCCCCAGCACGTCGAGTTCGGAGCGTTGCGCGTGATCAACGAGGATCGCGTCGCGCCGGGGCAGGGCTTCGGCACGCACGGCCACCGCGACATGGAGATCATCAGCTACGTGCTCGAAGGCGAGCTCGAGCACAAGGACAGCCTCGGCACCGGCTCGGTGATCGCCCCCGGCGACGTCCAGCGGATGAGCGCCGGCACCGGCGTGCGGCATTCGGAGTTCAATCCCTCGCGGACCGATCCGGTTCACTTCCTGCAGATCTGGATACAGCCGGCCGAGCTCGGCATCGCGCCGAGCTACGAGCAGAAGCGCTTCGAGGCCGCCGACAAGCGGGGGCGCTTGCGCCTCATCGCCTCCCCCGACGCGCGCGACGGGTCGGTGACGATCCATCAGGACGCCTGCGTCTACGCCGGCCTCTTCGACGGTGCGGAGCGCGCGGTGCATGCGCTCGCGGCGGGACGGCGCGCGTACGTGCACGTCGCGCGCGGCTCGATCGAGGTCAACGGCCGGACGCTCGTCGCGGGTGACGCCTTGAAGCTTGTCGATGCGCGCGAGGTGACGCTCACGAACGGATCGGGCGCCGAGGTCCTCCTCTTCGATCTCGCGTGATGGACGCCGCCGCGTATGACGGGCTCGCCCGGGCGCTGCGCGCGCTTCATCGCACCCTGATGGAGCGCGCGCAGCGCGATTACGAGCGGGTCAACATCACGACCGTGAGCCCCGGCGAGCTCCTGAAGCTGCTCACGACGGGGGAGGAGTTCGCGTGGCTGCGCGAGCTGTCCGAGCTCATGGCGGACATCGACGTCGTGCGCGACGCCGACGGCGCCGAGCGGGACGAGGCGGCCTACAGCGTGCGCTCGGCGGTCGATCATCTCTTCGCCAATCCGGACGCCGACACGCCCTTCGCGCGGCATTACTGGACCTGCGTCCACGAGGACCCGAACGTCGCCATGGCTCATGCGGCGGTCAGGCAGGCGCTGAACGCGTTTCCGAAGCAGGCATAGAAAAAGCAGCGCTGCAGTGCCGACTTTCTTACAGGAGCAACCATGCCGACCCGCATCTACGTCGTTTTCTACAGCATGTACGGCCACATCTATCGCATGGCGGAAGCGATCGCCGAAGGCGCGCGCGAAGTGGCCGATATGGAAGTCGCGCTCTTCCAGGTGCCCGAGCTGGTGCCGGACGACATCCTGGAAAAGAGCGGCGCGAAAAAGGCGCGCGAAGCGTTCGCACACGTGCCGGTGATGAAGGTCGAGCAGCTCGCCGAGCCCGACGCCATCATCTTCGGCAGCGGTACGCGCTTCGGCAACATGACTTCGCAGATGCGCAACTTCCTCGATCAGACCGGCGGGCTATGGATGAGCGGCGGGCTGGTCGGCAAGGTCGGCAGCGTCTTCACCTCGACCGCGAGCCAGCACGGCGGGCAGGAGACGACGATCACGAGCTTTCATTCGACCCTGTTCCACCACGGCATGATCGTCGTCGGCGTGCCCTATACCGAGCAGCGCCTGGTCAACATGGACGAGATCAGCGGCGGCACGCCCTACGGCGCGTCGACGATCACCAAGGGCGACGGCTCGCGCATGCCGAGCGAGAACGAGCTCGCGATCGCGCGCTTCCAGGGTAAGCACGTCGCGGGCATCACCGCCGCGCTCAAGCGCGGCCGCGCGTAGGGCCTGCCTCCTTCCGTCATTCCCGAACCGCGGTAGCGGGGCTGTCGGGAATCCATTTGTCCGACCCCCGAAGTGAAAATGGATCCCGCCTTCGCGGGAATGACGTTCGCGCTAGAGCGCGAGGTTGCCCTGCGCGACGAGGTCGTTGAGGAGCGACGACGACATCGCGACGTTCTGGAGCGTGGCCAGTGCGACGAAATCGGTGCCGGCGCCGTCGGCGTTGACCGACACGGTCGTGCTGGCGCCGCCGCTCAATCTCACGAACGCGTTCACGTTCGAGATGCCGGGACGGTAGCCGACCAGCACGTCGTGGATGTCGAGCACGTCGCCGGTGGCGCCGCGCGCGAAGTCGGTGATGGTGTCGGTGCCTTCGTTGATCGCGTTGTAGTCGAAGCGGTCACGGCCGGCGCCGCCGGTGAGCTTATCGCTGCCGGCGCCGCCGATCAGCACGTCGTTGCCGTCGCCGCCGTTCATGGTGTCGTTGCCCGCGCCGCCGATGATCGTGTCGTTACCGCCGAGCCCGTTCAGGGTGTCGTTGCCGTTGAGACCCGAGATCGTGTCTTCCTCGCCCGCGCCGTTCAGCGTGTTCGCCGAATTCGTGCCGTTCAGCGTGAGCCCGGCGATGTTGGTGACGGTGACCGCGAGCGCCTGCGTGTCGAGCGCGCCCAGGTTGTCGCGCGCACTGACGATGACGTCGTAGACCCGGTTCGCGCCCGAGTCGGTCGGGTTCTCGAAATCCGGCGCGCTCAGGAACGCCAGCGCCCCGGTCGTCGCGTTGATGCCGAACTTCGCCGCGTCGGCGCCGCCGGAGATGAGATAGGTCAGCGTCTGACCGGCGTCGACGTCGGTCGCTTTCACCGTCGTCACCGCGGTGGCGTTCTCCGCGATCGACAACGCCGCGCTCGCACCGCCGCCGTTGGACGAGATCGCCGGCGCGTGATTGACCGCCGCGAAGGTGATGCCGACGTCGTGCTGGCCGTAGGCGCCGACGTCGATCGTGAGGAGGTCGCCCACCAGGCTCTTGACCGTGCCGCCGGTGACCACGGCCTGCTGGCCGGTCGGGGTGTGCAGGTCGACGACGACGCTGCCTTCGCCGATCACCGAGAAGTTGAGGTTGGTGCCGTTGCCGGTGACCGAGAGCAGCTCGCCGCGCATCGGCAGCGCGGTGATGTGCGTGACGTCGGTCGCCGCGGCGCCCAGCGTGATCGTGAACGTGCCGCCGTCGCGATCGAGGAACACGCTGTCGTCGTCGTAGGCGTACCAGTTCGCGACGCTCGCGATCTTCTGCGTGCCGAGGTTGTCGAGATCGAGCGCGAACTTGCCCGCGTCGGGGGACACGACCGTGGCGGTGACCGTGCTGCCCGAGGTGTTGAACGAGACGTACGAATCGTTGAAGCGCGAGATGCGGTCGGCGAGGTCGGACAACGTCACGAATTCAGAGCCCGCCTGGTAGGCCCTGGCGATGAAGTCGGTGAACATCTGCGTGGTGTACGGCGAGCCCGCGGGTGGGTTGGTCGACCACATCGCTTCGGCGTAGTCGTGCATCGGCCACAGCAGGATCGGGACGTCGCCGTGCTTCGAAAGCTCGGCCACCTCGCGCGCCCATTCGGCCGAGGCCTGCGCCGGGGTCATGCCGCCGAACTCGACGAGCGAAAAGTCGAACTTCACGTTGGGCGCGAGGTAGACCTTGTCCGCGGCCGCCATCGCCGGAGTGAGATAGCCGAGCGCGTTCGGATAGCCCGCGCCGATGCTCGAGAAGCCGCCGGAGAGATAGTCGTAGTACTGGATGATCGACAGCGCCGTCGCGAGGTTCTCGGGCGCGCCGGGCACGGCCGCGCCGTCGAGCGTGAACGGCCGGCCGAGGATCGCCGACATCTGCTGCTCGATCACTGTCCTGGACTGCTGGAACTCGAACTGGAACTGCGCGGCGGTGAGGAGGTTGGTGTCCTCGGGATGGGTGTATGAATGCGAGCCGATCTCGTTCCCCATCGCGAGCATCTGCTTGTAGTACTGGCCCGAGACCGCCCAGTTGGTGCCCTGGTCGAGCGCGGCGCTGTTGCCGATGTCGACGTAGTACGAGCCGACGAAGTTGTACTGGGTCTTCCACTGCTGGAGGATGGGCACGAGCTTGTCGTAGATGCCCGGCCCGCCGTTCTCGGGCTTGACGTCGAACAGCTCCATCGCCTGGTCCATGTCGTTGCGCGCGGCGACGATGCTCGCGTTGCGCGACAGTTGCAGACCCGCGGTGACGCCGCTGCCGTTGACGGCGTAGTCGATCGCCTGCCACAGCAGGTTGTTGTCGCCCATCACCGCGTCGCTGGAGAAGTGCACGTTGCGGCCGCCGGTCGTGGTGGTGATGACCGAGTTATAGGTGACGCCGCCGACGTTCTGGGTCGCAAGCACGTCGGTGCCGGGCGCCGTGACCGGCGCGAACGCCTGCCAGCCGGTGCCGGTGTAGCTGTGGATCGTCTCCCCGGCGGTGTAGTCCTGCATCATCGGGTGCGCGATGTCGCCCGCGTTCACCGTGAAGTTCGCGGGGAAACCGCCGCCGACCGGCTGCAGGTCGAGGAGCGTCTTCATGCGCGCGTACGAGTCGCCCGGCAGCGCCGCGCCGTTCTCGTCGTTGGTCATGAAGTTGCCCGAGGCGATCAGGCCGACCTTGTACTGCTCGACCAGGATCTTCAGCGTGTTCTCGATCGCCGACACCTGGCTCGCTTTCACGTTCTGGAAGCTCGGGAAGAGCAGCGCGTCGTAGTTCGCGAGCTTGGCGAGATTGGTGAGGTCGGCTTCGGTCAGGATGTCGTAGTGCACGCCCGCCATGGCGGCCTGCGACTGCGCGTCCATGAAGAGCTGCGAGTACGCCATGGTGCTGAAGTACTTCGCCGCGGTCGTGTCGGAGTAGAGGATGCCGATCTTCTTCGAGAAATCGGTGCGTGCGGGCAGCGCGTCGGTGTTGACGACGGTGTATTGGGTGCCGGCGAAGCTGCCCGGCAGGAACACGCTGTTGTTGACGTCCCACAGGGTGTTGACCGCGACCGGGTTGCCGAGCGCGCTCGCCTGCACCGCGAACTCGACGACCTTGTGGTCGGCGGAGTAGCCGAACGTGATGTTGGCGTTCGGAACGAGCGTCTGGCCGGCGTCGCCGGTGTAGAGGCGCGGCGTGCCGGACGCGTCGAAGTTGATGTTGTATTCCGCGCCGCCGCTCGTGCCGAAGATCTTGAAGCCGGTCGCGCTGTTCTGGTCGGTGTTGAGCCACGCGGTGGTGTTGGCGCCGATCGCCACCGGCGCCGACAGCGCGAAGACGAACGAGCCGCCGGTCTCCTTGCCGTAGAGCGCGTAGCCGGTGGTGCCGCCGGTGGTGTCGAGACGGTTCGCAGCGCTCCAGTCGGTCAGCGCCCCGTCGAGCGTGACGGCGCCGATCACCGGCGCGGGCGCTGCCGCCGTCCCGACCGTGTATTGCGTCGCCGAGTAGTCGCCGGGCAGGTAGGTCGCGTTGTTGATGTCCCACAGGGTATTGATCGCGGCAGGACCGCCGAGCGCGCTCGCGACGACGGTGAACTCGACCGCGGTGCGGTCGGCCGAGTACGCGAAGGTCACCGGCACGTTGACGAGCGTCTGGCCGTCGGCGCCGGTGTAGAGGCGCGGCGTCCCGGTCGCGTCGAAATTGATGTTGTATTCGGCGCCGCCGGCCCAGCCCCAGATCTTGTAGCCGGTCGCGGTGTTCTGGTCGGTGTTGAGCCACACCGTCGTATTCGCGCCGATCGCGACCGGCGCCTTGATCGCGAACGCGAACGAGCCTCCGGTCGCTTTCGCGTAGAGGTCGTAACCCGCGGTGGAAAGCGTCTTGTCGATGACGTCGGTCGCGGTCCAGTCGGCGAGGTTGCCGTCGACCGTGACCGAGCCGACCACCGGCGCGGGCGCGGGCGTGGTGGCGGCGCTCACGCTGTATTGAGCCGACGAGAAATCGGTCGGCAGGAACGTGGCGTTGTTGATGTCCCACAGCGTGTTGAGCGCGGAGGGCGCGCCGATCGTGCTCGCGGCGACCGCGAACTCGACGACGGTGCGGTCGGCGGAGAAGCCGTAGGAGACCGTCGCGCCCGACACCAGGGTCTGGCCGTCGGCGCCGGTGTACAGGCGCGGCGTGCCGGTGGAATCGAAGTTGATGTTGTATTCGGCGCCGCCGGCCCAGCCCCAGATCTTGTAGCCGGTCGCGGCGTTCTGGTCGGTGTTGAGCCAGACCGTCGTGTTCGCGCCGACGGCCACCGGCGCCTTGATCGCGAACACGTACGAGCCGCCGGTCGATTTGGCGTAGAGGTCGTAACCCGACACCGACAGCGATTTGTCGATCTGGTCGTTGACGGTCCAGTCGGCGAGGCTGCCGTCGAGCGTGACCGAGCCGACGACGGGCGCCGCGAGCTCGACCGAGATCGTCCTGCCGTCGACGACGATCGTGCTGTGATCGTCCTCGCCTTTCATCGCGGCGAGCTCGGACGCAGTGGGTGCGTGCCCCATGACGTACGTCGAGAAGATCTGGCCTTCGTCGCCCGCGGAATCGGTCCTGTTGAGACGCGCGTCGAGCGCGTGGCCGATCTCCTCGACGATGACCGCGGTCACGGCGGAAGACGAAGCGCTCGCGACGAAGGTGCGCGAGAGGTAGATGGTGTCGGTCTCCTGCGAGTACGCGGCGCGCGCGCCGTGCAGGTCGTGCTCGTCGAGCAGGACCAGCTTGGGCCAGCCCTTGCGGTCGAAGTCGCGGATGGCGGCGGCGAGCGCGCCGCCCGAGGCGCCGAAAGCGCTGTTCGCCGCCAAGGCGAAGAGGTCGCTCGAGACGAAAGATCGGATCTGCGCGGCGGCGTTTTCGAGCAACTGCGCCTCGGTACGGGCATCGACGAACAGGGTCTTGGAGGGCATGGGACCGTTACGAAATCACGAATGCGCGATCCTTGAGCTTTTTGAGCACCGGGACGAGGCACTAGTCACGGTTTCCCCACACCACGCACACGCACCGTGACAAAACTCACGGTGCGTGTGTGAAAAAAGGATCAGCGCTGGAGGTTGCGGATCGCGGCCGGCGCTTCGGCGTCGCGTATCGTGTCTTCGCTTTCGAAGCGTGACGCGATGAACGCGTCGAGCACGAACGCCGCGGCGACGAGCGCGGAGAGGATGATCACGCTCTGCCGGCGATCGAGCGGAATGTGCGACGGCACCGGCTCGAGGCCGAAGAACGGCAGGGCCAGCCAGGCCATCACGCGTGCGGCCACGATGATGACGATCATCGACACGACCAGAAGGTGTCCGCTATAGAACACGCCCCAGGTGAGGAGCAGCGCGGGCAGCGATACCGCGACCAGGCACGAGACCACCCAGCGGCTGAAGGTGTCCAGGCGCGAGTGCTGGCCGCACGCGCGGCACTGCGCGGTCCCGTCGAGCGGGGCGTACAGGATGTCGCGGCGGGTGATGATCCGCCGCTTGCAGTTAGGGCACGCGATCATGGCAGCGTCGCCCGAAGTCTAGCTAATCTAGGGCGGCGGAGCGAGCAGGAGCGAGCCGAAGGGAGGGAGCCTGCGGCTCCCTTCGGGCGGTAAACGCCAAGGAGGGAAACCAAGGTTTCCCTCCTTGAACCTCCCTTTCCTTTAAAACCAGCGCAGCACGCTGCTACGCGGACGCAAGGGATCTGGATGCGTAGGGGTTGGTGGCGCGGCCGGAAGCGCCGTAGGTGCTGGCGGCGGCGCTGGCGCTCATCAGCGCCTGCAAGGCGTGCTGGTTGGCGCGCATTCCGGCGTCGATGTAGGCGCCGTTTTCCCGGTTCAGGCGATGCGCGCCGCGCGTGAGCTCGAGGAGCGCATTCCACTCGGTACGGGCGACGCCGGAGGGGTCGTTGGCGACGAGCCAGTTCTCCATGCCGCGGCGGTCGGCGGCGAAGCCGCTGCGCTCGAGCACGCGGTTGCGCTGGTCGCCGAGATGGGCGATGTGCAGCAGCAGCTCGCGCTTCCTCTGCGCGGTCTCGGCGAGCTGGTCGGTGAGGCCGTTGAGGAGGGCGTTGCGCTCCGCCGTCAGCGTCTCGACCAGCGCCTGGACGCCCGCACGCTCCGAACGGATCGTGGCGGCGAGCTGTGCGGCGGGTTGGCTCATCTTTTCGTCGGTCTTACTGCTTGTGCGTGCGCAGGAAGTCGCGCGTGTTCTCGATCAGGCGGTCCGCGACGGCGCTCGAATTCACTTCGAACCGGCCTTCGTCGATCGCTTTCTTGATCTCGGCGACGCGTTTGCTGTCGACGGCCTGCGCCTTGTCCATCCCCGCTTCGATCTGGGAAAGCGACGAGGAGAGCGAGCTCAGCTTGACGCTGGAGCTGCCCCCGGACTTCGGCTGCTCGGCCTGCTTCTGGACGCGTGAGCGCTCTTCGGCGACGGCCGCGGGAGCGATGCTCTTTGCACTCGGGTTGATTTTCACTTTGAATCTCCAGCCCTTCTAGCAAGGGTGCTTGCGGGATTAACGGCAGTTATCCACGTCACTTTAGTGGATTGTCCGCCGTCCGCACCGGAAATAACGACCGATGCGCCGACCGCTTGAGCGGGAGTTCTAAGTGTCTGGTTTTATTAGAACTTTACTTCGACCGTACCGTCGGCGCGGGCGATGCCGCTGACCGTCTGCCCGGAATTCATGCGGACCTGGGCCACCTGGCCGACCACCGCGTTGTTCACCGCCTTGCCGTCCGCGGCGACGCGGAAGCCGGCGCCTTCGGAAACGACTTTCACGTTCTGGCCGGAGAGCACCGCGTTCGGGGTGCGCAGGAGATCGGCGCGGATCGGCTGGCCGGCGGCGAGCGGCGAGACCAGCGTCTTGCCGACCACCTGCGAAGCGTCGGTGGCCACGCCGGCGGGCATGTGGGTGAGGTCGCCGGTCATGACCGTGAAATCGGCCTGGGTCAGGGGCTGGCCGGCGGTGAGGCCGCGGGCGCTGGCGAGATAGGGGCCGCTGACGCGCACCGAAACGGTCACGTAGATCGTCCAGGGCGTCGGGGCGCCGCAGCGCACGCCGACCGAGGTGTTACCCCACAGGCGGCTCCCGGGCGGGCTGAAGACGTCCATGGCGCCGCAGGCGGCGAGCTGGAGGCGGGGGTCGATCGCCCCGGCGGTAAAGCTTGCTTTTCCCGGAAGCCCGCTCGTCTGCACGCGCAGGAACTCCTCGACCGCGGCCTTGATCGTGGAATGCGGCTGCTGGGCCCGCGCCGGCAGACCTTGTGCGGCGGGCACTTGCGCGTAGGCCGCGGGCAGGGCGGCAACCAGTAAGGCGAGCGCGATCAGGCGGAAAAAGCGGGTCATGGCAGGTGTCCGGGTTCGTCGAGGCTTCGCATTCTCCACGGAAAAAAGCAGCCACTACGCGCCGAATTGAACCGGTTTTTCCCGCTTTATCCGTCGATCGTTCTCAACCCCTCGCACCTACTATTCGCTCCACGACACAAACCGGAAGAACTTGAGATGAACAAGCTCGACGCACTTTTCCAGTTCAACCAGACGGCGCTCTCGCTGCACGCGGAGCGCCAGAAGCTGATCGCGTCGAACATCGCCAACGCGGACACGCCGGGCTACAAGGCCCGCGACATCGATTTCGCCAGCGCGCTGAAAGACGCACGCGCCCCGCAGTCGAAGCTCGCGGCGCCCGGGCTGAAGACGCTCGGCGACAAAGGCCCGATGGACACCGAGCTCATGTATCGCAGCGCGGTCCAGCGCAGCGTCGACGGCAACACGGTGGACATCGACGTCGAGCGCGCGCAGTTCGCGGAGAACGCGGTGCGCTACGAAGCCCAGACGATGTTCATCTCGAGCAAGATCAAGGCGATGCTCGCCGCGATCCAGGGATAACGGAGCTTAAAACCGGGGTCAGACCCCGATACGGACGGGGGCAGACCCCGCGGAGAAAACGATGTCTTCCTTATTCAGCATCCTCGACGTCTCGGGCAGCGCGCTCACCGCGCAGTCGCAGCGCCTGAACACGACCGCGAGCAACCTCGCGAACGCCGACAGCGTCACGAGCTCGAACGGCACGCCGTACAAGGCGAAGCAGGTCGTGTTCACCGCGCAGCCGGTCAACGCGCAGGACGGCTCGGTCGGGGTGCGCGTGTCGGAAGTGCGCGAAGACCAGACGCCCGGCCGCCGCGTGCACGATCCCAGGCACCCGCTCGCGGACAAGGACGGCTACGTGACCATGCCGAACGTCAACGTGATCGAGGAGATGGTGAACATGATCTCCGCGTCGCGCTCGTACCAGACCAACGCCGAGCTGATGAACACGGCGAAGACCCTGCTCCTCAAGACGCTGCAGATCGGCCAGTAAACGCAGCGGTCCGTGCGGACCGCTCAATAAGGATCGTCCAAATGCTACCCATACTCACCGCGATCGGCACCGGACTGTCGGTCCTCTCGGGCATCAAGAGCCTCATGTCGGACAGCTCGAGCTCCAATTCGAGCTCGAACAAGAGCACGACGACGGTGCCCGTCAGCACCAACACCACGACGACGAGCTCCGCGGCGTCGTCGGCGCCGGGCGCGCTCAGCGCGACCGAGCAGCAGGACCGGTTCCTCAAGCTGCTGGTCACTCAGATGAAGAACCAGGATCCGCTCAACCCGCTCGACAACGCGCAGGTCACCACGCAGCTCGCGCAGATCAATACCGTGACCGGCATCGAGAAGCTCAATTCGACGATGCAGAATTTCTCCACCTCGATGCTGTCGGGCCAGTCGCTGCAGGGCGCCGCGATGATCGGACGCCAGGTCTACGCGGTAGGCTCGACGCTCAACCTCGCCGACGGCAAGGCGGTCGGCGCGGTGAACCTCACACAGCCCGCGGATCGCGTTTACGTGTCGATCGCCGACTCGGCCGGCACGATCATCCGCCGCATCGAGCTCGGTGCCGCCGGCAGCGGCATGTCGGGCTTCGAGTGGGACGGCAAGACCGACGCCGGCACCACCGCGAACCCCGGCCAGTACACGTTCCAGGTCGTCGCCGCGAGCGGCAACAAGACGATCACCGCCGAGCCGGTCGCGCTCGGCAAAGTCGACGGCGTGTCGCTCGGATCGAGCGGCATGAAGCTCAACCTTCAGGGCGGCGGCAGCGTAGGCATGTCCGACGTCAAACAAATCCTCTAACCGGAGCTAAGCAACCATGGGTTTCCAGGCTGGACTGAGCGGTCTCAATGCCGCTGCCAAGAACATCGACGTCATCGGCAACAACGTGGCGAACGCCAACACCGTGGGCTTCAAGAGCTCGCGCGCGATCTTCGCGGACGTCTTCGCGAGCTCGCTCGGCGGCGGCGGCTCCGGCAACGTGGGCATCGGCACGAAAGTCGCGTCGGTGCAGCAGGAATTCACGCAGGGCAACATCACCACCACCAACAGCCCGCTCGACGTGGCGATCAACGGCCGCGGCTTCTTCCGCTTCGACGACAACGGCAGCGCGATGTACTCGCGCAACGGCCAGATGCACGTCGACGACAACGGCTACATCGTCAACAGCGACAACCTGCGCCTGACCGGCTACACGGTCGACTCGCTGAACAACATCGTCGCCTCGGCGCCGGTGCCGCTGCACCTGTCGACGACCGACATCAGCCCGTCGGCGACGACCGAGCTGCTCGGCACGCTCAACCTCGACTCGCGCTCCCCGGCGATCGCCGGGGTGTTCAACCCGAACAACGCCGCGACCTACACCAACTCGACCTCGAGCGCGATCTACGACTCGCTCGGCAACGCGCACGCGCTGACCTACTACTTCGTGAAGACCGCGACGCCGGGCCAGTGGGACGTGCACGCGACGGTCGACGGCGGCGCCGTGGGTGCGGTGGACCTCGGTGCGGGCGCCGGCAACCCGGTTCAGCTCGACTTCAACTCCAGCGGCCAGCTCACGACCGCGCAGCCGATGAGCGGCGTCAACGTCACGGTCGCGACCGGCGCGATCTCGCCCATCTCGATGCAGATGAACTGGACCGGCACGACGCAGTTCGGCTCCGACTTCGGCGTGACCGCGCTGTCGCAGGACGGTTACACCTCGGGCCGCCTCGTCGGCTTCGACATCGCGGACGACGGCGTGATCTCGGGCCGTTACACCAACGGCCAGGCGAACACGCTCGGCCAGGTCGTGCTCGCGAACTTCGCCAACCCGCAGGGCCTGCGCCCCACGGGCAACAACCTGTGGCAGGAGACCGCGGACTCGGGCCAGCCGATCATCGGCGCGCCGCAGACCGGCAGCATGGGCTCGCTGCAATCGGCCGCGATCGAAGACTCGAACGTCGACCTCACGCAGGAGCTGGTGAACATGATCACCGCCCAGCGCGTATACCAGGCCAACGCGCAGACGATCAAAACGCAGGATCAGGTGCTGCAAACCATCGTTAATCTGCGTTAAGAACCGGACGATGACGTGACATAGTCGCGTCATCGTCTCTGACTCGGGGTCTGACCCCGGCTTCATCGGGGTCTGACCCCGGTGTGCTCCGAAGTGTCACTCAGGTATTGAAGATTTAAGGCAGACCATGGACCGCATGATCTACGTCGCGATGAGCGGCGCCAAACAGATGCTCACGCAGCAGGCCGTGGCGGCGAACAACCTCGCCAACGCCAACACGACCGGCTTCCGTGCGCAGGTCGCGTCGTTCCGCGCCGCGGAGACCCTCGGCGACGGCGCCGCGACGCGCGCGTTCGTCGTCGATTCGACCCCGGGCGCGGATTTCACGCCGGGTGCGATCCAGGCGACCGGCCGCGATCTCGACGTCGCGATCGAAGGTGCGGGCTGGATCGCGGTGCAGACGCCGGACGGTTCCGAAGGCTACACGCGCAACGGCAGCCTGCAGGTGAACGTTAACGGCGTGCTCCAGACCCGCACCGGGCTGTCGGTGCTCGGCGAGGGCGGTCCGATCGCCATCCCCGAGAACGTGCGCATCACGATCGGCGCCGACGGCACGGTCTCGACGGTGCCCAACACCGGCGCGCAGCAGGTGCAGAACCTCGGCCGCATCAAGCTCGTCAACCCGCCCGAGCAAAGCCTCTACCGCGGCGACGACGGCATCTTCCGCGTGCGCGCCGGCACGCAGGTCGACAGCGATCCGAAAGTGAAAGTGCAGGGCGGCGCGCTCGAAGGCAGCAACGTCAACGTCGTCGAAGCGATGGTCGGCATGATCTCGCTCGCGCGCCAGTTCGACATGAACATGAAGATCCTCCAGAACGCCGACGGCAACGATCGCCAGGCGACGCAGCTCCTCTCCGTCGCCCGCTAAAGGACTGACTTAAATGATTCGCTCCCTGTGGATTTCGAAGACCGGTCTGGATGCGCAGCAGACCAACATGGACGTCACCGCGAACAACCTCGCGAACGTCTCGACCAACGGTTTCAAGAAGAGCCGCGCGGTGTTCGAGGACCTGCTGTACCAGACGATCCGCCAGCCCGGCGCGCAGTCGTCGCAGCAGACCCAGCTCCCGTCGGGCCTGCAGCTCGGCACCGGTGTGAAGCCGGTCGCGACCGAGCGCCTCTTCACGCAGGGCAACCTGCAGCAGACGAACAACCCGCTCGACGTCGCGATCCAGGGCCAGGGCTTCTTCCAGGTGCAGATGCCCGACGGCAGCGCGGCGTACACGCGCGACGGCTCGTTCCAGGTGAACGCGCAGGGCCAGCTCGTCACCGCGAGCGGCTTCCCCGTCCAGCCCGCGATCCAGATTCCGGCGAACTCGCTGAACGTCACCATCGCCCGCGACGGCGTGGTGTCGGTGAGCCGCCAGGGGCAGGCCGCCCCGACGCAGGTCGGCACGCTCCAGCTCATCGGCTTCGTCAATCCGGCCGGCCTGCAGAGCATGGGCGAGAACCTCTACATCGAGACCGCCGCGTCGGGCACGCCCGGCAGCAACGCGCCCGGCACCAACGGCATGGGCCTGCTGAACCAGGGCTACGTCGAGACTTCGAACGTGAACGTGGTCGAAGAGCTCGTCTCGATGATCCAGACCCAGCGCGCTTACGAGATCAACTCGAAAGCGATCCAGACGTCCGACCAGATGCTCCAGAAGCTGGCGCAGTTGTAACCGGCGCGCGCAGCGCGCGTGACTTCGGGGTCTGACCCCGGCCTTTTTGGGGTCTGCCCCCGGTTTTGACCTTCAGGACACGCATGAACACGAAACTCATAGTGATCGCCGCGCTCGTCGCCGCCGCCACCAGCGGCTGCGTCACCGTCACCCCGCCCACCAGCGTCCACCAGCCGATCAGCGTGCGTCCCGCGCAGCCGGCGCCGGTGGTGCGCACCGAAGGCTCGGTGTACACCGCGGGCTTCGCGAGCGGGCTGCTCTTCGAAGACCGCCGCGCGCGCAGCGTGGGCGACATCATCACGGTGCAGATCGTCGAGAAGACCGACGCGTCGAAGAAGTCGAACACCAACACCAGCCGCGGCAGCAACAACAACTTCGGCGTGACCGCGCTGGCGGGCCTGCCGGGCAAATCGCTGCTGAACTCGAACCTCGCGGCCACCTCGGACTTCTCGTTCGACGGCAAGGGCGAGAGCTCGAACGCGAACGGTTTCAGCGGCACGATCACCGTCACCGTCACCGAAGTGCTGCCCAACGGCAACCTCCTGGTGAGCGGCGAGAAACAGGTCGGCATCAACCAGGGCTCGGAGTTCATCCGCCTGTCGGGCGTGGTGAACCCCATCCAGCTCACCGCCGGCAACACGATCCAGTCGATCCAGCTCGCCGACGCGCGCATCGAATACCGCGGCAGCGGCGCGATCGCCGAGAACCAGCAGACCGGCTGGCTCACGCGCTTCTTCCTCAACGTGCTGCCGTTCTGAGGATTCGATGAACATGACCATGCGGACGCTCCGGGATTGCTTCGCCCTTCGACTTCGCCGCGCTACGCTCAGGGTGGCCGGCGCGCTGCTTCTCGCAATGACGGCAGTGGCAGGCACCGCCCACGCCGAGCGAATCAAGGATCTCGCCTCCATCGGGGGCGTGCGCTCCAACGCGCTGATCGGCTACGGCCTCGTCGTCGGTCTCGACGGCACGGGCGACCAGACGACGCAGACGCCGTTCACGACGCAGAGCCTGACGACGATGCTCTCGCAGCTGGGCATCACGCTGCCGCCGGGCACCAACCTCCAGTTGAAGAACGTCGCGGCGGTGATGGTCACCGCGACGCTGCCGGCGTTCGCCAAGCCGGGCCAGCAGGTCGACGTGACGGTCTCCTCGCTCGGCAACGCGAAGAGCCTGCGCGGCGGCACGCTGCTCCTGACGCCGTTGAAAGGCGCGGACGGGCAGGTCTACGCGCTGTCGCAGGGCAACGTCCTGGTCGGCGGTGTCGGCGCGGCGGCGGGCGGCAGCAGCGTCACCGTGAACCACCTGTCGGTCGGCCGCATCGCAGCGGGCGCCACGGTCGAGCGCGCGGTGCAGACCAACCTCGGCGGCAGCGGCAGCATCATGCTCGCGGTGAACACCACCGATTTCACGACGACCGAGCGCATCGTCTCGGCGATCAACGGCGCGTTCGGCGACATCGCGGTGGCCGTCGACGGCCGCACCGTGCAGGTCGCGGCCCCGGAAGACCCGACGCAGCGCGTCGCGTTCCTCTCGCGCATCGAAAGCCTCAACGTGACGCCCGGCAGCGCCGCGGCGAAAGTGATCGTCAACGCACGCACCGGATCGGTGGTGATGAACCAGGCCGTGACGGTGGATGTGTGCGCGGTCGCCCACGGCAACCTGTCGGTCTCGATCAGCAGCGAGCCGGTGATCAGCCAGCCCGCGCCGCTCGCGCGCCGCGGCAACACCGTGGTCTCGGAGCGCGCGCAGATCGAGATCAAGGCCAACCAGGGGCAGCTCATGACGGTGAAAGGCGCCAATCTGGGCGAAGTGGTCAAGGCGCTCAACGCGATCGGCGCGACGCCGCAGGATCTGCTGTCGATCCTGCAGGCGATGAAGGCCGCCGGCGCGCTGCGCGCGGAGCTCGAGATCATCTAAGCGAGGTCGTCATGACTCCCACCACATCCGTCGCACTCGATCCCCGCGGCCTCGAAAAGCTGCGCACCGAAGCGAACCAGACGCCCGACAAGGCGATCCGGGGCGCGGCGAAGCAGTTCGAGACGCTGTTCATCAACCAGCTCCTGAAGAGCATGCGCGACGCATCGCCTCAGGACGGGATCATGGACAGCGAGCAGACGCGGATGTACACGGGCATGCTCGACCAGCAGCTCGCTCAGGCAATGAGCGCGCGCGGCGTCGGCCTCGCCGACGTGATGGTGAAGCAGCTTTCGAAAGGCAGCGGCAGCGCCGCGGCGCAGGCCGCGGGCGTGGTCGCGCCGCCGCTCAACCTGACGGGGGGCGCGCCGCGCAACCAGCAGCCGGTGCAGCCGGCCGCGCCGGCCGTCGAGCCGATGCCGGAGAAGCCGGTCGGCATGACGGGCAAGGCCAAGGCCTTCATCGACAAGATGTGGCCGCACGCGGTGCAGGCGGCGAAGGCGACCGGGCTGCCGGCGCACTTCATCATCGGCCAGGCCGCGCTCGAGTCGGGCTGGGGCACGCGCCAGATCAAGGACGCGGACGGCACGAACTCGCACAACCTGTTCGGCATCAAGGCCGGTCGCTCGTGGGACGGCGACGTCGCCGCGATCAAGACCACCGAATACATCAAGGGCGTGAAGCAGAAGGTCGTGGACAAGTTCCGCTCGTATGCGAGCTACGGCGAAGCGTTCATGGATTACGCCAACATGCTCAAGAGCAACCCGCGCTACTCGCAGGTGCTGGAGGCGGGCAACGATCCCCACGCGTTCGCCAAGGGCCTGCAGAAGGCGGGCTACGCGACCGACCCGGCGTATGCGTCCAAGCTCACGCGGATCATCACCGGCAGCGTGATGCGCTCGGGGTTGTCGGCATGAGGATGTTCCTGAGCAAACCGACCCCCACCCCCGGCCGCTCCCCCTGGCAGGGGGAGGGGAGATTCGTGCACGGCGCAAAGGTTTTTTGCGCGCGTGCCGTTAATGATCGACGGGCATAAGAAGAGCCATCATGAGCTTATTCGGCATCGGTATCTCGGGACTCGCCGCGGCACAGGCGGGTCTCGTCACGACCGGCCACAACATCGCGAACGCCAACACCCCCGGCTTCCATCGGCAGCAGGTGGTGCAGAGCAACTCGTCGCCGGTGTTCAACGGCGCGGGTTTCATCGGGCAGGGCGTGAACGTCGACACGGTGCGCCGCGTCTACGACACCTTCCTCGATGCGCAGGCGAACCGCGCCGATGCCCAGGCGAGCTATTACGCCGCGTTCAACGCCCAGATCGCGCAGATCGACAGCCTGCTCTCGGACCCGAACGCGGGCCTCGCGCCGCAGCTCCAGTCGTTCTTCGCGAGCGTGAACGACGTCGCCAGCAATCCGGCCTCGATCCCGTCGCGCCAGGCGATGATCTCGTCGGCGAACGCGCTCGCGTCGCGCTTCCAGGCCCTCGACAACCGGCTCGTGGAGATCAACCGCGGCGTCAACGCCCAGCTCGAGAGCACCGTCTCGAGCGTGAACGCGTACGCGCGCGAGATCGCTTCGATCAACCAGCGCATCGCGACCACCGGCGCGAATCCCGCGCAGCCGCCGAACGACCTCCTCGACAAGCGCGAAGAGCTCGTCAGCCAGCTCAACAAGCTCGTCGGCGCCAGCACGGTGGTGCAGCCCGACGGCAACGTGTCGGTGACGATCGGATCGGGCCAGGCGCTGGTCGTCGGCACCCAGGCGTTCTCGCTGGGCACCACGCAGTCGGCCGAAGTGCCCGATCAGCTCGACGTCACCTACCAGACCGGCAGCGCTTCGGTGGTGCTCGGGGCGACGACCCTCACCGGCGGAAGTCTCGGCGCGCTGCTCGCGTTCCGCTCGACCGCGCTCGCCGATTCCCAGAACCAGCTCGGGCGCATCGCCGCGGGCCTCGCCGAGACCTTCAACGCCCAGCACGCGCTGGGCCAGGATCTCGTCGGCGGCATGGGCGGCGCGTTCTTCGCCCAACCGCAGGCGGTCGTGACGCAGCACGCGGCCAACACCGGCGCCGCCACGGTCAGCGCGGGCATCGCCAGCGCGACCGCGCTCACGTCGAGCGACTACCGCCTGACGTACACCGGCGGCAACTATCAGCTCACGCGTCTTTCGGACAACACGACGACGACGTATGCGTCGCTGCCGCAGACCGTCGACGGCCTCACCATCGGCCTGTCGGGCGGCGCGCCGGCCAACGGCGACAGCTTCCTGATCGAGCCGACGCGCTACGCCGCGCGGAACCTCACGGTCGCGCTCAACGATCCCACGCGCATCGCCGCGGCGGCGCCGATGCGCACCGGCTCGTCGACGGCGAACCTCGGCTCCGCCAGGATCAGCGACGGGGTGGTGAACCCGCCGCTCGACGCGAACCTCCAGCAGCCGGTGACCCTCACGTTCACCGGCGCGGGCACGTTCGACGTGACCGGCACCGGCACCGGCAACCCGACCGGCGTGGCCTACACGTCGGGCGGCAGCATCAGCTACAACGGCTGGACGGTCCAGATCACCGGCACCCCGCGCGCGGGCGACACGTTCACGATCGGACCCAACACCAACGGCACGTCCGACAGCCGCAACGCCGGGCGTCTCGCGAACCTTCAGACGTCGAACACGCTGCTCGGCGGCACGGCGTCGTACCAGGCGGCGTACGGCCAGCTCACCAGCTCGGTCGGCAACACCGCGGCCGAAATGCAGATCGCCTCGGCGGCGCAGGACACCATCGCGTCGCGCTCGCGCGAGCAGCAGCAGGCGCTCTCCGGCGTCAACCTCGACGAGGAAGCCGCGAACCTGCTGCGCTACCAGCAGGCTTACCAGGCTTCGAGCAAGGTGATCGAGGTGGCGCAGAACATGTTCGAATCCATCCTGCGGTTAGGAAACTGATCATGCGTGTCTCCACCAGCATGCTCTACGAGCTCGGGATGCGCGGCATGCAGCGCCCGCAGCTCGAGCAGCTCGAGCTGCAGCAGCAGATCTCGACGGGCCGGCGCGTGGTCAAGCCGTCGGACGATCCGATCGCGGCCGCGGCAGTCATCGGTCTGCAGCAGTCCAAGGCGGTCAACACCCAGTACGGCGTGAACGCCGCGAACGCGACCTCGGCGCTCAACCTCGAGCTCGAGTCGCTGGGCGAAGCGACGGGCGTCATCCAGGACATCAAGGAGCTGGTCGTGAAGGCCGGCAACCCGGGCCTGCAGAACTCCGACCGCCAGAGCATCGCGACGCAGGTGCGGGGGTTGTACGACCAGCTCATCGGCATCGCGAACAGCACCGACGGCGACGGCAAATACATGTTCGCCGGCTATCAGGCCGCAGCGCAGCCGTTCGCGGAGACCAGCCCCGGCGTCGTGGCGTACTCGGGCGACGAAGGACAGCGCTACATCCAGATCGGCCCGCAGCGGCGCATGACCGTGGGCGACAGCGGCACCGAAGTGTTCCAGCGCATGAAGGAAGGCAACGGCTCGTTCGTGACGCAGCCGGGCGCTTCGAACGCCGGCGGCGGCATCGCCGGGCCCGGCATGCTGCGCAACGCCGCGGCATGGAACGGCGCCTCGAACAGCCAGAACTTCAGCGTGCGCTTTCACGTGAGCAATGCGACGCCGCCGGTGACGACGTACGACATCGTCGACAACGCCAGCAACACCTCGATGCTCACCGGCGCCGCGCCGGCGGCCGGTCCGTACGCCCGCACGTATACGCCCGGCGTCGCGATCGACTTCCAGCGCCAGGCGGGCGACCCGATCGCGACGCCGTGGGACGCGGGCATACAGCTCGACATCACCGGCGCGCCGGCGAGCGGCGACACGTTCGGCGTGGGCGCCGCGCAGACCAAGGACGTCTTCTCGACGATCCACGATTTCATCACGACGCTCAACACCGGCGTCACCACCGGTCTTGCGTCCAAGGCGAACTACCAGAGCGACCTCAACGCGGTCGGCGCGAGCCTCGATCGCGCGCTGGACCAGATCCTCACGACGCGCGCGGCGGTCGGCGTCCGGCTGCAGGAGCTCGACTCGGTGCAATCGACGACCGAGGACATGAACCTGCACTACTCCGAAGATCTGTCGCGCCTGCAGGACCTCGATTACGCCCAGGCGCTGTCGGACCTCGCGCAGCGCCAGTTCAGCCTCGAAGCGGCGCAGAAGTCGTTCGTCGCGGTGACGAGCCTCAAGCTCTTCGACTTCATATGATCCGCCGCGCTTTACTGGCTGCGATGATGCTGGCCGCCGCCGGCTGCAGCAGCATGGACGACTACACCGGGCCGAACACCCTGATCCCGGCGAAGACGCTCGACGTCAGCCCGTCGCTGCACATACCCGCCGAAGGCCTGGTCGCCATCGGCATCATCTACTGGATCGTCGACCCGCTCGCGCCGAACTGGAAGGTCGAGCTCGAGCGGCTTTCCGATCGCCGCTATCGCGTCAACCTCACGATGAAGCGCTTCATCGTCGGCGGCGAAGGCGAGAGCACCCAGGTCTTCCGCCGCGCCGCGGAGAAGCTCCAGCACGAGCGCGGCTTTTCCGAATACGCCATCCTCTCCTTCAACGAAGGCATCGAGTCCAAGGTGACGATCGCCCAGCGCGTCGCCTCGGGCGTGATCGAGCTGCGCTAGCGCCCGCCAGCGGGCGCCAGCGCTTCGCGCCGGTGAACGCCAAGGTGGGAAACCAAGGTTTCCCTCCTTGAACCTCCTTTCCTTTTATTTCCGTTGACTCTTGCTCGCCGCTAGGGTCTAACCCCGGCCTTTTCGGGGTCTGACCCTGGTTTTCCGGTCCCATGCGCTAGACTGGCGCCTGAGTAAGTCTTATCAGGAGCCCTGCATGCGCTACAAAGGCAGTTGTCACTGCGGTCGCGTCGCTTTCGAAGCCGAAGGCGAGATCAAACAATTGATGGAATGCAACTGCTCGATGTGCGCCCGCAAGGGGTCGCTGCTCTGGTTCATTCCGCGTGCAGACCTGCACCTGACGATGCCCGACGAGAACCTGAGCACCTACACCTTCAACAAGCACGTCATCAAGCACCGGTTCTGCCCCGAGTGCGGGATCCACGCGTTCGGCGAAGGCGTGGACCCCAAGGGCAATGCGATGGCGGCGATCAACGCACGCTGCCTGGAAGGCTTCGACATTTCGTCCGTGCCGGTGAAGCAGTTCGACGGGCGAGCGCTGTAGCCTCTCATCGGGTCTGACCCCGGCTTTTCGGGGTCAGACCCTGGTTAGATCCCGCTTTTGGTTGTGGGATGCTCCTCCCCGTTCTGCGCAGGCGCTGCTGCGATCACCGCCGCACCTGTCGCTGCGAGTCGCATGGACGCTAGCAACCTGAACCGGAATTCGCCTCGACCGACAGGCAATTCGCGTTCGACAGCGTTTCGAATCTGTTGCTCGCGATCGAGCCGCGGCGAGCTTTCGAACAGCTGTCTATATGCGGCCGCGCAGGCTTCGTCGTGGCTGGCCAGGCCGATGTAGAGCGGATGCCGCTTCACGAGCGTGTCGACGGCGACGCCTGCGTTCGCACGATGGCTCGACCACGCGTAGTGCGCGGCATCGTCGGCGAGCCGCGCGCGCACCGGGTTCATCTCGATGTACCGATAGCAGGCGAGAAGGTACGCGTCGTCGACGATTACGCTGGATTTGAATCGGCCTTCCCACAAGGGACCGCTGCGGTGCCACGTGCGATTGACGTATTGCGTGTAGAGCTGAGCGACGTGCTTCATTAGCAGCGAAATCCCAACCGATTCGCCGGGCGTGAGGAGCAGATGCACGTGGTTCGGCATCAGGACGTAGGCGTGAACCGCACACGCGAATGCGCGCGAATACTGCGACAGGAGTTGCAGATAGCACAGATAGTCCGAATCGCGGCAGAAGCATGTCGCGCGGTTTACGCCACGTTGCACGACGTGGACTGGATAACCGGCGGGCGACACGCGTGGTCGACGAGGCATCGATGCTCCGGCGCAAGACCTGTCTACACAACGCGTCCCCGCGCTCGCATGGAGTCAGCCCTTCGGTCGAGGCCGGAGCAAACGGGGGGCTGGCCTGGAAAGGGCCTGGAGTCAGACCGGAAGGTCAAAACCAGGGTCTGACCCGGACAGAGCTCGGGTCAGACCCTTACGACTATTTGATCTGGAGGAGCATGGTCACGACTTCTCCGACCAGGCCTTCGAAGATCGGGAGGAAGAACGGGACCGAGAGGATGGCGGCGACGAAGCCGATGACGAGGGTGATCGGAAAGCCGACGGCGAAGATGTTGAGCTGCGGCGCCGCGCGCGACAGCACGCCGAGGCCGAGGTTGGTGATGAGCAGCGCCGCGATGACCGGCAGCGCGAGCGAGAGCGCAGCGTAGATCATGTAGCCGCCCCACGACGAGAGCGTCTTCCAGAACGCGACGCCCGCGCCGGCGCCGACCGGCATCGTGTTGAAGCTGTCGGCGAGCACGGAGAAGAGCAGGAGGTGCCCGTTGATCGCGAGGAACGTCAACGTCGCGGCCAGTCCGAAGAAGATCGAGAGCACGGGCTGCGAGGACGTGGCGTGCACGTCGTAGAACTGCGCGAAGCCGAGGCCCATCTGCAGGCCGATCAGCTCGGCCGCCATCTCCACCGCGATGAAGACGAGGCGCATCGCGAAGCCGATCGCCACGCCGATCAGGAGCTCGTGCGCGAGCATGAAGAGCCCGCCCCACGACGCCGGATCGATCTCGGGCGCCTTCACCGTCGGCGCGACGACCAGGCTGATCAGCAGTGCGAGCGCCACCTTGGCCCGCGCGGGGAACTGATTCCCGCCGGTCACCGGTGCGACCGCGAGCAGCCCGAGGATGCGCGTGAACGGCCAGATGAACGCGACGAGCCAGGCGCTCAGCTGGGCGGAGGTGACGGTGATCACGGTTAGTGTTTAGTGGTAAGTGTTGAGTGCTGAGTTGTTCGGGTGGAATAGTGCGCGCCCGTCATGCGTGGGGTCGAACCACTAAACACTCAACATCAAACACTCGACACTCGCTCTTGGCGCTAGCCGACCAATAGCGGAATGTTCGTGAAGATCCGCTGCGTGTAATCAATCAGGAGCTGCAGTATCCACGGCCCCGCGACGACGATCGCGACGAACACCCCGAGCAGCTTCGGGATGAACGAGAGCGTCATCTCGTTGATCTGCGTCGCGGCCTGGAAGACGCTGACGACCAGACCCACGGCGAGCGCGGTGAGGAGGAGGGGCGCGGAGACCAGCAGCGTGAGCTCCAGCGCTTCGCGGATCATCGCGATTACGGCAGTCGAGTTCATTTTTTCAGAGAATCGAAATGGATTCCCGCCTTCGCGGGAATGACGGTTCCTAAATCGCGAAGCTTTGAGCCAGCGAGCCTATGAGCAGGTTCCAGCCGTCGACCAGCACGAAGAGCATGATCTTGAACGGTAGCGAGATCAGCACCGGCGACACCATCATCATGCCCATCGACATCAGCACGCTCGCGACGAGCATGTCGATGATGAGGAAAGGAATGAACACCGCGAAGCCGATCTGGAAAGCGGTTTTCAGCTCGCTGGTCACGTACGCCGGCACGAGCACGCGCATCGAGACGTCTTCCACCTTCGCCGGCGCCGGCTGGCGCGAAAGCCGCGTGAAGAGCGCGAGATCGGCTTCGCGCGTCTGGCGCAGCATGAACGTGCGCAGCGGCGCGGCGCCGCGGTCGAGCGCCTCTTCCATGGTGATCCTGTTCTCCGACAGCGGCTTGTAGGCGTCGGTGTAGACGCGATCGAGCACCGGCGACATCACGAAAAAGGTGAGAAAGAGCGACAGCCCGAGCAGCACCTGGTTGGGCGGCGACGCCGGCGTGCCGAGCGCCTGGCGCATCAGCGACAGCACGATGATGATGCGCGTGAAGCCCGTCATCATCAGCAGCGCCGCCGGCAGGAAGGCGAGCGAGGTCAGCAGCAGCATCGTCTGCAGCGACAGCGAGTAGCTCGTGCCGCCGCCGGCCGTGGGCGTGCTGGTGAACGCGGGCAGGCCGCCCGCCGTCTGCGCGAGCGCGGGAACCGCGAGAGCCGCGAGACCGAGGGCGATGCCGCCCGCCGCGATCAGGGACTTCTTAACGGCCACCGCGCTTCTCCATCTTGTCCTTGAGCCACTGTGCGAAAGCGATCTGCGGGGTCGCGGCCGGCGCGCCGGGCGTGGCGGACGCGATCTCGCCGCGCGGCATGGTGTGCAGCGCGTTGACGCGGCCGGGCGCTACGCCGAGCACGAGCCAGTTGTCGCCGACTTCGACGACCACGACGCGCTCGCGCTGGCCCACCGACGCGCCGGCGATCACCTTGACCGTACCCGGCGCCGCGGGACCCACCTGAAAGCGCCTCATGAACCAGCCTGCCGCGACGATGAGGCCGAGCACGACGATCAGGCCGAAGGCGAACTGCAGCATGCTGCCCGCGCCGACCGCCGACGGCGGCGTCGCCGGCACCGCGGTCTCCGCGGCGTGCGCGACGTGGGCGCAGACCATCGACGTCGCGATGATGAGGCCGCACGCGCCGAGGCGAACGAAGCGCGCGGCTTCGGGCGTGCACGCGCCGAGGTCCTTACGCATCATCGCTTGAGCTTCCGGATGCGCTCGGACGGCGTGATGATGTCGGTGAGGCGGATGCCGAACTTGTCGTTGACGACCACGACCTCGCCCTGGGCGATGAGGCAGCCGTTGACGAAGACGTCCATCGGCTCGCCCGCCAGGCCGTCGAGCTCGACGACCGAGCCCTGCGCGAGCTGCAGCAGGTTCTTGATCGCGATCTTGGTGCGGCCGAGCTCGACCGTGAGCTGGACCGGGATGTCGAGGATCAGGTCGATGTCGTTCGCGCCCGCCGATTTCGGCGCGTCGGCGGAGAACTGCTCGAACACGGCGCTCGGCGCGCGCTGCGCCGGGGCGGTCGCGTCCATGCGGGCCTGCTCGGCCATCGCGGCCGCCCAGTCGTCGGTATCCGAGCCGGCTGCGGCGATTACGTTGTCACTCATGTTCGTCTCCACGTTGGATCACTGTTCGTTGCCAGAGGCGGGTAAGAGGCGCTCGACCCTCACCGCGTAGTTGCCGTTGAAAACGCCGCACTTGCATTCCATCACCGGCACGTTGTCGACTTCGGCGACGAGCGGCTGGGCGATGTCGAGCGCGATCACGTCGCCCGGCGTCATGTTGAGGACCTGCTGCAGGGTGAGCTCGGCCTTGCCCAGATTGACGATGAGCTCGACATCGGCCGACTGCACCTGCCTGCTGAGCATCTTCACCCAGCGTTTGTCGACGTCGACCTGCTCGCCCTGGAGGCTCGAGCAGAGGATGTCGCGGATCGGCTCGATCATCGAGTAGGGCATGCAGATGTGGAACTCGCCGCCCGCGCTGCCGAGCTCGATGTTGAACGTGGTCACCACGACCACTTCGTTGGGCGTGGCGATGTTGGCGAACTGCGTGTTCATCTCCGAGCGCACGTACTCGATGCTGATCGGGTGCACCGGCTGCCACGCCTTCTCGAGGTCCTCGAACACCACCGCGAGCATGCGCTGGATGATGCGCTGCTCGGTCTGCGTGAAGTCGCGGCCTTCGACGCGCGTGTGGAACTGTCCGTTGCCGCCGAAGAGGTTGTCGATGATGAGGTAGACGAGGTCCGGGTTGAAGATCAGCAGACCGGTGCCGCGCAGCGGCTTGATCTGCACCAGGTTCAGGTTCGTCGGCACCACCAGGTTGCGGACGAACTCGCTGTACTTGACCACGCGCACCGGCCCCACCGAGATCTCGGCGGTGCGGCGCACGAAGTTGAAAAGGCCGATGCGCAGAAGGCGCGCGAAACGCTCGTTGATGATCTCGAGCGTGGGCATGCGGCCGCGGACGATCCGCTCCTGCGTCGCGAGGTTGTACGGCCGCACGCCGGTGGTCTCTTCCGGTGCGGGCGGCTCGTCGGTGACGCCGGTGACGCCGTTCAGCAGCGCATCGACTTCGTCCTGCGAGAGGAAATCCTTGGCCATCTTCGTTTGGCTTTACTGGATGATGAAGGAGGTGAAGAGCACTTCGATGTCGTTCTTCGCGACTTCGGTCCTGGCTTTCTTCGCCCGGGCTTTGGCCTTGGCTTCGGCCTTCGCATCCTTGGTGTCTTTGTCTTCGGCGTCGTCGGACTTCTCGGCCTTGTCGCCCTTCTCGGAGGCTTCTTCGTCTTTCGCTTCGTCTTCCGCCTCGACCTTTTTCGCCTTCTTGGCTTTCTTCGGCGCGGACTTCGATCCGGCGGCATCGCCGACGATCTCGCGCACCGTTTCCGAAAGCTCGGTGGCGAGCTGCTGCTTGCCGGCGACCGGGAGGAGCTCCGAGGCTTTCTTGCCGGAGAGGATGAGCAGGATGCGATTGCGGATCTCGGGCATGCGCTCCTTGATCGTTTCGACCTTCGCGTCGTGCCTGAGCTTGAGCGTGAGGCCCGCCTGCAGGTATTGTGGTGCGCCGTCGCTGCCCGCGAGGTTCACGGTGAACGACTCGAGCGGCAGGAACTGTGCGGGCTTCTCGGGTTCCGCCGTCTTTTCCTCGTCGTGCTTATCGGCGGGGCGCATGAAATACCATGCGCCCGCGCCCCCGCCCCCGAGGGCGAGCACGAGCACTCCGGCGATCAGAACGAGCTTCTTGCCCTTCTTCTTGGGCGCGTCCGCGTCCGCGGCTGCGTTGTCGGATTGTTTGGCCATGCGAGCTCCACTAGCTGAGAGCACGCATTATGCGAATTCGGCCCGCCCGACGATGCGGGGATAACCGGGGGAAAAAGCCGCTAAATCCGACTTACATCGAAATCGGGCCTGTCCGCGAGTTTGGGGGTGGTTCGAGGCGGTGGAGCGAGCGGAAGCGAGCCGAAGGAAAGGAGGTCACGGAGGGAAACCACGGGTTTCGCTCCGTGCCGTTCAACGGGCACGTTTCGCTGAGCTTTGCTCAGGCAAACGTGTCTACCAGGCCGCGACGGACGATCGCTGCACGGGCAGGGGTGCGGGCCTCGACCACGGGCTCGGAGCCGCCCGAGCGGCCGGGGTGGGCGTTCCTGGCGGCTTCGCGGGCCTGTTCGGCGAACTGTTCGCGCGCGGCGCCCGAGTCGGCTCCGACGCTCGCCTGACCGAGCGAGAGGCCCCTGGCGTCGAGCGCGTTGCGCAGGTCGGGGAGGGTCGATTCGATCGCCTCCCGCACTGCGGCATGCGGCGAGGTGAAGGCGATCTGGGCGCCGTCGCCGGTCATGTCGAGCATGACGTCGACCGGCCCGAGGTGCTGGGGATTGATGTGCAGCTCCGCCCGCTCGAGCTGGCGATCGACCATCCAGACCACTTTCTGCTGGAAGGCGTCGCCCCAGCCGGGCAGGCCGAGCGGCGTGTCGACGCGGGCGGTCGCCGTCGGCGCCGCGCCCACGGCATCGGCGCCCGTTCCGGCGGCCGACGCGCCCCACTTCGTGCCGAGCGTGCCGGCGGAGAGGCTGTCCAGCGTCGGCGCAGACGCGGCCACGGGCACTGGCGCATCCGCCGCGCTGGCGAAGCGGTCGACCGTGAATCCGGTCTGGAACGAGGCCCCCGGCGTATCCGTCGCGCTCTTGTCGCCGGCCACGAACGGGCGATCGCCGCCGTCGCGCACCGCGCGAAGCTCGCCCGACCGGTGCTCGGCCGTCACGGGCCGCTCGGCCAGCGCGCGCTCGGACGCGCCGCGCTCGGCGCCGCGTTCGACGGCGATGCGCTCGAGCGTGCTGCGCTCGGCCGGTGCCCGCTCGCCCGCTTTGTCGACGCCCGCACGCTCGGCTCCCCCGCGACCCCGACGAACACTGCGCTCGTCCACGCGCTGCTCGCCGGGCGACTCGGCGCGCGCGCCGCGCACGCCCGCCGGAGCGGTTTCGGCGATCGTCGCGTCCGCCACCGCATCGGTAGCGGCCGCGTCGACCGCAGGTTGTTGCGGAGTCACGGTCTGCGGCTGGATCTGACCCTGCGCCGCAAGCGCCGCCGCGGTCTGTTGCGCGCTCGGTTCGCCGAGCAGCGCCGCGACCGCCGGATCGAGCGCGGGCGCGTCGGCGGCGGCGGTGTCGTCCGCTTTCTCGTCGGCGGGCGCATCCGTCGCGGCCTCGTCGGCAGGAACGTCTTTGGCGTCGCTCGAACGCGACGCGATCTCGTCCTTGAGCGCGTCGCCGAAGCCGCTCGTGTCGGCGGGTTCGGAGCCTTTCGCGTCGCGCGCCGCTGCCGCGTTCGGAACCTGCGCCGGCGTGACCGGCATTGCGGGGATCGCTTCCATCGTGTCTTAACCCTTGGCGTTATGGCCGCGCGCGGCGAACTCGTCGGTCGCGCGCTGCTCGAATTTCTTCATCCGCTCGTCCGCGGCGGCGTTGTGCCGCTGCTCGAGCTTGTCGAACGCTTTCACTTTCACCTGCTTCGCCTGCCAGTCGTCCTGGCCGCGCACCACCGCCGCCTTCGCCAGCGCGACCGCCGAGCGCTGCTGCTCGATCGCTTCGTCGAGCTTTCCCAGGAACTGCTGCAGGTTCATCCAGGCCGCGGTGTGCACGTCCTGATTGACCGTGCTGCGCACGCGCCCGCGGTAATCCTCGCGGTACTGCACCAGCATCTCGAGCTTCTGCTCCTGCCTCGTCACTTCGGCGTTGAGCTGCCCGAGCGCGAGCGCCGCGTCGTCGCTCGCCTTGATCGCCAGGTCCTGCACCACTTTCAGCCGGAACGTATTCTTCATTGCTTATGCTCCGCGGTTCTGGTTATTCGTGTCCGCCCGCGACGATCGCCTCCATGCCTTCGAGGCACTCGCCGTACGGCGCCTTCTCGCCGATGTTCTGCTGCAGGAACGCTTCCATGTGCGGGTGCAGCGCGATCGCGCGGTCGAGCAATTGATCGGTGCCGGCCGCGTAAGCACCCACCGTGATCAGGTCGCGGTTGCGCTGGTAGCGCGAGTACAGCGACTTGAAGCGCCGCACCACCGAGAACTGATCCTGATCGATGATGTTGGTCATCGCCCGCGACACCGACTGCTCGATGTCGATCGCGGGGTAGTGGCCTTGATCGGCGAGCGAGCGCGTGAGCACGATGTGTCCGTCGAGAATCGCGCGCGCCGAATCGCCGACCGGGTCCTGCTGGTCGTCGCCTTCGACGAGCACGGTGTAGAACGCGGTGATCGAGCCGCCGCCTTCGGCGCCGTTGCCCGCGCGCTCGACGATCTGCGGGATCTTCGCGAACACGGATGGCGGATAGCCCTTGGTCACCGGCGGCTCGCCGATCGCGAGCGCGATCTCGCGCTGCGCCATCGCGTAGCGCGTGAGCGAATCCATGATGAGCAGCACGTGCTTGCCCTGGTCGCGGAAGTATTCGGCGATCGCGGTCGCGTAGGAGGCGCCCTGCATGCGCAGCAGCGGCGAGACGTCCGCCGGCGCGGCCACGACGACCGAGCGCCGCAGCCCTTCCTCGCCGAGGATGTTCTCGATGAATTCCTTCACTTCGCGGCCCCGCTCGCCGATCAGCCCGACCACGATCACGTCGGCTTCGGTATAGCGCGCCATCATGCCGAGCAGCACCGACTTGCCGACGCCCGAGCCCGCCATCAAGCCCATGCGCTGGCCGCGCCCCACGGTGGTGATCGCGTTGATCGCGCGCACGCCGACGTCGAGCACCTGGGTGATCGGCGCGCGCTCGAGCGGATTCAACACGCGGCCGTGCAGCGAGACCGTGCGCTCGACGAGCAGCGGTCCGCGGCCGTCGAGCGGCTTGCCGGTCGAATCGAGCACGCGGCCGAGCAGGCCGGGGCCGACCGGGACGTGCTTCGCCTGGTCCGACGCGCGGCGCCGCGGATGGGGTGGGGCGTCGAGGCTGGGACGATCGATCTCGTGCTCCACCGGCACCACGCGCGCGCCGGGGACGACGCCGTAGATGTCGGAGGCGGGCATGAGGAAGAGGCGCTCGTCGGCGAAGCCCACGACTTCCGCATCGATGTTCTTGCCGCCGGGCATGCTCACCGAGCACGAGCTGCCGACCGGCAGGCGCAGGCCGGAGGCTTCCATGACGAGCCCGGTGACCTTGGTCAGTCGGCCGCTGGCGGTGACGCGCGGGACCGAGCCCGCGACGTTCGAGCAGTCCTGGACGAACTTCTGCAGTCGTGCGACGCGTGCGCTCATTCTTCGACCCAGTTCGTGGCCGTGCCGAGCGCCGCGGTGACGCGATGCCAGCGGCTCTCGAGCGTCGCGTCGACTTCGCCCGCCGCGGTTTCGACCCGACAGCCGCCGGCAGCGACGAGCGGGTCTTCGCGCACGCTCCAGCCGCTCTGCGGCGGCGAGGTTTCGAGGTAGGCGCGCACCACCGCGGCGTCGTCGGGATTGACCGCGAGCGTGACGGGGCCGCGCACGTGCGCGACGTGGCGCAGCGCTTCCTCGACCGCTACACGCACGACTTCGGGATTGGCTTTGAGGGCCGCGCCGATCATCTTCTTCGCGACCGCGAGGCCGAGCTGCACCACTTCGTGCGCGAGCTCGCGGTCGAAGCGCTGCAAGTCCTCCGCGAGCTCGTGCAGGAGCTGGTCGGCGCGTGCGATGCGGGCGCCGGTTTCGGCCGCGGCCTGTTGCCGCGCGGCTTCGAGGCCTTCGCGATGGCCGGCGGCGTAGCCTTCGGCCTTGGCGCGTTCGGTGAGCTCGCGCACGCGAGTAGCAGAGGCGGCCGCGGCGGTCGCCGCGGCGGCTGCGGACGCGACGCTTTCGCCTTTGCGGCGGTCGCGCGGACCGTCGAACGTGCCGAACTCCCAGCGCTGGATGCCTGCGGCCTGTTCCTTCGGGATGAGCGGGCTCTGCGGCATCAGACGTACGCTTCCTCAGCCTTGCCGCCGAGCTGGATCTGGCCTTCCTCGCCGAGGCGGCGCACGACCTTGAGGATCTCCTTCTGCGTCGCTTCGACTTCGGAGACCCGCACCGCACCTTTCGCCTCGAGGTCTTCCTTGAGCGATTCGGCGGCGCGAGTCGACATGTTCTTGAAGATCTTGTCGCGGAACTGCTGCGACGAGCCCTTGAGCGCGAGGATGAGCTGGTCCGTCTGCACTTCGCGCAGCACCACCTGGATGCCGCGGTCGTCGATCTCCATGACGTTGTCCCACGTGAACATCTGGTCGACGATCTTCTGCGCGAGATCGGCGTCGTAACCCTTGACGCCCTCGATCACCGACGACTCGTGCGTTTGCGGCATGAAGTTGAGGATCTCCGCCGCGCAGCGCACGCCGCCCATCGGCGCCTTCTTGACGTTGTCGGTGCCCGAGAGCAGCTTGTTCAGCACGTCGTTCAGCTCGCGCAGCGCCTGCGGCTGGATGCCGTCCAGCGTCGCGATGCGCAGCAGCGTGTCGTTGCGCAGGCGCTCGGTGAAGTGCAGCAGGATCTCGGACGCCTGGTCGCGGTCGAGGTGGACGAGGATGGTCGCGATGATCTGCGGGTGCTCGTTCTTGATGAGCTCCGACACCGACTGCGCGTCCATCCACTTCAGCCCCTCGATGCCGCTGGTGTCGCCGCCCTGCAGGATGCGGTCGATCAGGTGCGCCGCGCGGTCGTCGCCGAGCGCTTTCCTCAGGACCTGCTTGATGTATTCGTCCGAGCTCATGCCGATGGTCGTCGACTCTCCGGCCTGGGTGCAGAACTCGTCGAGCACGCCGGTGATCTCCTCGCGCGTCGCGCCCTTGAGCGCGGCCATCGCGGTGCCGATCTTCTGGACTTCCTTCGGACCGAGGAACTTGAACACCTCGGCCGCGTCGTCCTCGCCGAGCGACATCAGGAGGATCGCCGCCTTTTGTATGCCTTCGTTGTTATCGCTCATTGCTGCCTACCCAGTTCTTGACGACGTTGGCGACGACCTTCGGGTCCTGCTTGGCGATCTGCTTCGCGTTGCCGAGCGTGGTCTCGTAGCGGTCCACGACCTTCGCCGGCTCGTCGATGAGCTCGCCTTCGACGGCGGGTCCGGCGAGCTGCGCCGGCGCGGCCACCAGCGGCGCGGGCTTCAGGATGTTGCTCACGAAGGGCTTCAGCTTCATCAGGATGAAGAGCACGAGCGCGCCGTAGAGCAGGTACTTGCCGATCTCCTTCGCCATGCCGATGATCGAGGGGTCCTTCCACATCGGCACGTCGACCACTTTCTCCGCCGCAGGCGTGGAGAACGCGCTGTTGATGACCGACAGCGTGTCGCCGCGCTCCTTGTCGTAACCCATTACGCCTTTGACGAGCTCGGTGATCTGCTGCTTCTCCGCGTCGGTGAGCGGCTTGCTCGTGACCTTGCCTTTGGCGTCGGTGAGCTGGCGGTCGTTGACGACCACCGCGACCGACAGGCGCTTGATGCGGCCCTGCGCGATGCGGGTGTGGCGGATGCTCTTGTCGACTTCGTAGGTGACCGCCGATTCCTTGCGCGTGCTGCCCGAGGCGCCCGGGGTGCTCGCGGCGGTTGCATTGGGATCCGCTTGCACCGGCGCGCCGCCGCTCTGCGGCGGCTGGTTGGTCAGCGCGCCCGGAACGCCCGAGGCGCCGCCGTTGCTCGCGGGACCGGACTGCTCGCTCGTCTGCGACGTGCGGACCGCGGCTTCCTCGGGCTTGCCGTTCGGCTTGTAAAGCTCCTCGGCCTGCTCGACTTCCGAGAAGTCCAGGTCGGCCGAGACCTGCGCGCGCACGTTCGCGGCGCCGAGCACCGGGGCGAGGATCGCCTCGATGCGCTTGATGTAGCCCAGCTCGGTCTCCTGGCGATACTTGAGCTGTTTGGTGTCGACCGCCGGACCCTGCGAGTTGCCGTCGGCGGACAGCAGCGTCCCGTTCTGGTCGACGACCGTGACGTTCTTGGGCGCGAGGTCCGGGACCGAGTTCGAGACGAGGTGAACGATCGCCGCGACCTGGGTCTGGTCGAGCGTGCGGCCCGGGTGCAGGTGGACGAGCACCGAGGCGGAGGGCTTGGCCTGCTCGCGCAGGAAGGCGGTGCCGCGCGGCAGCGCCAGGTGGATCCGGGCGGTCGCGACGGCCTGGATCGTCTGGATCGATCGCGCGAGCTCGCCTTCGAGGCCGCGCTGGTAGTTGACCTGCTCGAGGAACTGGCTCGCGCCGAAGCGCTGGCCTTCCATGAGCTCCAGGCCGACCAGCCCGCCCTTGGGCAGGCCCTGTCCGGCGAGCTTCAGGCGCAGGTCGTGGACGTGCTCGGCCGGCACCAGGATGGCGCCGCCGCCGTCCGCGAACTTGTAGGGGACGTTGGCCTGCTGGAGCGCCGCGACCACCGCGCCGCCGTCCTTGTCCGAGAGGTTCGAGAACAGGACCTTGTAGTCGGGGGCGGTGCTCCACATCCAGCCGCCGATCACCAGGGCGAGGGCGGTCGCCACCACCATGAGGATGGCGAGGAGCTGTTGGGGCGGGATGCGCGTCCACGCGGGGAGCCGCTGAGCGATGCCTTCTGCTGCTGCTTCACCTGACATTTCGAAAGGACTCCGTTTACCGGTTCGGGGCTTAGGCCTAGGGTCCGAATTATCGGTAGGGCGGGGTCGAATCGATGCCGGAAAAAGCGGGGTTTTCCGCGTCTATTTGCGGGACGTAGACGACAGAGCGCCTGATATCTTTAGCGGGAATTCAACACAGCCCGACAACTTACAGGCCCCGCATGGATACGTCCGGAATCGATCGTATGCTCTCGCAGCTGCGCACCGCGCAGGCGCTCGCGAGCCGCAAGCCGCAGGCGAAAGAAGAGGTCGCGCCCGCCGCCGGGGAATCCGGCAGCTTCGCCAGCGCGCTCAAGACTTCGCTGTCGGAAGTCGCCCGCACCCAGAACCAGGCCGAGCAGCTTCAGAAGGACTTCACCGTCGGCGACCCGAACACCAGCCTGCAGGACGTCGTGGTCGCGATGCAGAAGTCGCAGATCGCGTTCAGCCAGGCCGTTCAGGTACGGAACAAGTTAGTGCAGGCCTACCACGACATCATGAACATGCAGGTCTGATCGCGCGAAGCGCGATCAGACCTGCATGTCGCGCTGCGCGCGCATGCGGATGAACGCCAAGGAGGGGAAACCCAGGTTTCCCCTCCTTGAACCTCCCTTTCCTGTTTCCGCCGCTGATTACTTCCGGGCGCTGCGGATCAGCCGGCGTTCCTCGTCGTTGATGAAGCGCTGGATCAGCGCGACCGACTTCGCGTCCAGATTCAGGAATTCGACGCCGTAACGGCGGCCGGGGACGCCGTTCTCCATCGATACCTCGCGCGAGAGGCACACGTACAGCACGGTGTCGATGCGGGCGAGACCCGGAAATTCGAGGGTGCAGGTGTGGCGCGAGCGGTCCGGGAGCATGCCGGATGCGATCGGGATGTCGATCGACATGCCCCCGCACGAGAGGTCGATCACGACGGGCTGGAGCAGATTCGCCGGCTCGTGCGCCGGCACGACCTGAACGCGCATCACCGAGTTCAGCTCCGGCCCGGTCAAGCGGTAGAAGTCGCGCCGCTGGAGCCGCAGCAGGCGCTCGGGCAGCGGAGCGCGGAAAGCGTCCGCGCCTTCGAACGTCGCCGCTTCGGCCGCCGCCACCGTGAACTGCACCGGGACGCTGTGATCGGCCGTGACGAGTGTCATCTCGCGCGCCGCCAGCACCTCACCGTTGAGCTTCGGGTCCGGCCCTTTTTCGAAGTAGAACGCGTCGGGCTCGACGCCGAGCACGCAGGTGTGCAGGAACGTCTCGCCGTCGTCGAGGTAGAGGGCCGCGCGCGCGCGTGTCGCCGCGACCTTGCGCAGCACCGCGGCCACGCCGATGGCGGTGTCGACGTAGTCCGCGCCGGTAGTGCGGGACGTGTCGAGCAGAGTGAGTCGGGGTCCCATGAGGCGTTCGGCGCAAATCCCTAAAAATAAAAGAGAATACGCCGGAGCTAAAAAGCCGGTCCGGCGCTGCTGCCGATTATTACGGCAAGCACGCGCCGAACCTGAACGACGACGGGAGCTTAGACAGTATTGACGCCGGTGCCTTTGAGGGGCTGCTTTAGCGGCGGGCGGACGGTGATGGGCTCGGTGGTGAGGGTCGGCGCTTCCGGCTCGAGCGCGGGCGGCGCTGCAGGAGCGGCCGCGGGTGCCGGGGCGGCGATCGGCGCCGCCGCGGCCGGCTGCTGCTGCGGACGGGCCTTGGCGAGCGTGCTCACTTCGCCGGCGATCTCGCCGCCTTCCTCGATGCGGATGTTGCCGTAGCGAATGCGGCCCGAAACCCGGCCGGTCGAGAAGATGACGAGCTGCTTTCTCGCGGTGAGCTCGCCTTCGAAGATCCCGCGGATCTCCGCGACATCGATGCTGACGGTGCCCGAGAACACGCCGTTCTCGGCGATCTGCACGACGCGGCTGTCCATCGAGGCCTCGACACGGCCCTCCACGACCAAGGTGTCGCAGTCGGTGATCTCCACGCCTTTGAGCTTGATGTCCGGGCCGACGATGAGCCGGCTGCCGGCGGGCTCTTCGACCCGGGCGGCGGCGACGGGGGCCTTGGGCGTCTCGGCGAAGCGCAGGTCGGGCTTGTGCGTCTCGGCCTGCGGTTGCACCTGGGGCTGGGGCCGCGACGGTGACGAGCCTCCCGACAGCCCCGGGGTCACGTTGACCGGACGCAGGTCGTTGCGCGGATTCTCGTCCTTCTTGCCGAACAGGCCGTCTCGATTGAACACGTGGTTCTCCTTTGAGCCAGTGGGGGGGTCTGCGACAGCCATTCAACCGCTCCTCTAGTCACGGAAATAATGCCTGCCTGCCGTTCCGCGCCAAGTGTAGCGCGGTCTACGATCGGTCAGGCAAAAAAGGCTGAAAAAAAGGCTAGATGCGTGCGGACGTTGATGCTTTCCTGCAACGTCCGCGAACGCCCGACAGGACCGGAAACCAGGGTCTGGCCCGGACGAAAAAAAGCCACGGCGTGGGCCGCCGTGGCTTGGAGTGACCGCGTCGGGGCGGTCAGGGGCCGGGGGGGAGGACGAGGAGGAACCCCGGCCCGGGAGAACAGGCAGTTAGTGCTTGAGCGCGGGCTTGAGGAACAAACGGGCGCCGATTTGCTCAATCTTTTTTGCAACCCACACGAACCCGTCGACCAGGAGATCGGCGTCGCGCATCGCGTTCAGCACGACCTGACGTTCCGCTTCCGACATACGCACGGCGTTGATGCGACCGACTACGGTTGAACCCAATTTAACTTCGATGTCTTTTCTCACGGTGCTGCTCCTTTCGCTCTTCGTCGCCATTTGCCGACACCGGCGCGACGTACTTCTTAACAATCTCAACGACTTCGGACACAAGTATAGACTCGATTGGCAGCGGTTTGTTGCATTGCAATAGCTGATTTATTGTGACCTGACGTGCTAATAAAGCTAAACTGACTATCATGGCCAGCCGACTTCCGCCGCTCAACGCGTTGCGCGCTTTCGAGGCCGCCGCGCGTCATCTTTCCGTCAAGAAAGCGGCAATAGAACTCAACGTGACCCCGGCCGCGGTGAGCCACCAGATCCGCATGCTCGAGGACTATCTCGGCGTGCAGCTCTTCCACCGCTACAACCGAGCGCTCGAGCTCACCGACGCCGCCCGGGCGTCGTTGCCCAAGCTGCGCGAAGGTTTCGAGGCGCTGGTGCAGGCGGTCGAGCGCCTGCGCTCGCACGTGTCGGGCGGGGTGCTGACGGTCAGCGCGGCGCCGTCGTTCGCCGCACGCTGGCTGATGCCGCGGCTGCACCGCTTCATCGCGGCCCATCCCGAAGTCGACGTGCGCGTGTCGGCGCGCATGCGGCGCGTGAGCGTGGACGGCAAGGGCGACGTCGCGGAGCGCGCGACGGTCGAAGCATGGCTGGACGATTCGGACATCGCGATCCTCTACGGCCGCGGCCACTATCCGAACCTGTGGGTCAAGAAGCTCCTCGATCTGACGATCGCGCCGATCTGCAGCCCGCAGCTGTTACAGGGCGAGCACGCGATCAGGCGGCCGCAGGATCTCGCCGATCACATGCTGCTGCACGACGACACCGGCGATCTGTACGACAACGAGCCGTTCTGGGATGTGTGGCTGCGAGCGGCGGGTGTGGACGTCGTCGATTCGCACCGCGGACCGCACTTCAGCCACGCCGTGCTCGCCTTCGAAGCCGCGATCGACGCAGTCGGCGTGGTGGCGTCGATGCCGGTGCTCGCCGCGGAAGACATCGCGGCGGGAAGGCTCGTGACGCCGTTCGACCTGAAGTTGCCGCTCGCCTCGGCGTACTGGCTCGTGTGCCAGGAGAGCGCGGCGACGCGGCCTGCGGTCGCGCTCTTCAGGGATTGGCTGTTGGAGGAAGCCGCGCGAGAACCTCGCGCCGGCTGAAAGCTTTTTAACCACAAAGGACACCAAGGACACCAAGGAAAGCCAAACGTCGCGCACGCCTGACGACGCGACGTCAGTTAACCTTTGTGTCCTTGGTGGTCAATAACGCCTTTAGGCGGCAGCCGGGGCCGGACGCACGATCTGCTTCTCGTCGATCGGCAAATTCAGCAGGGCGGCGAGCACGCCGCTCGCGATCGTCAGCGTCCACATCAGCCCGTACGAGCCGGTGGTGTCGAAGAGATAGCCCGCCATCCACACGCCCATGAAGCTCCCGACCTGGTGGAAGAAGAACGCCGAGCCGCCGAGCGTCGAGAGGTATTGCGTGCCGAACACCTGCGCGATGAGCCCGTTGGTGAGCGGCACGGTGCCGAGCCACAGGAAGCCCATCGACGCGCCGAACGCATACACCGTGGCGGGCGAGAGCGGCAGCAGCACGAAGGCGAGGATCGTCACCGCGCGCGTGAAGTAGAGCAGCGAGAGCAGGTTCTTCTTGGTGTAGCGGCTGCCGAGCCATCCCCACACGAAGCTGCCGAAGATGTTGAAGAGGCCGATCAGCGCGAGCGCGGTCATGCCCACCTGCGGCGACATCTTCTGGTCGAGCAGGTACGCCGGGAAATGCACCGAGATGAACATGAGCTGAAAGCCGCACACGGTGTAGCCCAGGCACAGCAGCACGTAACCTTTGTGGGTGAACGCTTCGTGCAGCGCTTCGCGGATCGATTGCTTCTGAAAATCTCTCGCCTGCGCTTTCTTGTCCTCCACCAGCGCGGCGGAGAGCGGCACGATGAGCAGCACAGTGCAGGCGAGCACCAGCAGCGCGCTGTGCCAACCGAGATGGGTGATCAGCGTCTGCCCGTACGGAAGCATGACGAACTGCCCGAAAGACCCCGCTGCGCCGACGATGCCCAGCGCCATGGTGCGCTTCGAAGCGGGGATCGCGCGGCCGACGACGCCGAAAACGATCGAAAAGCCGCCGCATGCGAGCGCGATGCCGATGAGCAATCCCGCGGAGAGGTTCAGCTCCCAGCTCGTGCTCGACATCGACATCAGCACGAGGCCTATCGCATACAGGATCGCGCCGCCGATCAGCACGCGCGCGGTGCCGAGGCGGTCGGCGATCATGCCGGTGAACGGCTGCGCCACGCCGTAGATCAGATTCTGGATCGCGATCGCGAACGAGAAGACCTCGCGGCCGATACCCAGATCGACCGTCATCGGCTGCAGATACAGGCCGAAGTTGTGGCGCGCTCCGAGGCCGATGGTGAGTATCAGCCCGCCGCATATCAGGATCGTGTTCGGCGTGCGCCAGCGGGCTGCGTTCATCGTGCTTCGTCTCGCTATAAACCCCCATTTTAGTTCGCGGACGCGGCGCGGATCGCGCGCTAAAATGGCGGCTGCCCGCGTCGGGGTGTAGCTCAGCCCGGTAGAGTGCCTGCTTTGGGAGCAGGATGTCGCAGGTTCGAATCCTGTCACCCCGACCACTTCCCCTGCTTGTCAGGACTTTCCCCTCAGTCGCATAGCACGACGTCGTTGCGCCTAGATCTCGCGCAACCTGCCAATCGGGCGATATTGGACTTCGCACGGCGCAGCGTATAACGTTGTCATTCGCGTCCAAAAAAAGAAGCTCGTAACAGGGGGCGACGCAATTCGGGATTGCAGCTCGGCGTCGCTTGGCCGTTTGACCGGTTCGTACTCGATCGAAGGGGGCACGAAACATGGCCGGCACCGTCTGTGCGCGTACGCTCTTTTGTTGTGCGGTCCTCGCGGGACTGTTCGCAGGCTGCGGTCCCGAACCCACCCAACCCGTTCTCGACGAAGCGCTCGCCGCGAAACGCGGCCCCGAGACCTTCAAGGCCGCGGACGAGGATTTCTTCCGCGACATGGACGGCGGCATCGCGCTCACCGCGCTGGAAGTGCAGGGCCGCAATACGTGGAACGTGTGGTCGGGCGGCAACGATCGCTTCTGGGACGATCTGTCCAACATCAGCATCGGCACGCTCGATTTCCTGAAGACGCTCTCGTCGCACCCGAAGGTCAAGGAGCAGGGCGGTTTCTCGCGCGAGAATCGCTGGCGCGAGCTCGGCCTGGTCAACGAGCCGTGCTTCGAAGCGGCGACGGGTCCCGATCCCGAGCGCTTCGGGCTGTGGCTCGACAAACGCCGTACCGGTCCCGATTGTCCGCCCGATCCTTTCGCCGACGAGAAGAAGTATCCCGGCGTGCAGATCGGTCATCGCGGCAAGAAGCTGCCGAAGAGCGACAAGGGCTATCCCGAGGTGCTGCCCGTGGGCTCGTACTACGGGTACCCGAGCGGCATCGTGGGCCTGCGCCTCTTCCCCAATCCGGCATTCGACGAAGAAGCGGCGAAGAAGTGGGACGCGGAGCGTTACTACAACGACCCGAAATATTACGAGGACCCGAAGCTCGTCAAACCGTTCCGCGTCGGCATGTCGTGCGGCTTCTGCCACATCGGCCCGCATCCGCTGAAGCCGCCCGCCGATCCCGAGAACCCGAAGTGGGAGAACCTGAGCTCGACCGTCGGCGCGCAGTACTTCTGGGTCGATCGCATCTTCGACTGGCGCGCGGACCGCGCGAGCTTCGCGTTCCAGCTCTTCCACACCTCGCGGCCGGGCTCGCTCGACACGTCGTTCGTCTCCACCGACAACATCAACAACCCGCGCACCATGAACGCGGTGTACAACCTCGGACCGCGGCTGGAGCAGGCGACGCGCGTCGGCAAGGAGACGCTCAACGGCGGAGAGCTCAACAACAAGCAGTTCAACGATTTCGAGCAAGCGCTCAAGAGCATCGATCCGAAGGATCTCCCGCCGCCGACGCGTGACCTGCTGCTCGCCCTGTACGCCAAGCCCAACACCTTCACGCCGCGCGTGCTCAAGGACGGCGCCGACTCGGTCGGCGCGCTGGGCGCGCTCAACCGTGTGTACTTGAACATCGGGCTCTACAGCGAGGAGTGGCTGCGTCACTTCAACCCGCTCGTCGGCGGCAAGCGCATCACGCCGATCGAGATCGCCGTCGCACAGAAGAGCTCGGGCTACTGGCAGGCGACCGAGATGCAGACGCCGGCGACCGCGCTGTTCTTCGTGAAGGCGACGGCGCCGCACCATCTGAAGGATGCGCCGGGCGGCGAGAAGTTCATGAGCACCGACGCCGAGGTGCTCAAGCGCGGCAAGACGGTGTTCGCCGAGAACTGCGCGCGCTGCCACTCGAGCAAGCTCCCGACACCGATCGTCGGCCTCGACGACAACGGCTGCAACGGTCCGAACTACCTGCAGTGCTTCAAGAAGTTCTGGGCGTGGACCAAGACCGACGAGTTCAAGGCGCAGATGACCAGGATCGTCATGGCCGACGACTTCCTCGCGGGCAATTACCTTTCGAACGAAGTGCGCGTGCCGGTCACGCTGCTGCAGACCAACGCGTGCAGCCCGCTCGCGACCAACGCGCTGCGCGGCAATATCTGGGACAACTTTTCGTCGGACAGCTACAAGAACCTGCCTTCGGTCGGCACGATCACCGTGCATCACCCGATCACCGGCGAGGCACGGCAGTACACGATGCCCGCCGGCGGTCGCGGCTACACGCGTCCGCCGTCGCTGATCAGCCTGTGGTCGACCGCGCCGTTCCTGCTCAACAACAGCGTGGGCAAATTCGAGTGGAGCCCTTCGGTCGAAGCGCGCATGAGCTCGTTCAACGATTCGATCGAGAAGATGCTGTGGCCGGAGAAGCGCGATCGCGACCCGATGTGGCAGGGCAAGCCGTACGAGGCGGGCATGGGCTGGATCGACCGCACGCTGCCCAGGCTCGACCGCGCCACCGGCAAGGAAGCCGCGGATCCCTGGAGCTACCTGCGCGTCGGACGCAAGTACCTGCCCGATGCGGTGCGCGAGCACGCGGGCTTCCTCGAAAAAGTCGCGCCCTGGGCGTTCGGCGATACCGGCGACGTCGAGATCGGGCCGATCCCGGTCGGTACCCCGGTGAACCTGCTGGCGAATCTCAATCCGCTGTCGGAGAGCACCGACCTCGACCAGCGCATCGCGCACGCCAAGAAGGTCGCGGCGTTCGTGAAGATGGCGAAGAAGGACTTGAAGACCGCGCCCGGCAAGGCCACCAACGACGAGCTCAAGGCGAAGTTCGCGAACCTCGTTCCGCCGCTCCTCGAGCTGTCGAAGTGTCCCGACTTCGTCGTCAACCGCGGCCACTATTTCGGCACGGGCTACCACCGCGACCCGCCCGACTGGGTCGACGCCAACGCGCCCGCTGCGAAGTTCACGCCGCTGACCGACGACGACAAGCGTGCGCTGATCGAATTCCTCAAGACGTTCTGAAGCGGCGGACTCCCGGACCGCGCGCGAAGCGCGGCCGGGCTCGGAAGGGGGAAGCACATGGAAGACGTCATATTCCAGCCGCTCAAGTTCAGGAACCTGACCGTCAAGAACCGGCTGTTCCGCTCGAGCATCTCGGGACGCTGGGACAACTACAACGGCAGCGGCAGCCAGGCGCGCATCAACTGGGAGACCAAGTTCGCGCGCGGCGGCATCGGCGCGATCATCACGTCGTTCGTGCCGGTGCACATCCGCGGCCGGATCATGCCGAACTACGCCATGATCGACCACGACGACAAGATCCCGTTCTGGCGCGCGGTCGGCAACGCGGTGCACGAGTACGACTGCCGCTTCATCATGCAGCTCAGCCATTCGGGACGGCAGCGCGACGTGCCCGGCGCGGAGAACCTGATGAACCGCGCGCTGTCCTCGACCGACACGATGGACAGCTTCCACGGCCTGCTGTGCCAGGCGATGACGCTGCAGGAGATCAAGCAGACCATCGACCACTTCGCCCAAGGCGCGCGCCGCGCGCGCGAGGCGGGGCTCGACGGCGTCGAGCTGCACGCGTCCCACGGCTATCTCTTCACCCAGTTCCTGAGCTCGGCGATCAACGACCGCAAGGACGAGTACGGGGGCCCGCTGGAAAACCGCGCCCGCTTCCTGCTCGACGTGATCCACGCGATCCGCCGCGAGGTCGGCCGCGACTTCCACCTGCAGGTGAAGATCAACGCGGTCGACAACAACAACGCGCTCTACCCGTGGGAGAAGAAAGGCAACACCCTCGAGGAATCGATCCAGATCTGCAAGTGGGTGGAGCAAGCCGGCGCCGACGCGCTGCACGTCTCGATCGGCAGCATGTTCCCGCATCCGCAACTGCCGTCGGGCGGGTTTCCGCTCGACGAGGCGAACTGGTGGTACGGCAACATGCTCTCGGCCGGCGTGCGCGGCTATTTCAACTACACGCTCTTCCACTACAAGCTGCTGCGCCCGCTGTTCTACGCGTTCTGGAACCGCACCAAGAAGGAACGGCCGCTGGAAGGCGTGTGCGCCGAGGAAGCGCGCGAAGTCAAAAAGGCCGTGAGCATCCCGGTGATCAACACCGGCGGCTACCAGAGCGGCGCGCTGATCCGCAAGGTGATCTCGGAAGGCTGGTGCGACGGCGTCACGATCGCGCGGCCGCTCATCGCGAACAACGACCTGCCGCACATCCTCCAGCGGGGTGAGGAACCCGACCGCCCGTGCTCGTTCTGCAACCGCTGCCTGGTCAACGCGCTCGGCAACCCGCTCGGCTGCTACGACGTGCGGCGCTACAACGGCGATCGCGACGCGATGATCCGCGAAGTGATGACGGTCTACGACCCTGCGCCGTTCCGCTAGCGCGCGCTCGACGGAGACATCCCATGCATGAGACCCAGACGGTACAGAAGGACCGGGTGCTCGTCGACGCGGTGCGCACGAGCCCGGTCGACGAGGACCTGCTGCGCTTCAGGCGCACAGCTGTGATCATCGTCGTCGCGGTGCTGGTGGTGCTGCTCGCCCTGTTCCTCTGGCGCTTCCGCGTCGATTCGCCCGTGACCTACAAGTCGGACGAGGACCACTTCAAGTACGGCTCCATCGGCGCGGAGCCCGGCGGCTCGGTCTTCAGTCCGGTCGGCGGCGTGCTGCCGCCGTACGACATCTTCCGCGTGCTGCCCGACATCTGTCCCGACAAGCTGCCCGGCGGCTATGCGTCGCTCGGGCTCATCGTCGAGCCCGGACACGACATGCCGATCGGCGTGTCGAAGCGCAAGCGGCTCGGCTTCGAGCAGGTGGCGCTCAACTGCGCCGGCTGTCACACCGGCACCTATCGCGCGTCGCCGCACGACCAGCCCAAAATCGTGCTCGGCATGCCCGCGCACAGCCTCGACCTGCAGCGCTTTTTCGATTTCGTCACGTCGTGCACGCTCGATCCGCGCTTCACGCCCGATAACGTCATCGGGAAGATCCAGGCCGCGGGCGGCGATCTCGGCTTCATCGACCGCTGGTTGTATCGCTCGCAGGTGATTCCCACGACGCGAGAATCGGTGCTGCGCCTGCGCGCGCGGGTGGGGCCGCTCCTCGACGGGTCGGTCACGCAGTGGGGTCTCGGGCGCGTCGACACGTTCAACCCCTACAAGGCGATCCAGTTCAACTGGCGATTGCAGGACCTCCCGAGGAGCGAGCTCATCGGCGCGTCGGACTATCCGGCCCTGTGGAACCAGAAGCCGCGCGACGGCATGCAGCTGCACTGGGACGGCAACAACACTTCGCTCGCCGAGAGAAACCTGAGCGCTGCGCTCGGCGCGGGCGTGACGCCGGTCACCGTCGATCATGCGCGTCTCAATCGCGTGCGGGACTGGATCAAGGACCTGCGCCCGCCGCGCTATCCGTTCGCGATCGACGAGGCGCTCGCGGCGAAAGGCGAGACCGCGTACCGCGAGCACTGCGTAAGGTGCCACGCCGATCATCGTTTCGGCGTGGACGGTCATCTGGAGAAAGGCTGGCTCGTCGGCGAGGTCGATCCGATCGAGCGCATCGGCACCGATCGCTATCGCCTCGATTCGTACACGCTCGCGTTCGCCTCCAACCAGTACACGCTCTATCCGCACTCCGAGCACCAGTTCAGGAATTTCCGCAAGACCAACGGCTACGCCAACCAGCCGCTGGACGGCATCTGGGCCCGCGCGCCTTATCTGCACAACGGCTCGGTGCCCACGCTGCGCGACCTGCTCGAGCCGCCCGAGGCGCGGCCGAAACTGTTCTATCGCGGCTACGACGTGTACGACCCCGAGAAAGTCGGCTTCCGCTCCGACGTGGCCGAGGAGAAAGGGCGGCGCTATTTCGCGTTCGACACCAGCGTGCCCGGTAACGGCAACGGCGGCCATCTCTACGGGACGCGACTGCCCGCGGAAGACAAGCAGGCGATCGTCGAATACATGAAGAAGTTCTGACGCGGACGGCGAACATGGATACGGCGGCCTACGACAAGCTCGATCGCCAATACAAATGGGTGACGTGGCTCGGGATCTTCCTGAACAGTCTGTTCATTTTCCCGCTGATCATCGCGCCGCGCTGGTTCCTCGGCGTGCTCGATCTGTCCGTCCCGAGCCCGATCATCTGGGCGCAGCTGCCCGGCATGCTGCTCTTGTGGATCAGCATCTTCTACATACCCGCGACGGTCGATCTGAAGAAGTATCGCGTGTTCGCATGGCTCGCGATCTTCCCTTCGCGAGCCGGAGGCGCGACGGCGTGCATCGGCGCGGTGCTGTTCTTCGACCAGGAGCTCGGGTTTCTCTCCATCGGCTTCGTCGATCTCTTCATCCTGCTGCTCCAACTGCGCATCCTGGTGAAGATCGGTGCGGTCGAGCATCCGCTGCCGCCGGAAGCCGCTTCGATGAAAGCGCGTCATCGCAGGCGCTGGGGGTGGGCCGTCGCGGCGGCGGTGGTGGTCATCGCCGCGGTCGGCTGGTACAAGTTCCTGCGCGAAGTCGACCAGCGCTTCGAGCTCACCGAGGAACAGCGCAAGACCCTCACCCCGGAACAGCAGCAGGACGCGCTGATGGCGGCGCGCTTCAAGTACGGCTCGATCGGCACCGAGAAGGCGGCGGGGCTGCCGTACTGGATCTGGTTCGTGCTGCCGCGCATCTTCCCCGAGTACCTGCCGGGTCCCGGCGGCTACAACGCGCTCGGACTGCACAGCGAGCAGGGCCGGGCGGTGCCGATCGGGTTCTCGGTGAAGACCATCGGCTTCGAGCGCGTCGGCATCAACTGCGCGCTCTGCCACACCGGCAGCGTGCGCTTCTCGCCGTCGGAGACGCCGACGCTGCTCGTCGCGGGCGCGACGACGACGTTCGATGCGCTCGGTTATCAGCGCTTCCTGTTCAGGAGCGCGTCCGACCCGCGGTTCAACGCCGACACCCTCATGGCCGAGATCGCGAAGATGTACACGCTCTCGCCGCTCGACAAGGCGCTGTATCGCTACGTGCTGGTGCCGTTCACGCGCCGCGCGCTGCTCGAGGAGCGCGATCGCTACCAGTGGACCGAAAGTCGGCCGTACTGGGGCCGCGGGCGCATCGATCCGTTCAATCCGGTCAAGGCGGGCATCCTGAAAGTCGGCGTCGGCGACACCATCGGCAACTCCGACATGGTGCCGATCTGGAACCTGGGCCTGCGCAAGGGCATGGCGTTCCACTGGGACGGTCTGAACACCGACCTGGGCGAAGTGTTCAGGAGCTCGGCGATCGGCGACGGCGCGAAGCGCGGCTCGGTGCCGGCGGAGCTGGAGAAAATCCAGGCGTGGCTCACCGCCAAGGCGCCGCCGAAGCTGCCGTCGCGCATTCCCGTCGACGCCGCGCTCGGCGCGTCCGGCAAGACGGTGTTCGAGCGCGAGTGCGCGTCGTGTCACGCGGGCCCGCAGACCGGCCAGGTGATCCCGCTCGAGAAGGTCGGCACGGACGATCACCGCGTGAAGATCTGGACGCCGCAGGCCGCGGCCGCGTACAACGAGTACGGCCCGTTCAAGCACTTCCGCTCGACCAACGGCTACGTCGCGCCGCCGCTCGATGCGCTGTGGACGCGCGCGCCATACCTGCACAACGGCTCGGTGCCGAGCTTGCGCGACCTGCTCGAGCCTCCGCAGCAGCGGCCGAAAGTGTTCTATCGGGGCTACGACCTCTTCGACGCGGAGAACGTCGGTTTCGTGTCGCAGGGACCCGAAGCGCAGCGCGTCGGATTCCGCTACGACACGGCCGAGGTCGGCAACAGCAACGCCGGCCACCTCTTCGGCACCGCGTTGCCCGCCGAAGAGAAGCGCGCGCTGCTCGAATACCTGAAGACGCTGTGAGCGACGCCGCCGACCGGTCCGGCGACTACGAGTACATCGTGGTCGGCTCGGGCGCCGGCGGCGGCACCGTCGCGGCGCGGCTGGCGGAAGCCGGCTGTCGCGTGCTCCTGCTCGAAGCGGGCGGCGACCCGTGTACTGCCGCGGCCGCCGCGCCGGGCGACGGCATCCCCGAGCACTATCGCGTGCCGGTGTTCCACGCGTTCGCATCGGAGAACCCTGCGTTGCGCTGGGATTTTTTCGTCCGGCACTACGCCGACGACGCGCGCCAGCGCCGCGACGACAAATACTGCGAGAAGCAGGACGGCGTGCTCTACCCGCGTGCGGGCACGCTCGGCGGCTGCACCAGCCACAACGCCATGCTGGTCGTCTATCCGCACAACTCGGATTGGGACGACATCGCGCGGCTCACCGGCGACGAATCGTGGAGCGCGTCCAACATGCGCCGCTATTTCCAGCGCATCGAGAACTGCCGTCACCGTCCGCCGTATCGCCTGCTCGCGAAGCTCGGCATCGATCCCTCGCGCCACGGCTGGAACGGCTGGCTGCCCACCCGGAAAGCGATTCCCGAGGCGGCGCTCGCCGACCGTCCGCTCAAGCGCACCATCTTCGAATCGTGGGCCGCGACGCTCGGCAAGCCGTCCGGATGGCTCGCGCGCCTGCGCTGGGCGCTGATGAGCCAGGGAGATCCGAACGACTGGCGGCTGGTGCAGGACGATGCCGAAGGCGTGCACTATGTGCCGCTGTCGACGCGCGACGGCGAGCGCTACGGCACGCGCGAGCGCGTGCTCGAAACCGCCGCGCGCCATCGCGAGCACCTGCACGTCGAGCTCGACGCGCTCGCGACGCGCGTGTTGTTCGATGACAGCCTGCGCGCGATCGGCGTCGAGTACCTAAAGGGCGCGCGCCTGTATCGCGCCCACGCGCAGCCGGCGACAAATGAAGGGGAGCGGCGCACGGTGTATGCCTCGCGCGAAGTGATCCTTGCCGGCGGCGCGTTCAACACGCCGCAGCTCCTCATGCTGTCGGGAGTCGGCCCGCGCGACGCGCTCGCGGCGCACGGCATCGCGTGCCGCGTCGACCTGCCGGGCGTCGGCAGGAATCTGCAGGACCGCTACGAAGTCGGCGTGGTCAACCGCATGCCGTCCGACTGGCCGATCCTCGAAGGCTGCACGTTCGCCAAGGGAGACCGGCGCTTCGTCGAATGGGACGCGAAGCCGCGCAAGGGCGTGTACACCACGAACGGCGCAGTGATGGCGTTCGTCGCGCGCTCGGCTCCGACCAAGCGCGTGCCCGATCTCTTCTGCTTCGCGCTGCTCGGCAAGTTCCGCGGTTACTTCCCGGGTTATTCGAAGCTCTTTCCGCAGCACCTCGACTATCTCACCTGGGCGATCCTCAAGGCGCACACCAACAACCGCGCAGGCGTGGTGACGCTGCGCTCGGCCGATCCGCGCGATCCGCCGCGCGTCGACTTTCGCTATTTCGACGAGGGCAGCGCGGGCGGCGAAGAGGACCTCGATGCGGTCGTCGCCGGCGTGAAGCTCGTACGGCGCATGACCGCGAGCCTGTGCGAGCGCAAGCTCTGCGAGGAAGAGGAGCCCGGGCCGCGCGTGCAATCCGACGAAGCGATCCGCGAATACGTGAAAGACAACGCGTGGGGCCATCACGCGTCGTGCACCTGCCCGATCGGTCCGCGCGAGGCCGGCGGCGTGCTCGACAGCGCCTTCCGGGTTCACGGCACGCGGGCCTTGCGCGTGGTCGACGCCTCGGTGTTTCCGCGCATCCCGGGCTTCTTCATCGTCTCCGCGGTCTACATGATCGCGGAGAAAGCCGCCGACGCGATCCTCGCCGAGCGCTAGGCGTTCAGCACCTCGCGCAGCGCCGAGGTCTCGACGAGCTCTTTGCCGATGAGGTAGCCGAGCCTGCGGTACGACTCGAACTGCGCTTCGTCGAAGAACTGGTCGATGGTCGACTGCTGCGGGAAGTCCTCGTTCGAGAGCGCGTAGTTGCGCACGTCGGGCGCGCTGCGGTAGATCACGTCGCGCAAGGAAGGCTTGACGAGAAAGATGCGGCCCGTGAAGCCGCGCGCGCCGCCGACGTTCGGATAGCGGATCGTGCCGTCGAGGACGCCCGCCTTGCTGAAGCGTTCGAGTCCTTTGTCGGTGAGACGCGCGGCGTCCCCGACGTCGAGGTCGATGCACACGCCGAAATCGGTATAGCACTTGCGCAGGGTGTCGGCGAGGTCGTCGAAGCGCATCGGGATGTCCTGTCCGCAGTCGCCGACGACGATCACGCTGCAGCGGCGCCGCACGAGCTCGTAGATCCCGAGGTTGTCGAAGTGCCCGCCGTCGGAGAGATACACGTACTTCGACTGCGCGTCGGTCATGCCGAAGAGCTCCTCCAGCAGCAGGCCGCCGCCGAAGATCGGGCTCGAGTACGGCTCGACCCTGGTGCGCGCGGTATTCGGGCACCAGCGCCCCAGGCGCACGTTGAAGAGCGTGAGCAGGAAAGCGACCGCGGTCGAGGTGTGGAAACCCCAGTTGGGCGAAGCCGCCGCGCCCGACACCGCCACCACGCTGCCGAGCATCGGACCGTCGTCGTCGGTAGGGCCGAACACGCTCGACGTGTGCATGTACTGCCTCGTGCGCACGAAGCCGCCCGCCACCTCGGTCGGGTCGCCGCTCGCCGGGAGCTGGAAGCCGCAATGCCGCGGCGTGAAGAAGAACGCGCCGGCCTTGCGCTGCTGCCACGCGAGGTTGCCGCCCGCGCTCATGTTGAGCGCGGTGTTGAGGATGTGATACGGGCGCTGCACCGTGCCGTCGCTCGCGACCAGCGCCCCGAGGCGCACGTCGTCCTTGGTATCGAAGCCGGTGAACGGATGCGGCCGCCGTCTGCGCGCGGGATCGCTCGTCGCCGCGCGCGCCGCGCCCAGATAGCAGCGCGTGAGCCGGTTGCGGTAGAAGTTGTGCAGCGAGAACAGATTGATGTCGACGCGCCACGCGAACAGCACGAACACCGCGGCGAACGCGGCGAGCGCGACGAGCGGCGTGCAGTCGGCGGGCGCCATGCTCTGGAGCACGGCGCCGAGCACGCTGTCGAACGGCGCGACGCCGACCGCCGTGCCGCCGAACAGCTTGTACAGCGCGTACGAAAGCAGGATCGCGAGCCCGAGGATGAACACGTACGGCGCGAGCGGCAGCAGGCGCTCGGTCATGCTCACCTTCACTGTCCCGTCGGGCGTCTGCGCCGCCGAGTCCTTGCCGCTGGTGCGGCCCGACTTGCCCGCGAGCACGCCCCACAGCGTCGTCAGCAGCCACACCGGTCCGCCGGCGTAGACGATCCAGCCGCGGCCGAACTCGACCAGCGCAGGGCCGTAGACCGCGAGCACGAAGATGCCGCCGATGCCGATCGACACGCCGATGATCCACGCGCCGTCGCGCGCCCACCACTCGTGCACCTGGTAGTCGAAGACGCGCCCGATCAGGCCGAGGTGGACGATGATCATGAGCCCGAGCACGTAGAGGATCGCGAACGGCGCGATCGACACCGCGAACCAGCGCGCCACGTGCGGCGTCATCTGCGCGACGAGATCGCGCAGCACCCACAGTCCCGCGCCGCCGACCGCGCCGGCGATGACGCCGGCGATCGTGATCAGCAGGAACCACGGTATCGGCGTCGCCTTGCGGTGCGACGGCAGCAGGCTCACCACCGCGCTCACGCCGCCGTAGAGCGCCGCGAGACAGGCCGCCCATGCGGCCAGCGGCGGCGTGCCCGGCAGGTCGCCGCTGCTGGTGACGTGCTCGTATACGGCGTCGAACAGCGGCTTGGGCTGGGTGAGATCGATCGCGACCAGGAAAGCGCCGGCGACCGCGGGCGCGATCACCGCGAGCAGCACGAAGCCGGTGGTCGCACGCGAGCTTTCGCTGGGCGCGCGCAGGTTGATGCCGATGCACGCCGCGCTCACGCTGAGCAGCAGCGTGCCGAGCAGACCGGCGTGGGGCGCGACATGCGGGATGCCGAGATAGATCGCGCGCGGCAGCACCAGCACCGCGAGGAGCAGCGCGACGACCATCATCTGGATCAGGACGACATTGCGCAGGTACGTCGCGATCGCGGCGAGCGCATCGGTGCTGAGAAACCCCAGCCGCGGCGTCAGGTAGTTGCTGTACTGGCGCAGGAAGCCGATCGCCCGCGCTTCGCGCGCCTTGGGTTGCCCGCCCGCATCCTGCGGACTGAGCTCGCTTTCGAGCGCCGCGACCGCCGCGCGCGGTGTGGCCGATCGGTCCGCATCGAGCGTCTCGTGCAGCTGCGCCGACACCCAGCTTCCGATGTAGCCGCCGCCGGAGACGGTCGACAGGTAGTCGAAAGACTGCAGGAGCTTCTTCTCGCACAACGCCTGCAGCACGCCGAGGTTGAAGGTGGCGCTGCGGATGCCGCCGCCCGAGAACGCAAGGCCGGCGAGCTGCATGCGCTGGGCGAGCGCGCACGCGTCGGCGTCTGCGACGTGGCCTTGCGCGGCGTCGCGCACCGCCGCGATCGCTTCGCGCTGGGCTGCGATGACCTCGCGCTGCCGCAGCTCCGCATCGTTCGCGGGGGCCGTTGCATCACGCGGCCCGGCGGTCATATCGGTGCCGCGGGCTGCCGCGATCTGCGCGAGCTCGTCGAGGAGTACCGCGTCGAAACCCCCGCTGCGCTTGGTCTGGCTCATGGCTTTTTCTTCCCGTCCTTCAGCGTGCAGCCGTTCCACGACCGTAGACTAGCGCGATTACGCGTTTGGCATGGGCGGAAAATACAATCCGGGTGCGCTGCCGCCGCCCGCGTGCGGTACAGCACCTGCATGGACTCGCGCATGCCCGTCAAGCTGACTCTGGAGCAAGGTGCCGTCCCGGTGAAAGTCTTCACCGGCGACATCGAGGATACGGCCCGGCAGCAGCTGGTCAACCTGTCCAAACTGCCGATCATTCATCACCACGTCGCGGCGATGCCCGACGTGCACGCCGGCATCGGCGCGACCGTCGGCAGCGTGATCGCGACCGACCGCGCGGTGATTCCGGCGGCGGTCGGCGTCGATATCGGCTGCGGGATGATCGCCGCGCGCACGTCGCTCGGCGCGCAGGACGTCGACGAGAAGAAGCTCAAAAAGCTCTTCGACCAGATCACGCGCGACGTGCCGGTCGGCCGCGACCAGCACAAGCCGGGGCGCGAGCCGACGCACGCCAGCGCGCCTTTCGGACGCGAGCTCGGACGCATCCTGAAGACGCACCCGCAGATCGAGAAGCGTTTCAAGCGCACCGCGAACTGGGCGGCGCAGATGGGGACGCTCGGCGGCGGCAATCACTTCATCGAAGTGTGTCTGGACGAGTCGCAGCGCGTGTGGGTCATGCTGCACTCGGGCAGCCGCGGCATCGGCAACGCGATCGGCTCGTACTTCATCGAGCTCGCGCGGCGCGACATGGAACGCACCGCCGCCAACCTCCCCGACCGCGACCTCGCGTATCTCACCGAGGGCGCGCAGCACTTCGAGGATTACGTGACGGCGGTCGACTGGGCGCAGCGCTACGCGGCGGCGAACCGCCAGACCATGATGGACGCGGTGCTCGACGGCATGCAGCGGCACCTGCCGCCGTTCGAGGTGACGCAGGAAGTCGTGAACTGCCATCACAACTATGTCGAGCGCGAGCGCCATTACGGCAAGGACGTGTGGGTGACGCGCAAGGGCGCGATCAGCGCGCGTGCGGGCGAGCTCGGCATCATTCCCGGAAGCATGGGCGCGAAGTCGTATATCGTGCGCGGACGGGGATCGGAAGAGAGCTTCCACAGCTGCGCGCATGGCGCCGGGCGCCGGATGAGCCGCTCGGCGGCGCAGAAGCGTTACACCGCCGCCGACCTCGCCGAGCAGACAGCGGGTATCATCTGCCGCAAGGACAGCGGCGTCGTCGACGAGATTCCGGCGGCATACAAGTCGATCGACGAAGTGATGGCGAACCAGAACGACCTCGTCGAGGTCGTGCATACGCTGAAGCAGGTGCTTTGCGTGAAGGGGTGAGTAAGCATTGGCGACCGAACCGTATCTGACGATCATCACCCATCTGCTCGTCGCGCTCGTCGCCGGCGCGCTGATCGGCTACGAGCGAAGCTTCCAGGGGCGGCCGGCCGGATTTCGCACGCACACGCTGGTGTGCATGGCGTCTTCGCTGCTCATGCTGCTCACGGTGTTCCAGTCGTCGTGGTTTCAGGCGAGTGCGGAAGTGGTGCGCATCGATCCCACGCGCATGGCGCAGGGGATCATGACGGGTATCGGTTTCCTCGGGGCGGGCGTGATCGTGAAGGAGGGTGCGTCGGTGCGCGGGCTGACCACCGCCGCGTCGATCTGGATCACCGCCGCGATCGGCATCCTCGCCGGCGTCGGCTTCTACTTCCCGGTGATCGTCGTCACCGTGCTCACGCTCGGCACGCTGTCGGTGTTCCGCCGGATCGAAGCGCGCATGCCGGTGCTTTTCTACGTCCGCCACGTCGTGCGCTTCCCGCTCGATCGTGCGACAGCCGAATCGGCGTATCGCGCGTTTCTCGCCGAGCACGGCTTCACCACGTCCGCGGTCAGCTATCGCGTGAACAACGCGGAGCGCTACCTCGAATACGAGATGGTCATCCGCAGCCGCGATATGGGCGCCGAACAGCGCCTGGCGGCGGCGATCGGCAGGAACGGCGACATTCTCGAGTTCAGCCTGACGCCGGCGAGCGATTGATCACGCTTTCAGCGTGAACGGCGTGAAGTTCGTGTCGCGATCGTAGTAGTCCTCGTGCTCCGCCCGTTTCAGCGCACCGACGATCTTGTAGGTGAGCGGCGTGAACACGACCTCGACGCCGACCTTGGTCACGAACTGCGCGAGCATGACGAGCGGCAGCTTGTCGTCGGGGATGATGCCGCTGCCGTAGAAGGCGAGCGGATAGAAGAGGGTGGAGTCGACCGCTTCGCCGAAGATCGTCGAGCCGATCGTGCGCATCCACAGCCGGCGGCCCTGCATCGCGATCTTCATCTTGGCGAGCACGAACGAATTGACGAACTCGCCGCAGAAGTAGGCCACCATCGACGCGGCCACGATACGCCAGGTCGAGCCGAACGCGACTTCGTACGCGGCCTGGTGCTGCCAGAACGGCGCGGGCGGCAGCGCGACGATGACCGTGGCCATGAGCGACGCGAAGGCGAGCGCCCCGAAACCGCACCAGATCACGCGCCGCGCCCGCGCGTAGCCGTAGACCTCGGTGAGCACGTCCCCGAAGACGTACGAGATCGGGAAGAACAGCACGCCGGCGCCGAACGTGAGCGTGCCCACTACCGGCAGGTCGAGCTGCGCGATCTTCGCGGGACCGATGAGGTTGGAGCACACGAGCACCGTGACGAAGGCCGCCATTACGAATTCGTAGTAGCGGTATGTCCGCTGGGAGCTCATTAGCGGAAGAAAGTGACGGATAGGGCGGTGACGGATAAAGCAGTGACGGATAAGACGGTGACGAAAGGCGTTCGCGCGGTCGCACTCGTCACCGCTTCATCCGTCACCGATTTTCCCGTCACCGTTTCATCAGTCACTTTTCACGTCAGTTGCAACATGCAATGCTGTTTGTATCCCGGCCGTTCGCAAATGCGACGGTACCAACGCTCGAAGTTCGGCAGGCTCGGGCGCTCCAGCGGAAGCTCGAACCAGCGATAGGCGGCGATGCCCATGGGGATGTCGCCGATGCTCAAGGCGCTGCCGGCGAGGTAGTCGCGGCCTTTGAGCGCCGCGTCGACGATCGCGAAGTTGGCGGCGAGCTTCTTCGTGTTCTCCTCGACCACCTGCATGTTCCGTTTTTCCGGCGGGGTGCGGATGAGGTTCCAGAACACCGGTCCCATATTGGGCCACAGCGTGGTGTGGTACCAGTCCATCCAGCGATCGGCGTCGGCGTTGGTCTTCGGATCCTGCGGCCATAGCTTGCCCGCGCCGTGCTTCTTCGCGAGATAGCGCACGATGGCGTGCGATTCCCACAGGATGAAGCCGTCGTCGTCGATCGTCGGCACGAGCCCGTTCGGGTTCATCGCCTTGTATTCGGCGGTGTCGTTGACGCCGAACTGCATGCCGGCGTCGACGCGCTCGTACTGCAGGCCGATCTCCGCGCAGCACCACAGCACTTTCTGAACGTTGCTCGAGTTGGTGCGTCCCCAGATCTTCAGCATGTCAGTTCGCCTCCTTCGCCGCGTCCGGGTTCGACGCTTTCTGGTTGAAGCACTTGAAGAAGTCTTCGGCGAGCTTGCGCGCGACGCCGTCGATCAGGCGCGCGCCGAGCTGTGCGAGCTTGCCGCCGATCATCGCCTTGACGGTGTAGGCGAGCACCGTGCCGTCGCCTTCGGGCTGCAGCGTGACCGCCGCCTGTCCTTTCGCGAAGCCGGCGACGCCGCCCTGGCCCTCGAACACCATCGTGTAAGCGCGCGGAGCCTCGACGTCCTGCAGCGTCATCAATCCTTTGAACTTCGCGCTCACCGGGCCGATCCTGGACGTCATCGTGAGCTGGTACTGGTTCTCGGCGACCTGCTCGAGCGAGTCGCAGCCGGGAATGCACTGCTTGAGCACCGCCGTGTCGTTCAACGCTTCCCACGTGCGCTGCTGCGACAGCGGCACGATCTGCTGGCCGTTCATTTCCACTGTGGATGCTCTCCCTGACCGCTCGAATGCAAAACGCGCAGTATAGCGGGGGAGGGATCGTCATTCCCGAACCGCGGGAGCGGGCGCTATCGGGAATCCATTTTTCAGCGCTTCGAATTCGAGATGGATTCCCGCCTGCGCGGGAATGACGCCTGGGAGCGCCGCACCGTCGCGGCGGACAGTACGCTATTGCGCAGTCGCGTCGGCCTGAGCGAACGGGCAATCGGCCGCGAGGCGGCGGATGTCGCGCGACATCGCGACCTGCCGGGAGCGCACGTAGGTCTCGTGGTTGGTCTCGACTTCGTCGAGACGGTAGGCATAGTTGACCATCAGCCCGGCGGACTGGGAGAGGCCGCGCTTGCCGATGTCCGCGAGCCAGTTGAGCCGTTCCAGCCTCGCGCCGTTGCCGAGGTGGAAGCGCGCGACCGGATCGGCGGCCTCGCTGCCGTTCTTCGCGTAAGCGAGGTAGTAGGCGGCGTACGACATGAGCAGCTTGCGCACGCGCTCTGCTTCGGCGTCCTCCTTGTGCCATGTCGGCGACTCGATACGCGCGAGCGCGTCCAGATGCGCCGCGCCGTCGGGCAGGTCCTTCAGCGTCGGGCCGATGCCGCGCAGCCACGCACGCAGGCCGGGGATCGGCGAGAGCGTCGCGAAGTTCCTGATCCTCGGAAATTCCTGCCCCAGTCGCTGCGCGACCTGCTTGATCAGGAGGTTGCCGAAAGAGATGCCGCGCAGGCCGGTCTGGCAGTTCGTGATCGAGTAAAAAATCGCCGTGTCGGCGGTTTCGGGAGCGGTCTCGCGCGCGTCGGGACCGATCAGCGATTCGATCGAAGCGCTCATGCCGCGCGTGAGCGCGACCTCGATGAAGATCAGCGGCTCGTGCGGGAGCGCGGGATGGAAGAACGCGAAGCAGCGCCGGTCGGCGGCGAGCCTGCGCCGCAGGTCTTCCCAGCCCTGGATCTCGTGGACTGCTTCGTACTCGATCAGCTTCTCGAGCACCACCGCAGGGGTGTACCAGTCGATGCGCTCCAGCGTGAGGAAACCGCGGTTGAACCACGAGCCGAAGAGGTGCTCGAGGTCCGAATCGATGCCTTTCCACTCCGGATGGGCGTCGAGCGCCGTCAAGACCTCCCGACGCATCGCGACGAGCGCGGCGGTGCCGCCCGGCGCGGTGTTCAGTCGCCGGAAAAGCTCCTGGCGCGGCGCTTCGACGCAGCGCTGGAGCCGGATGAGGTTCTCCTGCGTCGGATGGTCGTGGTACGCGTGGTACGCGGTCTCGAGCTCGGCGCGATCGGGCGCGAATTCGGCCGAAAGCGCATCGAAAAAGGACGGCAGCGCGGTCTTGGGCAGCGCGTTGTAGGCGGCGAGGGCATCGCGCGCGACGGCGGCGCCCGAGACTTCGCCGCGCTCGGACAGCAGCGCCTGGAACAGCTCCATCGCGTGGCGCGCACGGCGATGGGAGCGGCGGCGGTCGCTGGGGACGACGGCGCCGATGAAGCGCTTCAGAAACGACGGTGCATCCATGAGATACGAACGCAAAGTGGAAACGAGGCCCCGTGCCGTGCTGGTCTTTGCGTTTGAGCGCGTCTTCGACGGCTGGCCGCGTAGAGCCGCCAACTGCACTGCTGAAGGGCGAGTCGGTTTCATGCTAGCGCTAGTCTAGTGCGGTTCGCAATCGCGCGACCGTTCCCTATAATGAGTTTCGCGAGTGGTGCACGGAACGTGCCCGGGAGTATCGAAAGTGGACAGCGTCGATCTGCAGGTGATGAAAAGTGCGCGTGACTGGCTGAAAAGCGGTCACGGCGTCGTTCTCGTGACGATCGTGCGGACGTGGGGCTCGGCGCCGCGGCCGATCGGCGCGCTCACCGCGATACGCGACGACGGCCAGGTCGTCGGATCGGTCTCGGGCGGCTGCGTCGAGGACGACATGATCTCACGCGTGCGCGCCGGCGAGATCGCCCGCGAGAAACCCGAGACGACCACGTACGGCGTCACCGAAGACCAGGCGCGCCGCGCCGGCCTGCCGTGCGGGGGAACGCTCGAGCTCGTGCTCGAGCCGCTGTCGGAAAAAAGCGGCATCGACGAGCTGCTCGAGCGCGTCGAGCGCCACGAGCTCGTCGTGCGCACGCTCGACATGGACAGCGGCGCTACCGGCATCGCCCCCGGGAAATGGAGCGACCAGCTCGAATTCGACGGCCGGACGCTGAAAAGCGTGCACGGACCGCACTGGCGGCTGCTCATCGTCGGCGCGGCCCAGCTTTCGCATTACCTCGCGCAGATGGCTCAGGCGCTCGACTACCACGTGACCGTGTGCGATCCGCGCGAGGAATACGCCGACGCGTGGACGCTGCCCGGCGTCACGTTCACACGCGAGATGCCCGACGACACCGTGCTCGCGATGAGCCTCGACGCGCACAGCGCGGTCGTGACGCTCACTCACGATCCGAAGCTCGACGACATGGCGCTGCTCGAGGCGCTGAAATCGCCCGCGTTCTACATCGGCGCGATCGGTTCGAGGAAGAACAACGAGGCGCGCCGCAAGCGTCTCGCCGAGTTCGATCTGGCGCAGCACGAGATCGACCGGCTGCACGGCCCGGTGGGCCTGTCGATCGGCAGCAAGACCCCGCCCGAGATCGCGGTCGCCATCCTCGCGCAGATGACCGCGGTCAAGAACGGCGTGCAGCTCGAAGGCCTCGTCCAGCCGACTAAGCGCACGACCGACGGCGTGCCCGTGAGCGGGAATAGCTGAGGTGCGCGTCGGCCTTCTCGGCGGCGGCACGATCGCGCGCCTCTTTCTCGAGCACATCCGGCGCGGCGACCTCGGCGAAGGCGTCGAGGTCGTGGCGGTCGCGGGACGCAGCGCCGCGTCGCGCGGCAAGGCGCTCGCCGACGAATTCGGGGTGCGCTTCACGTCCGACCTCGATGCGCTGAAAAACGCCAGGCCCGATGTCGTCGTCGAAGCCGCGTCGCACGAAGCGGTGCGCACCTACGTCGAGCCGCTGCTCGCCGCGCGCATCGCGGTGATCGTGCTGTCCGGCGGCGCGCTGCACGACGACGCGCTGCGCGCGCGCCTCGAAGCCGCCGCGCGCGACAGCGGCGCGCTGCTCTACGTCCCCTCGGGCGGCATCGCGGGCCTCGACGCGCTCAAGGCGGCATGCGTCGCCGGCGTCGAATCGGTGCGGATCACCGCGGCCAAGCCGCCGCGCGCGTGGAAAAACATCGAGTACGTCGAGACGCTCGACATCGACCTGGACGCGCTCACCGAAGCCCGAACCCTCTACGAAGGGCCGGCGAGGGGCGGCGTGCCGCTGTTTCCCGCCAACGTGAACATCGCCGCGGTGCTGTCGATGGCGGGCATCGGCTTCGATCGCACCGAGCTCAAGGTGGTCGCCGATCCGGCGATCGACCGCAACACCCACACCATCGAGATCCGCGGCCGCACCGGCAGCATCACCGTCAAGCTCGAGAACGTCCCGGCGCCGGACAATCCCAAGACCGCGTGGCTCGCGTGTTACAGCGCGCTGGCCGCGTTGAAGGCGATGAACTCGCCGATTCGTTACGGGACTTGAAGGAAAGGAGGGGTTCAAGGAGGGAAACCTTGGTTTCCCTCCTTGGCGTTCACCGCCCGAAGGGAAGCAATAGCGAAGCTATTGCTTCCCCTCCAGCCTCAGCAGCGCATGCACGATCTCGATGACCATGCGCTTGTGATTGTCTTCCAGCGTGTCGAACTTGCGCGCGACCCAGGTCGGGTCGGCGCGATAGGGGACGGCGTCCTGGCGGGTGCCGATCGCGCCGCGGTCCTGTTTGCGCTCGGGGTCGCCGAAGCGCAGCCAGTGCACGCCGACGTCCAGCCACTGCGCGAGCGTGCGGATCTTGTCCTGTGACGGCAGCGCGCTGTTCGTCAGCCACTTCCTGACGGCCTGCGTCGAAACCGGATCGCCGGCGTAGCGCAGGTTGAACTCACGCGCGATGTGGGCGTAACTGCCGGGGTCGACACCGGTCTTGCGCAGGGAATCTTTCAGGCGCTTGCTGAAAGCCTGCTTTTCATCCATCAGGGCCATTGCGCCACGGTAACATCAAGCGCGTCCAACCATGGTTCCCGGCGGTTGTCCCGTACGACAACCGGACGTAGTATGACGTTGTGCTTGACTTCCGCGACAGCGTCACCGGTCTCGGCGGGCGCGAGTTGCTCGAGGAATTTCTTCTCTTCCACGTCGCGCTCGCGCGTCGTCGGCGCACTCCGCTTGGCCTGATCTATGCAGACGTGGAGCAGCTCGACCGTGTGAACCGTCTCCTCGGGCGCGACGCCGGCGACGCGCTGCTGCGCCTCGTCGTGGTGCGTATGCGCGCGGCATTGCGGGCGAGCGATCCGCTGGTGCGCGCCGGTCCGGACGAATTCGCCGCGCTGCTGCCCGACGCCGGCGACTTCGGGGCGATCGTCGTCACCGAAAAGGTGCGCCGCGCGTGCGCCGGCTGGTACATCGCGCAAGGCGCCCAACAGCCGCTGCGCGTGACGGTCGGCTCGAGCGTCTTTCCTGCCGACGGCGACAGCGCCGACGCGCTCCTGCGGCGCGCCGAAGCAGCGACTTACCGCATGAAGGTCGCCGATCGCCAGATCTTCGGCCCGCTCGGCCGCTGCACCGGCGCCGAATACGTGCTCGGGCCTCGTTCGCCGTAGCGCATTCGCCGTAAAATTCCCCTTACTCTCCCGCTTTACCTCCGGAATACTCCACAAGATGAAACTCGGATTCATAGGTCTCGGCGTCATGGGGGCGCCCATGGCGCGCCATCTCGCGCGCGCCGGTCACGACGTGACCGTCTACAACCGCACCAAAGCAAAAGCCGACGCGTGGGTCGCCGCGAACGGTGGGCGCACAGCGCCGACGCCCCGGGACGCGGCGGACGGCGCCGAGATCGTGTTCTCCTGCGTCGGCAACGACGACGACGTGCGGCAGGTGACCACCGGCGCCGCAGGCGCGTTCGGCGCGATGAAAAGCGGCACGATCTTCGTCGATCACACCACGGCGTCGGCGGCGGTTGCGGTCGCGCTCGAGCGGGCCGGTCGCGAACGCGGCATTGCGTTTCTCGATGCACCGGTTTCGGGCGGACAGTCCGGCGCCGAGCAGGGAATCCTCACCGTCATGGCCGGCGGCGACGCCGCGGCGTTCGAGCGTGCGCAACCGGTCATCTCGCATTTCGCGCGAGCGGTGACGCTGATGGGACCTTCGGGCTCGGGTCAGAAGACCAAGATGGTCAACCAGATCTGCGTCGCCGGCGTGGTCCAGGGCCTCGCGGAGGGTCTCGCATTCGCGCTTCGCGCCGGGCTCGACGCGAACCGCGTGGTGAGCGTCATTTCAAAAGGCGCGGCGAATTCTTGGCAGATGGAAAACCGTGGAGAGAGCATGATCGACGGCAAGTTCGATTTCGGCTTCGCGGTCGATCTCATGCGCAAGGATCTGCGCATCGCGATGGAAGAGGCGCGCGCGAACGGCGCCGAGCTGCCGACGACCGCGCTCATCGACCAGTTCTACGCGAAAGTGCAGAAACAGGGCGGCGGCCGGCTCGACACCTCCAGCCTCATGACACTGCTGAGCGACCGCTGATGGCCCCCGTACCCGCTCTCCCCGCAGCCACTGTCACGCTGGTGCGCGACACCGACGAGGGCATGGAAGTGCTCCTGCTCCAGCGCAATCACCAGTCCGGCTTCATGCCGGGGATGTTCCTCTTCCCCGGCGGCGGAATCGATCCGGGCGACCGCCACGCGGCGGTGGTGTCCCGCTGTCAAGGCCTTGATGACCAGGCTGCGAGCGCCGCGCTCGGACTCGAAGGCGGCGGCCTCGCGTACTGGGCCGCGGCGATCCGCGAATCGTTCGAGGAAGCCGCGGTGCTGCTGGCGTACGGCGGCGACGGCGCGCTCGTGAATCCCGGCGAGGCCGCGTGCAGCGAGCGCTTCGCCGAATATCGCCGCAAGCTCAACGCGGGTGATGAGGACGTCCTGCCGGACATGCTCGAGCGCGAAGGCTTGCGGCTCGCGACCGACAAGCTCACCTATTTCAGCCACTGGATCACGCCGGTGAACGCGCCGCGGCGCTACGACACGCGCTTTTTTGCGGCGGTCGCGCCGGCGGGGCAGGAAGCGGCGCCGGACAACGTCGAGGCGATCCACCACGTGTGGGTCAAGCCTTCGGTCGCGGTGGAGCGTCACCACGCGGGCGAGTACAAGATGCGCACGCCGACGATACGCACGCTGGAGGTTTTCGCGCCGTTCGATACCGCGGATGCGCTGATCGGGCACCTGCGGTCGCTGCGTGAGATCCCGGCGATCCTTCCCCGCCTCGGGCCCAAGGGCAAGCCGCTGCTGCCGGGCGATCCGGGTTACGAGGCGTTAGCGCAAGCGGAGGCGCAAGGACAATGGAAAAAATAATTCCGGGTGAGGGCGTGAGCATCGCGCCGAACATCGTGCGGCTGACGGCCCCCAATCCGGGCGTGATGACGGGGCCGGGGACCAACAGCTACATCGTCGGCTCGCGCGAGCTCGCGGTGATCGATCCGGGGCCGGCGATCGAATCGCACATCGACGGCCTGCGCGCGGCGGTGGGCGACAAGCTCAAGTGGATACTCTGCACGCACACCCATCTCGATCACTCGCCCGCGGCGGCGGCGCTGAAAGCCGCAACCGGCGCGCGCATCGCGGGCATGCCGACGGCGCAGGACGGACGGCAGGACGGTGACTTCGCGCCCGACCGCGTGCTGGCCGAAGGCGATCGCATCAGCGTCGACGGCATCAGCCTGCGCGCGGTGTTCACGCCGGGCCACGTGGCGAATCACCTGTGTTACCTGCTCGAAGAGCAGAGGCTGCTCTTCACCGGCGACCACGTCATGCAGGGCTCGACGGTGGTCATCTCGCCGCCCGGCGGCGACATGCAGGCGTATCTCGCCTCGCTCGAGAAGCTGCTCGCGCTGGACATCGCGGCGCTCGCGCCGGGTCACGGTCACGTGATCACCACCCCGCACGAAGAAGCGCGGCGTCTCATCGCGCACCGCCTGGGGCGCGAGAAGAAAGTCGCCGATGCTTTATCGAGGAAGAACCCGGCGACGCTCGACGAGCTCGTGCCGTACGCCTACGACGACGTCTCGGAAAAGCTCTACCCCGTCGCGAAGCGCTCGCTGCACGCGCATCTCATCAAGCTCGAGAAGGAAGCGCGGGCGAAGCTCGAGGGAGACCGCTGGTCGCCGCGCTAAAGTCGTCTTGGCGTACGGCAGGACGCATGCGACGCGAAGCGTCATCCTGGCGAATGCCAGGATCCATTTTCAAACGGCGTTAAGGTCAAGATGGATCCCGGATCGCGTGCGCTGGCGCGCACAGGTCCGGGATGACGGGCCTACCGGCCCGTCAGCTCTGCACCGTGATCTTCGCCTGCTTCACCACGCGCTTCCACTTCTCCACGTCGCGCTTGATCACCGCGCGGAACTGCTCGGGCGTGCCGCCGGCGGGCTCCAGGCCTTCGCCGGCCATGCGGTCCTGCAGCTCTTTCGCCTGCAATGCCTGACCGATGCCTTGGTTCCAGACGTTGACGACGTCCTTCGGTAATCCTTTCGGCCCGAACACGCCGTACCAGAGCACGACGTCGTAGCCTTTCACGGTCTCGCCGATCGTCGGCACGCCGGGCAGCGCGCCGCTCGGTTTCTCGGTGCTCACCGCGAGGCCGCGCAGGCGATTGTTCTTGACGTGAGGCGCGGCTGCCGGGACCGCTGCGAACATGAGCTGAAGCTGGTTGCCGAGCAGCGCGTTGAGCGACGGTCCCGTTCCCTTGAACGGCACGTGCGTCATCTTCACGCCCGCCATGAGCTCGAAGAGCTCGGTGCCCAGATGGGTGATGCCGCCGGTGCCGGTCGATCCGTAATTGAACGCGCCGGGCCTGGCTTTGGCGAGCGCGATCAGCTCGGCGATGCTCTTCGCCGCGACCGAAGGATGCACCACCACGACGAACGCCGACTCGCCGATCATCGCGATCGGCTGGATGTCGTTGATCGGATCGTAGGCGAGCTTGTAGACCGCCGCGTTGGTGCCGTAGCTCCCCGACACCATGACGAGCGTGTAGCCGTCGGGTGTGGCGCGCACCGCCATGTCCGCGCCGATGGTCCCGCCCGCTCCGGGACGGTTGTCGACCACGACCGACTGCGACAGCGCTTCCGACATCTTCTGCGCGATCGTGCGCCCGACGATGTCGGTGCCGCCGCCCGGCGCGAAAGGAACGATGAGCCGCACCGGGCGCGTGGGATATTTCTGCGCCTGCGCGGGCATCGATACTGCAATCAGGACAAACAACGAACACAGCACGTGCGGCACACGCTTCATGTCTTGTTTCTCCGATTTGCGCGCTAGCGCGCGACGAGCAGGGCGAGTAGCTCCTTGACCGTATGGTTCTCGATGTTCAGCGCGGTTTCGGCGACGGCGTCGACCGGCAGCTGCGGATTGATGCCGCGGAACTTCTCGGTGATGCCGCGCGCGTCGATCGGCGCCGCGGTCGAGCCCGAAGGATCGAGCACGTCGACCCGCACGAGCTCGCCGTCGGCTTCGGCGCCGACCCACGCCGCGAAGTTCTTCGGGTACAGCTTGTCGAGCTCGGGGTCGGGCACCAGCTCGAGCTGCGCCGCGAGTTTCACGAGCTGCGGATCGCGGATCTTGTCGTCGCTGAACTGCGGCGGCAGCACCCGGCCTTCGAGGAGCGCTGCCGCGACGATGTAGCGCAGGCTCATCTGCGCGTTGAGCGCGTTGGTCGGCGTGTAGTCGAAACCGCACTGCACGTCGACCACTTTGCTCGTGCCGACCTTCACTTTGCGCCGCGTGTCCCACGGCGCGCCGAGCTTGTCGCGCAGCGCGAAGGCGGCGTCGACGTAAGAATGCGTGCTGCCGCAGCACGAGTACGGCTTGATCGAGATCGCATCGAGCCGCCAGACCTCGCCGAGCTGCGCAGTGAGCGGCGCGGGATCGGACGCGTCGGAGTAGGCTTTCAGCACGCCGCCGTCTTCGAATTCGTAGATCTGCGTCGGACCCGTGAAGCCCAGCGCTGCGAGCTCCGCCGCGAGCACGCCCGAATGCGCGGCCTTGCCCGCGTGCAGCCGCTTGCTCATCGCGCCGTCGGCGTTGAAGGCCCATACGCCGCCGCCCTGCGTGCCGGCGAGGCCCAGCGCCCACGCGGTGCGCTCCGCGTCGAAACCCATCAGCACCGCGCACGCCGCCGCGGCGCCGAAGGGACCGCACACGCCGGTGAGGTGCCAGCCGCGAAGACGCGCGGCGGAAGGATTGAGCGCGAGGCTCGAGCGGATCATGACTTCGTAGCCCGCGGCGATCGCGGTGACGAGCGTCTTCCCGTCGGCGTTCAGCTTCTCGGCGACCGCAAGCGCGGCGGGAATGACCACTGCGCCCGGGTGCAGCTTGGCGTTGTGATAGTCGTCGAGCTCGAACGCGTGCGAGGAGGTGCCGTTCACGAGCGCGGCGTCGGCCGCGCGCAGACTGCGCGCGCTGTCGCCCCATACGGTCGATTCGGCTTTGCCGCCGCCCGCACGCGCCCACTCGAGCAGCATCTTCGCCCACGGCGTCGCGTAACCGTAGACGCCGCAGCCCAGCGTATCGAGGATCGCGCAGCGCACGACTTCGCGCGTGCGCTCGGGCAGGTCCTCGTATCGAAGCTGCGAAACCCATCGCGCAACCGCGCGCGTCGCCGCGGGAACGGCATTGCGGTCCATGTTCATGATTCCTCCTCGGGATGTCGCTTTATTCTAGACGCAAAGCGCAGGGCGTTTTTTAACGCAGGGGACGCCAAGGACGCCAAGGAAAGGCGTAATGGTCATCGCGAGGAGCGCGAAGCGCGACGTGGCGATCTCGTGGCGCACGGAATCGACCGCGTCGGGATTGCGTCGTCGCTGCCGCTCCTCGCAATGACAGGTTTGGTTTCCTTGGCGTCCTTGGCGGTTAATCAGCTCTTGCCTTCAACGCCTGGAAAGAAAACTGATCGTCGCGAGATTCAAGGCGTTCAGCCAGAACACCGGCGACGCGCCGAAGGCGGTGCCGAGGACGCCGGAGATCAGCGGCATGACGATGCGCGCCATGTTGTTCGCCGTCAGCCGCAGTCCGGTCACTTCGCCCGCGCGGCCGGGGGGCGATTTGTCGAAAGAGGTCGCCATGAGGAGCGGCTGGGTGCAGCCCACGCCGATGCCGATCACGAAGGCGACGCTCATCAGCGCATAGGCGCTCGTGAACAGCGGGAACGCCGCGAACGCCGCCGCCGCGACGAGCAGGAAGCTCACCATGATCTGGTCGGTCCGCAACCTGCGCGTGAGCGGACCCAGCATGAAGCGCGTGAGCAGGATCGCGACGGCATACGTGCCGAGGATCATGCCGGTCGTGGACGCGGAGAGCCCGACGTTGTGCGTGTACACCGGCACGTAGAACGCGAAAAGCTCTGACGACGCCACCGACAGGCCGCTGATGAGGATCAGCCTGCGCAGCACCGGCTCGCGCAGGAGATCGAGCGCGCCGCCGCTGCCGCCGGCCGCCTTGCCGCCGTGAATGCTCGCGAGGTCGCGCCTTTTCCACAACAGCGCAATCGGGATCACCGGCACGCATGCGAAAAAGAGGAACGTCATCGCGTGCCCGGCGTGGTCGATCGAGTAGCCGGCGAACACCGGGCCGATGAAGTTGGACACCGAATAGCCGATCGACAGCCACGCGAAGTTGCGCGGGCGCTGCTCCGCCGTGCCGATCGCGCCGGCGAGCGTCTGTATCGACACGTTCCAGAAGACGAACGCGCCGCCCATGAGCAGCGCCACGGCGAAGAGACCCGCGAGATCGCGCCAGACGAATCCGGTCAGCATCGCGGCCGTCGTCATCGCCGCGCCGACGATCAACGGCAGCCGCGTGCCTTTCTCGTCCGCGAGCCTGCCGGTGTAGACCGCGAGCACGAGCGGCACGACCGCGTACAGCGCTGCGAGCAGGCCGACGGTGGCCTGGCTCGCGCCGAGATCCAGGGCGAACAGCGAGACGAGCACCTTGCTGCCGATGTAGCAGGCGTGGACCGAGATGCTCAGGCAGACGAGGAAACCGATGCTCATGTAATCCAGGATGAAACCCGGGTCAGACCTGGTCCATGTGGCGGGCCATGTAGCTCACGACCGCGAGATTCGCCGCGTTGAGCCAGAACACCGCGCCCGCGCCGAGCACGGCGCCGAACGCGCCGGAGAGCAGCGGCACCGCGAGCCGCGCCGAATTCGTCGCGATGGTCCGCAAGCCGGTGACCTCCCCGGAACGGCCCGGCGGCGAGCGCTCGTACGACGTGGTGAGCGACAGCGGCTGCGCGCAGCCGAGGCCCAGGCCCAGCAGGAACGCGATGGCCATCAGCACTTCGGGCCGCGCGAACAGCGGAAACACCGCCGATGCGAGCGCGGCGGAGAGCATCGACGCGGCGAGCACGCGCTCGACCCCAAAGCGCGCAGTGATCGACGGCAGCAGGAAGCGGATCACGAACGTCGCGACGGCGAAGGAGGCGATGATGAGCCCGATCGTCGACGCCGACAGCGACACGCCGTGCCCGTAGATCGGCACGTAGAAGATGAAGAGCTCCCACGCGCTCATCGACAGCCCGCTGATCAGGATCTGCCGGCGCAGCACCGGGTTCTTCAGCAACGTAAACGTGCCGGACGGCGCTTCTTTATGCGCCGCGCGCGCGACCCGCGTCAGGTCCGGACGCGCGATCAGCATGCCGATCGGCAGCAGGCTCAGGCCCGCGAACGCGAAGAGCGCGGAACCGTGCCCGGCGTAGTCGATGACGAACCCGGCAGTCAGCGGCCCGACGAGGTTCGACGTCGAATAGCCGATCGTCAGGATGCTGTAGTTGCGCGAGCGCTCGCCGGGGAGCTTGCCGACGAGGTTCTGCACCGACACGATGAAGAACACGAAGCCGAAGCCCACGAGCAGCGCGGTGACGAAGAGCGCCGGCATCGAGCGCCCGATCGCGCCGACGAGCATCGCGATGCCGATCGCAGTCGCGCCGGCGAGCATCGGCAGGCGCATGCCGATGCGGTCGGCGAGCCGGCCGGCGTACACGCCGCACACGAGCGGCGCCACCGCGTAGGCGGCGATCAGCACGCCCACCGTCGTCTGCGACGCGCCCAGCTCGAGCGCGAGCAGCGCGATCACCACCTTGCTCCCGGTGAAGCACGCGTGCGTCGCGGTGTGGACGAGCGTGACGAGGTAGACCGGCGCCATCACGCGTCGGCCCGCGCGAGCCAGCCGCTCGCGACGAGGAGCGCGGCGCAGGTCCAGAACACCGGCGCGACGCCGAGGGCGGCGGCGAGCGCGCCCGACGCGACCGGCACGCCGACGTGGGTGATGTTGTTGATGGTGAGCCTCAGGCCGGTCGCTTCCCCCGCACGTCCCGGCGGCGAGTAGTTGTAGGCGAGGTTGAGCGTCAGCGGCTGGCTGCAGCCGAGCGCGAGCCCGATGCCGAACGACAGCGCGAAGAGCACCGGCACCACCTCGGTCATCGCGAACGGCACGAAGAACACCGCGCCGATCCAGGCGGCGCCGCGCAGCACCGGCTCGATGCCGAAGCGCGCGGTGAGCCGCGCCACGACTGCGCGCACGATGAACGTCGCCGCGGCGAACACGCCGAGGATGTTGCCGATCGTCGACGCCGAAAGGCCGATCGAATGCCCGTAGATCGGGACGTAGAAACCGTAGAGGTCCCAGCCGGTCGTGACCAGCCCGCTCACGATGACCGCGCGCCGCAGGAGCGGCAGCTTGAGCAGCTCGAAGACGTGGCCGCTGCCGCGCGGGGTCTCGGACGGTTTGATCCTGAAGCGCGGATCGAGCGCGAAGATCGCCGCGGCGAGCACGGCCATCGCGGTGAGCATGAGATACGCCGAGGTGTGGCCGAGATGATCGATCGCATAGCCGACGCTCACCGGTCCGGCGAAGTGGCCCGCGGCGTAACCGAGGCCCAGCGTCGCGAAGTTGTGCGTGCGCTCGTCCTTTGTTCCGAGCGCGCCGCCGAGCGTCTGATTGGAGACGTTGAAGAACACGAAGCCGGTGCCGATCAGGGTGCACGAGACGTACAGCGCCGGCAGCGTCGGGTTGAGGAATGGCAGTACGAGCCCTGCGGCGATGCCGATCGCACCGGCGATCATCGGCTTTCTCGGGCCGAGCCGGTCCGATATGCGTCCCGAATACAGGCCGAGCAGCAGCGGGAAGATCGCATAGACGCTGATGAGCACGCCGACTTCGAGAGGGTTGGCGCCGAGCTTGATCGCGAGCAGTGAAGCGACGACGCGGCTGCCCATGTGACAACCCTGGACCAGCAGCGTGGTGAACGCGACGAGATAGATCGGACGCAAATGTGGGACTTTTTGAATCGTGGACAGCGGCGGGAAGGCGGTATTCTAATGCACGCCGCGTATGGCCCACGCCCCGTATTCCGTATCGTGAACGCAGCCGAAGCGCTCAACATCGACGACCTGCGCGCCGCCGCGCGGCGCATCCTGCCGCGCGTCGCGTACGAGTTTCTGGAGCGTGGCGCGGAAGACGAAGTCTCGGTCGACGACAATCGCGCCGCGTTCGAGCGCATCCGGTTCAGACCGCGCACGCTCGTCGACGTGTCGCAGCGCTCGCAGGAAGTCACGCTGTTCGGAAAGACCTACGCGATGCCGGTCGGCATCGCGCCCACCGGCGCGGCAGGTCTCTACTGGCACGAGGCGGACCTCGCGCTCGCTCGCGCCGCCGCGGCGGCCGGCGTGCCGTTCGTGCTTTCGACCGCCTCGTTCGTCGCGATGGAGCGCGTCGCGGCGGAGGCGGGCGGCGCCAAGTGGTTCCAGCTCTATGCGAACAAGGACCGGCTCGCGGTCGACGCGCTCATCGCGCGCGCACGCGACGCGGGTTACGAAGCGCTGGTCGTGACGAGCGACGTGTGCGTCGGCGGCAACCGCGAATACAACCTGCGCAACGGCTTCGACGTGCCGTTCCGTCTCAACATGGCGAACCTCGCGCAGGGCGTGCTGCACCCGCGCTGGCTCTTGAACGTCTTCTTCAGGACGCTGATGAAAGACGGGGTGCCGCGGTTTCGCAACGTGGACACCGATGTCGGCGGCAGGATCGTCGCCAGGAACCTCCAGGAATTCCGCTCGCGCCGCGACGCGCTCGACTGGGAAGACTTCGAGTGGATGCGGCGCGCGTGGCCGCGCAAGCTGTTCGTGAAAGGCGTGCTTACGGTCGCCGATGCGCGCCGCGCGCTGGCGGCGGGCGCGGACGGCGTCTTCGTGTCGAACCACGGGGGACGGCAGCTCGACGGCGCGCTCGCTCCGCTCGACGCGCTGCCGGACATCGCCGACGCGGTCGGCCACAAGCTCGCGGTCGTGCTCGACGGCGGCCTGCGCCGCGGCTCCGACGTCGTCAAGGCGCTCGCGCTCGGGGCCCGCATGGTGTTCACCGGCCGCGCGACGCTCTACGGCGCGTCGGTCGCGGGCGAGGCGGGAGTGGCGCGGGCGCTGCAGATCTTCAGGAGCGAAGTCGATCGCGTGATGGCTCTGCTCGGCGTCTCGCGGCTCGAAGAGCTCGGGCGCGACCACCTCGTGCTGCCGCGCCGGTAGAATCGTTCTTTTTCGTAGCGCAGGCGCCTCGCCTGCAGCCAAGGAGCCCCCGGAATGAAGCAACTCAAGATCCCCGCCGTCTTCATGCGCGGCGGCACCAGCAACGCGATCGTCTTCAACGCGAAAGACCTGCCGCGCGAGCGTGCGGCGTGGGACGAGATCTTCCTCGCGGCGATCGGCAGCCCCGATCCGTACGGCCGTCAGCTCGACGGTATGGGGGGCGGCATCTCGTCGCTGTCGAAAGTGTGCGTCGTCGGTCCTTCGTCGCGGCCCGACGCCGACATCGACTATACCTTCGCCCAGATCTCGGTGAAGGAAGCCAAGGTCGACTACAGCGGCAACTGCGGCAACATGTCTTCGGCGATGGGACCGTTCGCAATCGATGAAGGGATCGTGCCGGGGAGCGGCAAGGAAGCGCTGGTGCGCGTGCACAACACCAACACCAGGAAGATCATCTGGTCGCGTTTCGCGCTCGACGAAGGCGAGTCTGCGGTCGACGGCGAGCTCGCGATACCCGGCGTGTCGGGCACCGGCTCACCGGTGAAGCTCGAGTTCCGCGAGCCCGGCGGCGCCACGACCGGCAAGCTGCTGCCGACGGGCAACGTCACCGACGTGCTCGACGTGCCCGGCTGCGGCAAGCTCACCGTGTCGATGGTCGATGCCGCGAATGCGTGCTGCTTCGTGCGCGCCGCCGATCTCGGCATCGCCGGCACCGACATGCCCGAAGCGCTCGACGGCAACACCGCGCTGCTGGAAAAGCTCGGGGCGATCCGCCTCGCGGCCTCGGTCGCGATGGGCATCGCCTCCAACATCGAGGAAGCGAAGGCCAAGCGCGTCGTGCCGTTCATCGGTTTCGTCTCGGGGCCGCAGGACGCCGTGACGCTGACGGGCGAGAAGCTCGCCGCGGACGATATGGACCTGACCGGCCGCATGCTCTCCAGCGGTCAGACGCACCGTGCGCTGCCGCTCACCGCGTCGCTGTGCATGGCGGTCGCGGCGCGGCTCGAAGGCAGCGTGGTGCACGCGGCCGCGCGCAGGACCGACAATCCCGAAGCGCCGATCCGCATCGCCATGCCGTCGGGCGTGCTGACGGTTGCGGCGACGGTGCGCAAGGAGAGCGGCGCATGGTATGCGGAGCAGGGCGCGTTCTTCCGCACCCAGCGCAGGCTCTTCGACGGCTACGTCTACGTGCGCGCGTCGCGCGTGCCGATGCTGGTCGGGTCGATGCTCAAGCCCGCGAAGGCTGCTTGAGAGACGTCATTCCCGACCCGCGGCAGCGGAAGTGATCGGGAATCCATTTTGACCTCGACGATTTGAAAATGGATTCCCGCCTGCGCGGGAATGACGATTTTTCGCCTGCGCGGGAATGACGATCTAAATCGCCGCCGCTTTCGCGGTCCCCAGCGACGGCCGCAGCATCGCCGCCAGCGGCACCGCGAGCAGCACCGCACAGCCGACGGTCGCGATCGAGACCGGCACGCTGGTGATGTCGCCGAGCAGGCCGTAGCCGAGCGGCGCGACGATGCCGCATACCGAGCCGATCGTATAGAAGAACCCGAACGCGCGCGGCAGGCGGTCCTGCTCGACCAGGTCGCCGATGGTCGCGTAGAGCACCGACGACGTCCCCTGCAGCGCGACGCCGATGAGCGGCAGCAGGATCATCACGCCGATGCCCGGCAGCGCGAGGGTTGCGAGTATGCCGGCGCCGGTGAAGACCTCGCTGACGACGATGGTCCGAACGATCCCGACGCGCTCCGCGAGAAAGCCGCAGGCGAGCTTGCCGGCCATGCCGCCGGTCAATATCAGCGGCACCGCCAGCGCCGCCCAGCCTTCGGGGATGCCTTTGTCGATCAGCAGGAAGGCGATGAACGTGAGAAAGCCGGTGCGCGTCGAGGAATCGAGAATCTCGATGAGGCACAGCGCGGTGAAGCCCTGCCGGTCGCGTATGCCCCAGCCTTTGGTCTTCGGCGTCGCCTCGGCCGCGGCGTCATCCGTCCGCGCGGCGCGCGTGTTCGCGACGTTCATGAAGATGAGCACCGCGGTGACGACCCCGATCACGCCGAACGCCGTCACCGGCGCCTGCCACGAGATGCCCGCGAGCAGGCACAGGCTCACCGCGCCGCCGAACGCGAACTTGCCGACGTCGCCGAAGAAGTTGTAGGTGCCGAGCGCGGCGCGCCGTCCCGCGTCGGGATAGGCGTGCGAGATGATGGTGGAGGAGAGCGGGTGCTGGACCGCCGAGCCGAAGCCCGCGAAGAACAGCGCGACGATGATCATCCAGAAGCCGGTCGCGTGGCCGAGCGCGAAAAACGCGCAGCCCGCGACGAAGGTGCCGAACGCGAGCAGGTTCCGCTCGCCGAAGCGCTCGGCGAAAAGACCCGCGGGAAGCTGGAAAGCCGCCATCGCGGTGCGGTGCGCGGAGCGGATGAAGCCGACCTGCGCGAGCGAGAGGCCGAAGGTCTGGGCGAGCAGCGGCAGCAGCACGTAGGTGACGTCCGAGAGACCGTCGTGCAGGGTGTGCGCGGCACAGCACGATTGAAGCGCACGCTTCGGAGCTTTTTTGGCCAACGTTCTTCCCCGGTCCCGATATGGTCCAATCGTAGCAGATAGCCCCTTAGGCTCTGCAATTGCTCTTGCCGCATCTATGAGCTCGGACGACCTCACAGAGCTGCGCCGGCGCCTCGGGCGCATCGCGTGGCTGCTCGACAGCTCGATACCGCTGCCGGGCACGCGCTTTCGCTTCGGCCTCGACGCGATCCTCGGGCTGATTCCCGGGCTCGGCGACGCGATCGGCGTCGTGCTGTCGAGCTACATCGTGCGCGAAGCGGCCCGCGCCGGCGCGCCTCGCGTGGTGCTCGCGCACATGGTCTGGAACGTCGCGGTCGAAGGCGTGATCGGTCTCATTCCGTTCGCGGGCGATATCTTCGACGCCGCGTGGAAAGCGAACCAGCGCAACGTCGCGCTGCTGGAACGGCATCTCGACCATCCGCGGCGCGCGAAACGCGCCAGCGGCGTCTTCGTGACGGGCCTGATCGCGGCGCTCCTGCTGCTGATCGCCGCGACGGGCGCTGCCGCGTACTTCATCGTGCGCGCGATCGTCGGCGCTTTCTCGGGGTGAGCCCGGGAACCGTCCTGCTCCTCGGCGCGACCGGCTTCATCGGCCGTCACGCGTTGCGGGCGCTGGCGCATGAAGGTTACGGCGTGGTGTGCGGCGTCAGAGGCGAAGCGCCCGAAGGCTGCCGCGCGATGCGCGTCGACTTCGCGCGGGATCACGACGAAGCGATCTGGCTGCCGCGGCTCGCGGGCATCGATTACGTGATCAACGCGGTCGGCCTCATGCGCGAGACCGGCGGCGCGACGTTCGAGGCGCTGCACGTCGCCGCGCCGCAGGCGCTGTTTCGCGCCAGCGCACGAGCCGGCGTGAAGAAGGTCGTGCAGGTCTCGGCGCTCGGCGCCGACGCGCGGGCTTCGAGCGCGTATCACCTGACCAAGCGGCGCGCCGACGAAGCGCTCGCGACGCTGCCGATGCCGTGGGTGATCGTGCAGCCGTCGCTGGTTTTCGGCGAGGAGGGCGCGAGCACCGCGCTGTTCGCGATGCTCGCGTCGCTCCCGCTCGTACCGGTGCCCGGCGGCGGCGCGCAAACGATACAACCCGTACACGTCGACGACCTCGCCGAAGCGATCGTGCGTGTGCTCGCGACGTCCGAGTTCGATCGCACGCGCATTGCGGTCGTGGGGCCGCGGCCGCTGACGCTGCGCGAATACCTCGCGATCCTGCGGCGCTCGATGGGGCTGGGCGCACCGCATTTCGTCGGCGTGCCGATGCCGCTGGTGCGCAAGGCCGCCGCGATCGGCGGCAAGCTGCCGGGCTCGCTCCTCGACCGCGAATCGCTGGCGATGCTGGAACGCGGCAACGCCGCGCCGGCCGATGACGTGACGCGCCTGCTCGGCCGCGCGCCATGCGCGGCCGAGCGCTTCGTGAGCGCACGCGCTGCCCGCGCGCTCGCGAACCAGGCGCGGCTCGCCTGGCTGCTGCCGCTCCTGCGCTACGCCGTCGCGTTGGTGTGGATCGTCACCGGCATCGTCTCGCTCGGCGTGTATCCGGTGAACGAGAGTTACGCGTTGCTCGAGCGCGTCGGGCTCACGGGTCCGGCCGCGTCGATCGCGCTCTACGGCGCCGCGCTCCTCGACCTCGCGTTCGGTATCGGCAGCCTCGTCATGCGCCGCCGCGCAGGGCTGTGGCGCGCGCAGATCGCGCTCATCGTCGGTTACACGATCCTGATCACGATCTTCCTGCCCGAGTACTGGCTGCATCCGTATGGACCGCTGACCAAGAATGCGCCGATGGTGGTTGCGATATTGGTGCTGCTTCAGTTTGAAAGAAGTGACGGATGATGCGGTGACGGGTGAAACGGTGACGGATGGAACGGTGACGCGTTTCAGCCGAGCACACGCCTTCCGTCACCGCTTTATCCGTCACCGCACTATCCGTCACCGCACTATCCGTCACCGCATTACCCGTCACTGTTTATGGAATACCTGCTCATCAAATTCATCCACATCCTCAGCTCGACGCTGCTGTTCGGCACGGGCCTGGGCTCGGCCTTCTACATGTTCTGCACCAACCGCTCGCGCGACGTGCGCGCGATCGCGGTGGTGACGCGCAGGGTGGTGTGGGCGGACTGGCTGTTCACCACGCCGACGGCGATCGTCCAGCCGGCGAGCGGGCTGTATCTCGTGCATCTCATGGGTATGCCCTACACGACGCCGTGGATCGCGTGGGCGCTCGTGCTCTACGTCGTCGCGGGCGCGTGCTGGCTGCCGGTGGTGTGGCTGCAGATCCGCATGGCCGGGATGGCCGAGCGCGCGGCGGCGGAAGAAAGCGATCTACCGCCGCTCTTCTGGCGCTACGACCGCATCTGGACCGCGCTCGGCTTTCCCGCGTTCTTCGCGTTCATCGCCATCTTCTACCTGATGGTTGCGAAGCCCGCGTAAGCGCGCACCCGCGGCGAGACCGGCGCCGAGCGCGGCGTAGACGAGGAACAGCGCGCGGTCGGAGAGAACTGCTTCGAAGCCCGGTTTGTAGCGGTCGGAGACGATGTGATAGTCGGTGATGTACGCGGCGGCGGCGATCGTCGCGCCGCCGGCCAGAGCGGCGGACGTGCTCTTCTCCGCGTCCCTGCCGAACAGCGCTTCGAAGAACGCCGCCCAGAAGATGCTCGCGCCGTGATGCAGGACCGAGCCGATCGCCGCGTCGATCGGCTCATCGCCCTCGTGCGATGCCGGCTCGTCGTCGTAATAGATGTGGCTCACCGCGTGCATCGGCAGCTCGCTGCGGCGGTGCTCGTGCCGGCTGAACAGCGATGCGACGACGTGCGAGGCGATTCCTCCGAGCGTTCCCGAGACGAGGCAGTTCAGCAGGTACCGCTTCAATTCGAGCTCACTTTGCGGCTTCCGGTCCGACCCTCACCGGGATGTACAGCGCCGCGTCCCCGCGGCGCACGAGCAGCGCGACGATGCTGCCGGACGGCTGTTTCGACAGCAGCCGGTTGAACTCGTCGAGGCTCTTGAAGTAGATGTTGTTGATCGCGACGATGATGTCGCCGCGCTGCACCTGCATGTTGGGACCGGGCGCGGTGATGTTCTCGACGAGCAGCCCGTATTCGATGCCGAGCTGTTTTGCCTGCGGCGGCGTGAGCTCGCGCACAAGGAGGCCTAGCTTGTTCGAGCTCTTGCGCGTCTCGGGCGATTGCTGCTGGGCGACGTTCTCCGAAGGAAACTCCGCCAGGGTCGCCTTGATCTGTTTCTTCGCGCCGCCGCGCCACACGTCGAGCGTGATCACCGTTCCGGGCTTGGTGGCGGCGACGACGCGCGGCAGCTCGTTCGCGCTCTTCACGGGCTTGCCTTCGAACGCGAGGATGACATCGCCCGGCTGCAGGCCCGCCTGGTCGGCGGGGCTCTTGGGCTCGACCGAGGCGACGAGCACGCCCTGCGTGCTGGGCAGCTTGAACGACTTCGCGAGCTCGGGCGTGAGCGCCTGGATCTGCACGCCGAGCCTTCCGCGCGTGACCTTGCCGGTCGCCTGGAGCTGCTTGCCGACGTCGAGTGCGACCTCGATGGGGATCGCGAACGACACGCCCATGTAACCGCCGGTGCGGCTGTAGATCGCCGAATTGATGCCGACCACTTCGCCCTTGAGGTTGAGGAGCGGCCCGCCCGAATTGCCCGGGTTCACCGCCACGTCGGTCTGTATGAACGGCACGAACGATTCGTCGGGCAGCGAGCGGCCTTTCGCGCTGACGATGCCCGCGGTGATCGTGTTGACGAAGCCGAACGGCGAGCCGATCGCCGCGACCCATTCGCCGACTTTGAGGCTTTCCGAGTTGCCGAGCTTCACCGTCGGCAGCCCGGTCGCGGCGAGCTTCAGCAGCGCGACGTCGGTGCGCATGTCCACGCCGACGATCTTGCCTTTGAACTCGCGCGAATCGGCGAGGCGCACGGTGACTTCGTCGGCGTCCGAGACGACGTGCGCATTGGTGAGCACGTAGCCGTCGGTGGTGATGATGAATCCCGAGCCGATGCCTTGCGCGCGCTCCGGACCCGGATCGGGCTGCTGCGGCATGAAGCGCCGGAGGAAGTCCGACAGCGGATCGTCGGCCGCGTCGCCGCCGATGCCGCCGCCGCGCGTGCGCGTGGTGACCACGTTGACCACCGCGGGGCCCTGGGTCTCGACGAGGACGGTGAAGTCGGGGAGGCCGCTCGCCTGTGCGCGCGGCGTCGTACCGGCGTCGGCCGAGGGCTGCGGTCCGGGGAACGGCTGTGCCGGGGGCTGTCCGGCCTGTTGCTGCGGGCCCGTGGCGGTCGTGCGCTGCTCGCACCCGGCGAGCGCGGTCGCGAGGACGAGCAGCCAGCCGAGCCGGCGGAGCAGGGGGCTTTGAGCGGGCATGAGGCGGCGGATACGTGGAACGTTGGTTGTGAGCGCCTAGTGCAAGGCGTGTGCCGCAATGCCGCGAGAAAAGAAAAAGGCCGGCATCGCGCCGGCCTCGTCACGGGTTACCCGTCACGGTTCATCCGTCGCTTCATTCGTTCTTCCTGGACTTGGACGTCGAGCTCGAGCTCACGCTCTGCCCGGCCATGCCGCCGCCGGGCCCGCGCGACGCGGTCTTCTCGCCGTCGCCCGCCGGGGTCGTCGCGCCGCCGTAGCTCTGGCCGCTCGATGCGCCGGTCGCGGTGGTCGCGGTCGGATTGCCCGTGCCCGTGTGCGAGCTCGTCGTGCCGGTGCCGCCGCGGGTGGTCGGGCTCCCGCCCGCCCAATGGCCGCCTTCACCGCCCTGGCGCATGTCCGAGCCCCACGGGTTGCCGTGCTCGACGCGCACGCGGTTGTCGACGTCGGTCACACCCGGGCAGGCTTCGGCGATGTCCTCGATCGCGTGCTTCATGCGGCGATCGGGCACCGTGCCGTCGATGACCACCTTGCCCTGGCTGACGTCGATCGTCACTTCCGACGAATCGATGTGGCCGCTCTGCATCAGGCGCTCGCAGATGTCTTCCTTCATGCGCTGGTCGGAGCGCTGGTAGCCTTTCGGCCCGCGGCGCATCGAACGGCCTTGCTGCCCGGAGCCCGATGGGTCCCAGCCGCTCATCCGGCCCTGCGATCCATAACCGCCTTGCGAGCCGTAACCGCCCTGACCGCCGTAGCCGCCGCCCTGTGGGCTGTAGCCGCTTTGCTGGCCGCCGCCGTAGCCGCCTGGCGAGCCTTCGTGAGCCCAGCCGCCGTGGCCCTCGTAACCGGCGGCCTGCGAGCCGTAGCCGCCGTGTGAGGCGTAGCTCGACTGCGAGCCGTAGCCGCCGCCGTGCTCCCCGTAACCGCCGTAGCCCGATTGCTGCCCGCCTCGCGACGAGCCGTAGTCCTGACCGCCGTAGCGCTCGTTGGCCCAGTTGCCCTGGCCGTAACCGCCCTGCTGCCCGCCGCCGAATCGGGCCTGCGAGCCCTGGCCGCTCTGCCACGGTTGCCGTTCCTGCCACGAGCCTTGACTGCCGCCGCGCTCCCACTGCGACCACTGGCCGCCGCCGTGACTGCCGTGCGAGCCATAGCCGCCCTGCGATTCGAAATCGCCTTGCGAGCGGAATCCGCCCGAGGGGCCGTAGCCGCTCTCACCGGAGTAACTGCCGCCGTAGGCGCCGCCCTGATGGCTCCGGCCGCCGCCGTAACTGCCGCCGCCGGTGCCGTAGCCCTGCGGACCGTAACCCGTGCCGTGCTCGTTGCCGTAGCCGGTCGAGTGATAGCTGCCGCTCTGCTGGCCGGCCTGGGTGCCGCCGCTCATTTGGGTGCCGTAGCCCTGGGAACCGCGGTGGCTGCCCTCATGCTCGCGCTGCGACCACTGGCTGCCGCCGTATCCGCCCTGCGAACCGTATCCACCTTGTGAACCGTAACCGCCCGGGCCGCCGTAGCCGCCGCTCTGGCTGCTCTGGCCCTGGTTGCTCGGCCAGCGCTGGTTGCTCTGCCAGTCCTGATTGCCCGGCCAACCCGGTTGCCCCTGGCGCTCGTGACGCCACGACTCGTCGTCTCGCTGACCGCTGCCGCCGTGCTCGCCGTAACCGCCGCGCCAATGATGTCTTTCGGCCATAGGGTGCTCCTTGATCCGTTGATATCTCGTGAAACCCGGCGCGGAATGCGTCGGGCGTAAGCAAGAATTCGGAGCAATGCACATGCCTCTGAGGGCATCGAGCTGGTGCGCATTTCGGGCGGGCGCACCAAAAAAAAGCCGGGGGGGACCCCGGCTCCAATCTTCACCGTAAATGGCTACTGCTAGTCTCGCTCCATCCTCCTCCTCAGGAGATGTTGCAACGCCCGCGTGTAATTTGGTGTCGTGGCCGCGGGCGCGACGCAAACTTTACCACGAGATTCAGGGCGCTTTGCGAACTTCCTCGGATCGTCGCGATAGATCGTCTCAGGTCGTGAGCGCAGGCCGCCGCCGCCGTTCGACCGAATGTGATTGAGGCGAATTTTCTCGTTCCGCCGCCGGACGAAAGAGGCACGGACATTGCTCGGGGATTCACCGATATTGTCCACGAGGAGCTCGGAATGCAGACGATGACACCGCTCTTCGGATCGGAAAAAAGCGATCCTCAGACCGTCAGGCAGTGGGCCGCGGAAGACTTCGCGATCAACATCGGCTGGCTGCGCGAGTGCCCGTTCCATGGCCAACCCTTCAAGGCGAAGCTGGTGAACCGCAGGAAGCTCGCGCCGACGCTGGTCGATCCGCTCGATCCCAACGTCCGCGTTTTCAACGGCAACGCGCGCGAGCTGCTCGCAGCGGTCGAGCGCGTCACCGGCGGCTACGGCGAGCATTGCGCGATGTGCGCCGCGTCCGAGGAGGAAGACGGCGACTGACTGTTCGGCAGCTTCAGCAAAAGCCGCACGTGAACCGTGCGGCTTTTTTGTTTCTAGTCGGCGTAGCCGTGGTTCACCGCGTCCTGCAGGCATTCGGTGAGCGTCGGAAACGTGCGCGCAGAGCATTGCGTCGCGATGCCTTCTTCTTCGCTCATGCACATCCACGACCATTCGCGCGATTCGGCGCCGCCATCGAAATGCCAGTGGTCCAAGACGATTTCCTTACACAGCCCACCAGAGAAGGTGGCAGACTATTTCCGGCCGTCTGCTAGGGCGAGTCGACCGCAATCCCGTACTTCGCTCGGCCGGTCTGCACTCATGACCGTGATGCAGACGTTACCGATTCAGCAACGGGTGTGCCCGATTGCGTCGAGCACGCGGACGCCTGCGGAGGTAAGCTCATGCGTTCGTCAGGACACAACCATGCCTGAAGTACTCGTCATCCTCGCGACTTCGGCGACCGATGCGCAGCGCGCGGCAGTGATCAGCGCGGCGCCCGCTGCGCAGACCATCTCGCAGCGGGTGTTCACGAGCGCAGGCGGTAACGCCGCGCAGCTGCGTTCGATGGCGGGAATCGCGGCAGTGCTGACCGGCGGCGAGCCCGTTGAATCGCTGCCGACGCTGAGTGATACCGAGGCGCTGTTCGCGCACGCGTGGCTGTCGCGGGCGGGACAGACCAAGCAGCGTCCTGGCGACGGTCTGAGCTGGGACACGCCGCCGATGGTTCCGCCGGATCCGCCACGCAAACCCTGATTGCGGGATCCTCACGCACCACGCGTGTGGTGCGCGAGGACGTTCAACGCCGACTCAAACCGCCGAGCCCCCGCCGAGCCCTTCGGTCTCCAGCTCCGGCGGCGCTTCGGCGCCGGCCGGGGTCGCCGCTCCGCCTCCGACCGGTACCGTGCTGACGGGCGTGATGCTGATGCGCAAGGCCATCGGCTCGCCGCCGAGCGATCCGCCGCCGTCTCCGGCGAGACCGCCCGCCGATGCGGCGATCGGCGCTTCTCCGGTCAGGCTGCCCACGCCGTAGCCGGCCGCGCCGCTCGCTTCGGCCGTGCCTTCACCGGCGCCACCCAGTCCGTCTTCTTCACCGGACAACGCCGCCGCAACCGCAGGCGCGAGCCCACCGTACTCGATCGCTCCCGACGGGGCCACGGGACTCTGCGCGCCGGATGCCGGCACGACGTCGAGATCGATGAGACGCAGTCCCTGCGCACCGAGCTCCTGCCACTTCGCGTAGAAGTGCTGCCAGTCGGCGCCCGACCACAGGTAATACGCATCGGTACCCGGCAGCCAGCAGCCCGAATAACGCTGGCCTTGCGGCGTCTGGGTGATCTCGAAGTCGACCAGCCGCAGGTTCTGTGCTCCAAGCTGCTGCCATTTCGCGACGAAGTTGGGCCAGTCCGCGTTGACCCACAGGTAGTGAGCGCCCGTGCCCTGGCGCCACACGCCCGAGAACCGCTGCTGCCCGCCGACGTTGACGATCTTGAGGTCGATCAGCCGCAGGTTCTGCGCGGCGAGCTGCTGCCACTTCGCGACGAAGTTGTTCCAGTCGGCGTTGACCCAGAGGTAGTACGCGTCGGTGCCGGGCAGCCACACGCCCGAATACAGCAGCGTGCCATTGACGTTCTGGCACTCGAGGTCGACGAGGCGCAGGTTCTGCGCGGACACCTGCTGCCATTTGCTGATGAACGACGCCTGGTCCGCATTGACCCACAGGTAGTAACCGCCGGTGCCCTGACGCCACGCGCCGTGGAAGCGCTCGATGCCGTTCTCGCGCGTGATCTTCAGATCGACCAGCCGCAGGTTCTGCTGCGCGAGCTGCTGCCATTTCGTCTGGAAGCTCGACCACGACGCGTTGACCCACAGGTAGTACGGATCGGTGCCCGCGCGCCACACGCCCGAATACGTCTGCTGCACGAGGGGGAAGCCGAGGTGATAAGGCGTGTTCACGCACATCGCCCACGTGTTGCCTTTCATCAGGCAGTCGACGCCGCCGCCGGGCGCGCAGTTCTCGCAGTTCGCGTTCGGCTTGCCGTAATAGCCCCACGAGCCGCCGCAGTTGCAGCCGCTCGAGGCGTACTCGTCCGGCGCGCCGAAGATGTGGCCGCTTTCGTGCGCGAAGACGCGGTCGATGTTGTCCGGTCCCCAGCCGTCGTTGTCGTAATTCATCACGAGGCGCGGACCGCCGATCGAGGCGTATGCGAAATGCCCGAGCGGATATTTCGTGAAGAACCCGCAATAGCACCAGTTGGTGCCGAGATTCGTCCGGAGCTGCTCGACGTACTGCGTGCACGCGCCCATGCCGGTGCCGAAGCCGAGCTGCTGCATCGCGGGATCCCGCCATCGCGTCTCTTTCTCGTCGAAGCTGAGCGTGCTCGGTCCCGGCTGAACGGCGAGCGTGACGATCTTGATGTCGTACTTGAACGTCAGGCCTTCGGGGTTCTGCGTCGCGAGCCACGACAGGCCGTTCTGCACTTCGGCCACGACTTTGGTGCGCTCCGCCTGCGAGAACTTCAACGCCGCGGTCGGTCCCTCGACGATGATGATGCCGACGGCGACGCTGCCGGTCAGCCGCTGGCTCGTCGGCGCACCGGCCAGGGCCGCTCTCGCTTCGGCCGCCTGCCCGGTGGTTTCGTCGGGCGCGGTGCACGCGTGGTTCGTGTCCGGCGCCATGTCCCAGCTTTCGCCGTCGCGCGGACGCGCCGATTTCGCGGCTTGATACTCGTCCGACTCACGCAGGTTGAATGCGGCGTAACCGAGTTGTTCCTCCGGAGAAAGCGAGCCCAGCACCGCTTTCGACGGCGCCATCGCCTCGGCCATCGCGCCCGGCGCAGGCGCATCCGCCGAGTGTTCCATCACCATGACGCGCGATCCGTACACGTGAACCACGCGCCGTTTCGCGTCGGCTGCGAGAGCGGGCGCCAGTTCCAGCGCGCGCGCCTCGGGCAGTATCACTACACGTTCCTGGATTCCGATATCGCCGGCCATGCTGCCCTCCTGTTCGGTACCCGGACAGTCATCTGAATCGTGCGGCGCTATCTCCGGCCGCAACGACGGGATTTCGATGCAATGGAGAAGTCGGTCGCTTCCGTGCAGCACACCTCGCTTTCTCTCCCACCACTGAACGCATCGGTGCGCCCATTTCAAAGCGCGCGCTACGGCGCGACGGGCTGCACGAACTACAGGGCAATCAAGAAAGAAAGGAACGCAGTCTCTGGAGTCGCATGACGTCTCCTCGAACGGCGAAGCGTGGCGCAGCGGGGAGAAACACTCGTGTAAAGAAACCCGCTCGCGAGGGGAAGATTCAAGCTACTCGCGCACTATGCATGCGTCAAGCGCGTGTAGCCGCCTCGTATAGGTCGAATTGAAGACCACGCATCGGGATGAGGGTGGATCCCTTACAAGCGTTTGCGCTGGATGGCGCCCCGGAGACGAATCGAACGTCCGACCTGCCCCTTAGGAGGGGGCTGCTCTATCCACTGAGCTACCGGGGCGAGGGGGAAAGAAGCCCGGCTATTTTACATGAGCCTCTCTCGTTTATAGTGGCGGCCTACCGCTGTTTTCCCACGGAGAGTCCCATGCTCGCGAGCGTCGATCACATCGTGCTCAGCACGAACGATCTCGAAGCCTGCCTCGATTTCTACACCCGCGTCCTCGGCATGACGATGGAGACCTACGGCGCCGGCCGCATCGCGCTCAAGTTCGGCCCGCACAAGTTCAACGTGCACCCGCCCGGCTACGTCGCGGGGATCCGCGCGCGCGTGCCGACGCCGGGCTCGCTCGATCTGTGCTTCCTCGCGGACGGGCCGCTGGTCGACGCGATCGAGAAGATCGAGCACTGCGGCGTCCCGATCGAGGAGGGTCCGGTGGTGCGCACCGGCGCGCGCGGCACGATACGCTCGATCTATCTGCGCGACCCCGACGGCAATCTGATCGAGATTTCAGAACCGATCCAGTGACGCAGGATTTCTGGACGTCGAGCGGTTATCACCTGCTCCGCCGCAACGAAGAAGGTCGGCTCGTCGTCACCGACGACTACCTGAGGCTGTACTTTGCGCGCCCCGAGCTCGCGCTCGTCCCCGAGTCGTGCGCCGCGGAGCGTGCGCTGCACGAGCGGCTGCTGGACGAGCCCCGCAGCGAGGTGAGCGCTGCCGGCCTCGCGGAGCTCGCGGACGAGGATGCGCGCGAGAACTACGCGGTGATGCTGCGCTTTCGCGACCAGCTCCTCGAGGCGCCGACGCTCGAAGCGTTCTACGACGGCCTGTTCCGGCGCGACGTCGCGGTACCGCCCGATTTCATCCATCACACGGTGCAGGTGATCCTGCGCGGCATCCTCGACGGCGTCGACGACGGCCTCGAAGCGCGCGCCGCCGAGATCTTCTTCCGCGAGCAGTCGATCGTGATCCCCGAAGGCGCGGTGATGTTCGCCGACCGCCAGACGGTGCACAGCCACGCCTCGAGCGCCGGCCTCGGAGACTTCGGGCGCCTCATGCGCGAGCTCCAGCAGCCCCTGACGAGCGCCGAGCTCGACGTGCTCGACCGCTCGACCGCGACCGAATATTTCTCACGCGACGAGCGCTACGACCTCGCGCTGCAGATGAACCCCGGCTCGGACGCCTCCCGGGCGTTCGCCCGTGTGCTCGAGCGCTGGATCGCGCACTTTCACGGCATCCAGACGCAGATCGAGCCGGTGCGCGAGATCCCGGACGAGGACTGGCTCTGGCACGTCGGCCTCGACGCCGAGGCGACCGCGATGTTGAACGACCTCTATAATGGCGGCGACGTCGACGAGGATCGCATGAAGCGGATCGTCGGGCTGTATCGCCTCGAATTCCGCGACGCGGGCGCGGCGCTCGCCGATCTCGGCGGGGCGCCGGTGTTCCTCGGGCTCGCGACGACGCCGCAATCGACACTGCGCATGAAACCCCAGAACCTGCTGATGAACCTGCCGCTCGCGAGGCGCGTGTGAATCTCGGGCTGTCCTCCGCCGAGCGCTGGCAGCGCCTCGTCGCGGCGCCGCCGCAGAACGTGAGCCTCGCCGAAGGCGCGCTGCTCATCGCGGCCGAGGAATACGAAGGCCTGGACGTCGACGAGTACCTCTCGCGCATCCACACCATGGGCGCGACGCTGCACCGGCGGCTGCGCTCGGACATCAGCCCGACCGAAGCGCTGCTTGCGCTCAACCGCTATCTCTTCGACGAGATCGGCTTCTCGGGCAACGGACAGGACTACTACGATCCGCGCAACAGCTATCTCAACGAGGTGGTCGAGCGCCGGCTCGGCATCCCGATCACGCTCGCCATCGTCTACGTCGAAGTCGGACGCCGCATCGGGCTGCAGCTCCACGGCGTGTCGTTCCCCGGCCACTTCCTCGTCAAGTGCACGCTGCGCGACGGCGCGATCATCCTCGATCCGTATGCGAAAGGCGCCTCGCTCGGCCTCGACGACCTGAAGCGGCGCCTGCTCTCGCTGGCGAAAGACCTCGACGTCGACGACAAGCTGATGAAGTCGATGCTCGCCGCGGCCGCGCCGAACGAGGTCTTCGCGCGCCTGCTGCGCAACCTGCGCGCGATCTGGCTCTCCAAAGAGGAGCGGCTCAAGGCGCTCGCGGCCAGCGACCGCATCGTCACGCTGCTCCCCCACGCCGCGGAGGAATATCGCGACCGCGCGCAGCTCTATCTCGAGCTCGAGTGCTTCAGGGCGGCGCTCACCGACTTCCGGCGCTATCTGCGCATGAAGCCCGAAGCGAGCGACAGCGCCGCGGTGTCCAGGCACATCGCCGAGCTCGAGCCGCTCGCGGCGCGCCTGAACTGACCCCGTGCGGGAACGCGGCGGCAGCGCGCGCCCCGGCGCGCGCATCAGCGTGTCGACGGCGTACGTGCTCCTCGTCCTCACCACGCTCTTCTGGGCGGGCAACTGGGTGATCGGTCGCGGCATCCAGGGCCACATCTCGCCGATCGCCATGGCGTTCTGGCGCTGGGCCGGCGCGCTCGTGATCCTGCTGCCGTTCGTCGCGCGGCCGATCGCGCGCGAGTGGAAGAGCATCCTGCGCGCGTGGAAAGTGACGGTGCCGCTCGGCGTGCTGGGCGTGGGCGCGTTCAACACCCTGTCGTACACCGGGCTCAAGTACACCGCCGCGACCAACGGCGTGCTGCTCAACTCGGTCATCCCCATACTCGTGATCGCCATCGGCGTCGCTTTCCTGCGCGAGCCGCTCAAGCCGGCGGCGGCCGCCGGTGTGCTGACGTCGCTCACCGGCGTGCTGACCATCGTCGCGCGCGGCGATCCCGACACGCTGCTGCATCTGAAGCTCAATCCGGGCGACCTGTGGGTGCTCTCGGCGATGCTGGCGTGGGCGATCTATACGATCCTGCTGCGCTGGCGTCCGCGCGAGCTGTCGTCGAGCGCGTTCACCGGCAGCCTCATCGCGATCGGGGTCCTCTTCCTGCTGCCGATCTTCGCATGGGATTACGAGACGGGGGCGCGCACCGATTGGGGACCGATCACGTTCTCGGCGCTGGCCTATTTCGCGATCTTCCCGTCGGTGCTCGCGTACTTCTTCTGGAACGCCGCGGTCGCGCGCGTCGGCGGCGAGCGCTCGAGCACGTTCCTGCACCTGATGCCGCTGTTCGGCGCGATGCTGGCGGCGATCTTCCTCGGCGAAGCGCTGCTCTGGTATCACTACGCCGGCGCGGTCCTCATCTTCACCGGCATCTTCATCGCGTCGCGGGCGAAGCCGTGACGCTCGAGATCATCTCGCGCAAAGCGAACCAGGAACGCAAGGCACCGCCGCTCCTGTTCGTGCACGGGGCGTACACCGCGGCGTGGTGCTGGGAGAATTTTCTGCCGTGGTTCGCGCGTCGGGGTTACGACGCGCACGCGGTCAGCCTGCGCGGCCACGGGGCGAGCCCGGTGCCGGGCTCGCTCGATTTCGCGAGCGTCGACGATTACGTCGCCGACGTGCTCGAAGCGGCGGGCGGTCTCGGCGAGCCGCCGGTGCTGATCGGGCATTCGATGGGCGCGATCGTCGTGCAGCGTGCGGCGCTGCGCGCCCGTGCGCCGGCGATGGCGCTGCTCGCGCCGGTCCCGCCGCACGGCCTCACCGGGAGCGCCTTCACGCTGGCGGCGCGCGATCCGCCGCTATTCCTCGCGCTCAACACGATGCAGCTCGCGAACGGGGGCGCGAAGCCCGACCTCATCCGCGTGCGGGACTATCTCTTCTCTCAGACTGTGACCGAAGCCGACGCGAGGCGGCATCTGATGCGCATGCAGCGCGAATCCAGCCGCGCGCTCGCCGACCTCGCGTGGCCGCAGCATTTCTGGATCGCGCCGTCGCGCGGGGTGCGCACGCTGGTGATCGGCGCCGGGCGCGATGCGTTCTTCCCGCCGCCGATGATCGAGGAGACCGCGCGCTTCCACGGCGTCACGCCGGTGATGTTCGAGGACATGGCGCACGCGCTCATGCTCGAGCCGGGCTGGCGCCGCGTGGCGGAGGCGGTGAAAGCGTGGCTGGAAACGTAAACGGGCAGGCGACTGCGTGCCCGTTTTGCCGTGCGTTGTGCGTTCAGCGCCTGGCCAGCGCCGGTTTGACCGGCAGCGGCGAGTCCTGCGCCGCGACGACCGGCGTGCGGGCGTAATTGAGCCCCGGCGCCGGACCATTCTCGTAGGCCGCGGTCGGGAACGGCGAGATCGAGGTCTTGGGCGCGGGCGGCTGGCCGGGCTCCATGAACTCGCGGTCGGGCGGCGGGTTGCCGTCGTGGATCAGGTTGCGGCGGCGCTGGAGATACGCGTCGCGCACGAATTCGTACGGATCGAGCGCGGCGGTCTGGAGCACCGTGCTCGCGTCGAGCAGCTCGGCGCGGCGGTTGACGATGCGCGTGCCCCACATCCAGTTGCGCACCCGCATGTTTTCGACGTACGTCACCGGGTCGCTGTAGTAGTCGGCGATGCGGGCGACGCCGTCGCGGGCCGTGCTCGGTCCGAAGAAGGGCAGCATCACGAACGGACCGTCGGGCACGCCCCAGCGGCCGAGGGTCTGGCCGAAATCCTCGTCGTGCTTCTCGATGCCGGCTTCGGACGCGACGTCGAACAGACCGAGCACGCCGATCGTGCTGTTGATCGCGATGCGGCCGAGGTCGGAGTACGCTGCGGTGAACTTGCCCTGGAGCAGGTTGTTCAGCGCGACGACGACGTCGTTCAGGTTGGAGAAGAAGTTCGAGACGCTGGAGCGGATGAATTGCGGGACGGCGAACTTGTAGCCCTGCGCCACCGGCTTGAGGATGGCTTTGTCGACCCCTTCGTTGAATTCATAGATGCCACGGTTCACGGGCTCGAACGGGTCGCGGGGATCGCGTCCCATGGCGCAGCCCGCGAGGAGCGAGGCGGCGAGAGTCAGGCACGCGAAGAGCCTGACCAGGCGCGTAAAAGCGGAAGGCATCCGTAGGTTCCCTGTTTGTTCTTGCGTTGTTGTTGTATCCGAAGATTTTTCATTATATCAACGGTTTTACGCGTGCGGCCACGCTTTGGCCATGGGACTTTCGGCCCCTGCCGGCGAAAAGGCATAGCGTCACATTTTATGCAGCCGGGATGCCGCAAGGCACCAAAAGACCGCGGAAAGGCGGCCGCGGGCGGTTTGTTATACTGGCCCAGCCCCGGCGGCGACTCTGCCGCCCGCGTTCTCCCACACCCCTACACGGCAGGATCCAGCCATGCTCGACAAAGTCAAACCCGCGGTCCAGTTGAAGGACATGAGCCTTTTCCGGCAGCAGTGCTACATCAACGGCGAGTGGGTCGACGCCGACGATAAGGCCACCCTGCCGGTGTACAACCCCGCCGACGGCGTCCAGATCGGCACCGTGCCCAAGATGGGCGCCGCCGAGACGCGGCGCGCGGTCGAGACCGCCCATGCGGCGATGACCGAATGGAAGGCGAAGACCGCGAAAGAGCGAGCGGCGGTCCTGCGCAAGTGGTTCGACCTCATGATGGCGAACCAGGACGACCTCGCGGTCCTCATGACGGTCGAGCAGGGCAAGCCGCTCGCCGAGTCGAAGGGCGAGATCGCCTACGGCGCGTCGTTCATCGAGTGGTTCGCCGAGGAAGCCAAGCGCGTCTACGGCGACACGATTCCGTCCCAGTCGCCGGATCGCCGGATCGTGGTCATCAAGCAGCCGATCGGCGTGTGCGCGGCGGTGACGCCGTGGAATTTCCCGAACGCGATGATCACCCGCAAGGCCGGCCCGGCGCTGGCGGCGGGCTGCACCATGGTCATCAAGCCCGCGTCGATGACCCCGTATTCGGCGCTCGCGCTGTGCGTGCTCGCCGAGCGCGCGGGCATCCCCAAAGGCGTGCTCTCGTGCGTGACCGGCTCGGCCGGCGCGATCGGCCAGGAGCTCACCACCAACCCCCTGGTGCGCAAGTTCACGTTTACCGGCTCCACCGAAGTCGGCAAGCAGTTGATGGCGCAGTGCGCGTCGACCGTCAAGAAAGTGTCTCTCGAGCTCGGCGGCAACGCGCCGTTCATCGTGTTCGACGACGCCGACCTCGATTCGGCGGTCGAGGGCGCGATGGCGTCGAAGTATCGCAACACCGGCCAGACCTGCGTCTGCGCGAACCGGCTCTTCGTGCAGGACGGCGTCTACGACGCGTTCGCCAGGAAGTTCGCCGACAAGGTCTCGCAGATGAAAGTCGGCAACGGCCTCGAGGACGGCGTCTCGCAGGGCCCGCTGATCGACATGCATGCGGTCGAGAAGGTCGAGGAGCACATCAGCGACGCGCTCTCCAAGGGCGCGCGCGTGCTGACCGGCGGCAAGCGCCACGACAAGGGCGGCCAGTACTTTCAGCCGACCGTGCTCGCCGACGTGAAGACCGACATGAAAGTCACCCACGAAGAGACCTTCGGCCCGGTCGCGCCGCTCTATCGCTTCAAGACCGAGAAGGAGCTGCTCGAGCTGGCGAACAACACCGAATACGGCCTCGCGGCGTACTTCTACAGCCGCGACATCGGCCGCGTCTGGCGCGTCGCCGAAGGCCTGGAGGCGGGCATCGTCGGCATCAACGTCGGCATCATCTCGACCGAGGTCGCGCCGTTCGGCGGTGTCAAGGAGTCGGGGATCGGGCGCGAAGGGTCCAAGTACGGGATGGACGACTATCTCGAGATCAAGTATCTCTGTCTGGGCGACATCACGAAGTAAGGCAAGCCTGCGTCCCCACCGAGCCATCGCGTCACGGGCGCGATGGCTTTTTTGTTTGGAGGTCGTGCATGAGGCAACGTTGGCATGCAGCAGCGATCGTGATGGCGGCCGGCTGTGCGTCGCCGGCGTGGGCGCAGGCGGACATCACCGGTCGCTATACGGGCAACCTCGTGGTGCAGTACCAGGGGCGTGACAGCAGCATAGGACTGACGATGGTGATCGCCAGCGCCGACAACGGCCGCGTGAAAGGCGTCGCGACGCTGGGCGGTCCGTGCGCCGGCGACTATCCGTTCGAAGGCTTTCTGAAGGGCAACGAGCTCGGTGTGCGCTCGAACGTCAAGGGCGGACGCGCCGGCGACTGTGAGTTCGGAATGCGCGGCACGATAGAGGGCAATCGCATCACCGGTACCTACGGACGCTACCCGCTGCAGCTGACGAAATAAAGATGATCAATCTTCTCGGCCTCGACCATCTCGTGCTGCGCGTCGTCGACGCAGGCAGGATGACGCGCTTCTACTGTGACGTGCTCGGCTGCAAGGTCGAGCGCGCGCGGCAGGACATCGGGTTGATACAGCTCAGGGCGGGGCAGTCGCTGATCGACCTCGTGCCGATCGACGGCGAGCTGGGCTCGAAAGGCGGCGCGGCGCCGGGCGCCGAAGGCCGCAACCTCGATCATTTCTGCCTGCGCGTCGAGCCGTGGGATCAGCTCGCGGTGATCGCGCACCTCATCAAGCACGGCGTCGTGCCGGGTGAGACCAAGCAGCGCTACGGCGCCGACGGCACGGGGCCGTCGATCTACATCACCGATCCCGAGGGCAATACCGTCGAGCTGAAGGGCCCCCCGAGCTGAAAGTCAAAAGCTTAAACACGGAGGGCACGGAGGAAGGCACGGAGGACACGGAGGGAAGCAGCTCGTCGCGAACGCTCGGCTGAAAGGCATTCGCGTCCATTGGGTTCTCCTCCGTGTCCTCCGTGGACCTCCGTGTCCTCCGTGTTAATGCTTTGCTTTTTCCGTGCGAGGTCTACCCGATCTGCTGAGCGATGTGCTTCGCGAAGTCGGCCGTGCCGAGTGAGCCGCCCAAGTCGCGCGTGCGGGTCTCGGGCTTTTGCAGCGCCGCGTCGATCGCCTTGTCGATCGCCTGCGCCGCCTGATCGAACGCAGGTGCCGAGTGGCGCTGTGCGAGCCACTCCAGCAGCATCGCCGCCGACAGGATCAGCGAAGTCGGGTTGGCGATGCCTTTGCCGGCGATGTCCGGCGCCGAGCCGTGCTGGGCCTGGGCGCAGCACGCTTCGTCCCCGGCCATGGTCGAGCCGGCGAGGCCAAGGCTGCCGGAGATCTCCGACGCTTCGTCCGACAGGATGTCGCCGAACATGTTGCCGGTGACGATGCAGTCGAACTTCGACGGGTCGCGCACCAGCAGCGCCGCCATCGCATCGACGATCTTCTCGTCGAGCTCGACATCGGGGTATTCCTTCGCGACCTTGCGCACCTGCTCGAGGAACAGGCCGTCCGAGATGTGCAGCACGTTCGCCTTGTGCACGGCCGTCACTTTCTTCCGGCGCTTGCGCGCCCAGTCGAACGACACCCGCGCGATGCGCTCGCACTGCCGCGCGGTCACCTTGCGCACCGAGATCGCGACGTCGGGCGTCGGCATGAACTCGCCCTTGCCCATGAACATGTTGCGGTCGGCGTAAAAGCCTTCGGTGCACTCGCGGAAGATGACGAGGTCGACCGGCTTGCCCGTGAGTCCGACGCCCATGCGCGATTTCGCCGGCCGGATGTTGGCGAAAAGGTCGAGCTTCACGCGCAGCCAGCCCGAAGGATTGATGCCGCCCTTGTCGCTGGACGGATAGATGAGGTGATCGACCGGGCCGAGGATGATTCCCGGCGCCTGGCGCGCGATCTCCTGCACGCGCTCGGGGAAGGTCGAGCCGCTCGCTTTCAGCGCGTCGAAGCCGATCGTTTCCTTCTGCCATTCGAGGCCGAGCTTGTATTTCGCGTTCGCGGCGTCGAGCACGTGGAGCGTCGCTTCGGTGATCTCGGGGCCGATGCCGTCGCCGGGGAGTACGAGGATTTTCATGATGGTGTGGAGGGCGTGAACGGGTGAACGAGTGGGGCAGGCGGCGATGTTAGCACGCGCGGTGAAAGCGGCCCGACCTGGTGTAGCGTACGCGGTTCAGCAAAGGAGCCAGCGATGTTCGAAGGATTCAAGCAGATCCAGGTCCAGACCAGCGATCCCGAAGTGAAGATCAACCTGCGCTACGGCGGCAGCGGCCCCGGCGTGCTGCTCATCCACGGCAACCCGCTCACGCACGTGCATTGGCACCTCGTCGCGCCGCGGCTTGCGAAGGACTTCACCGTCGTGGCGATGGACCTGCGCGGCTATGGCGACAGCGGCAAGCCGCGCGGCAAGGAGGATCACAGCAACTACTCGTTCCGCCGCATGGCGCTCGATGGCGTCGAAGTCATGGCGCACCTCGGTTTCGACACGTTCTGCGTGGCCGGCCACGATCGTGGCGGCCGCGCCGCGCACCGCATGGCGCTCGATCATCCCGACAAGGTGCAGAAGCTCGCGACGTTCGACATCCTGCCGACGCACAACGTCCTCACCGGCGCGACCTGGCAGTGGGCGCTGAACTCGTATCACTGGTTCTTCATGGCGCAGCCGTACGACATCCCCGAGAAGCTCATCTCGGGCAATGAGGATTACTACATCCTCAAGAAGCTCACCAAGATGGGCATCGGCAAGGGCGGATTCTCGGAAGAGACGCTAAAGGAATACGCGCGCTGCTGCACGCCCGAGAACATCCACGCGGTGTGCGAAGACTACCGCGCGGGCGTGGGCATCGACATGCAGATGGACACCGCCGATTTCGAAGCAGGGCGCAAGGTGCAGTGCCCCGCCGCGATCTACTGGGGCGAGCTCTCGCACACCGAGAAATTCTACGATCCGCGCAAGGCGTGGCCGCAGTACGCGGCGAACATCCAGCGCATCAAAGCGCTGCCGTGCGGGCACTATCCGGCGGAGCAGGCGCCGGAGGACGTTTACTCGGAGTTGAAGGGGTTCTTCGGCTCCTGATCAGGCGCCGGGAGGTCCGTCATTCCCGCGTAGGCGACGCGGATCGTCGTCCCCGCGACGGCGGGGACCCATTTTGGACCCGGATCGCGGGTCGGGAATGACAGTCAAAGGGGTTTCACTCTTCCAGAGTGAAACCGACTTTGACCGTCACCTGCCAGTAGGCCACCGCGCCGTTCTCGATGAAGCCGCGCGTGTCCGTCACCTCGAACCAGTGCATCCCGCGCAGCGTCTTGCTCGCGCGCGAGATCGCGTTCTTCACCGCGTCTTCCATGCTGGCCTTGGATGAACCCGTGAGCTCGATGTACTTGTAGACGTGATCGGACATGACCGCTCCTCTTGAGAGACGACTCGCGAGCGAGAGCGAGCGTAAAGGTTCAAGGAGGGAAACCTTGGTTTCCCTCCTTGGCGTTCACCGGACGAGGTTGATTAAGCGCGCTTCGGCGCGCTTAATCAACTTTGATGTTGGACTTCTTGATGATCGGAGCCCACTTCTTCTCTTCGGTCTGCACGAACTTGAAGAAGTCCGCCGGCGTCGAGGGTGCGGCGTCGATGCCGCTGTCCCGCAGGCTGTTGACGATTTCCGGCGAGCGCAGCGCGGCGTTCATCTCGTGGTTCAAACGCTCGATGATGTTGGCGGGCGTCGCGGCGGGCGCGAGCATGCCGTACCAGTTGGTCGCCGCGTAACCCTTGTAGCCCGATTCGGCGACCGTCGGGACGGTCGGCGCCGCGGCCGCTCGCTTTTCACCGGTCACCGCGAGCGCGCGCACCTTGCCCGAGCGCACGTGAGGCAGACCGGTCGAGATCACCGCGAAAGCCGACGGGATCTGGCCCCCGACGAGGTCGGTGATCATCGGACCGCCGCCCTTGTACGGGACATGGGTCAGGTTGGCGCCAGACATCGTTTCGAGCAGCACCGCGGCGAGATGCCCCGGGCTGCCGTTGCCCGACGAGCCGAAGAGCATGCTGCCCGGCTTGGACTTCGCGAGCGCGACGTACTCCTTCACGGTCTTGGCGGGGAGCGAAGGCGTCACGACGATGATGTTCTGCAGCGACACCACCATGCCGACCGGCGCCAGGTCCTTGTAAACGTTGTACGGCACTTTCTGGATCGCCGGGCTGATGACCAGTGTGCCGATGTGGCCGAAGCCGATCGTGTGGCCGTCGGGGTCGGCGCGCATGATGAGCTCGTTGGAGATGACGCCGTTCGCGCCGGGCCGGTTGTCCACGATGACCTGACGGCCGAGGCCCTGGCCCATCTTCGGCGCGATCTGTCGCGCGACGAGATCGGTCGCGCCGCCGGGCGGGAAGCCCACGATCATGCGCACCGGTTTGGACGGGGTCCACTCGCCGGAGGCGCCGAAAGCAGGACTGACGACGGCTGCGGCTGCTGCCGCGGCCAGGGTGCGGAGAGTTACGACTGCGGAGTGTCGCATTGTAAAAACCTCGGAATCTGTTGGTACGCCCCCCTGTTCTTTCTTTTTGTTATTCGCTGCGCAGGTTTATGGCACCTGCGTCGGTATTGCAATAATCCGGCCGTAGCGCAGGCGCCTCGCCTGCAGCAAACACGCCCTCAAACCCTTGCAGGCGAGGGCGCCTGCGCTACACGGTTATTCCGGCTTCGCGCCCGAAGCCTTGATCACCTTCGCCCACTTCACGGTCTCGGCCTGGATGTACTTGCCGAACTGCTCGGGGGTGGAGGGATGCGCGTCGAGGCCCTGGCGGAACAGCACTTCCTTGACGTCGGGCATGTTGAGCACCGCGACGAACTCCTTGTTGAGGCGATCGACGATCGGACGCGACGTCTTGGCCGGCACGACGATGCCGTACCAGTTGTTCGCCTCGAAGCCGGGAACGCCGGCTTCGGCGACCGTCGGCAGGTCGGGCACGAGCTGCGAGCGCTTGAGCGTCGTCACCGCGAGGCCGCGGATCTTGCCCGATTTGATGTGCGGGATCGCGCTCGCGGCGGTCGCGAAGATGAGGTTGATCTGGCCGCCGAGGAGATCGGTCATCGCCGGGCCGCCGCCTTTGTACGGCACGTGCGTGATCTTGGTGCCGGTGCTCACGTTGAAGAGCTCGAGCGCGAGATGGCCCGCGCCGCCGATGCCCGACGAGCCGCCGTTCAGCGGCTTGCCGCTCTTGCCGAGCGCGATCAGCTCTTTCACGGTTTTCGCCTGCACGGTGGGATGCACGACGAGGATGTTGGTCGAGTCCACCGCCTGCGTCACCGGCGCGAGGTCTTTCAGCGGATTGAACGGCAGGTTGCCGTACAGCGTCGGGTTGATCGAGAGCGCCGCGATCGTGCCCATGAGGATGGTGTAGCCGTCCGCCGGTGCGTTGGTGACGATCTCGGTCGCGATGTTGCCTGCGGCGCCGGGACGGTTGTCGACGATGACCTGCTGGCCGAGGCGCTCGGAGAGCTTGGGCGTGAGCGCGCGCGCGGTGGTGTCGGTGCCGCCGCCGGGCGCGAAGCCGACGATCATGCGGATGGGTTTGTCGGGATACGCCGCTGCCAGGGCGCTGCCGCCGTAGCAGGCGAGCACCGCCATGCTAAGGGTGATGATGCGAATTGCCGGGACCTTCATGTGTTTCCTCCGTAGTAATGGGTGCTGCTATGCCGCTGAAGCCTGCGCGCGCGCGGCCTTGCGCGAAGTTGCGAGCTGCACGTTAAGCTCGAGCGCGTGAGTCATGGCGCCCGGATCCGCCTTCCCTTGTCCGACGATGTCGTAGGCGGTGCCGTGCGCGGGGGTGGTGAACACCGTCTTGAGACCGGCGGTGACCGTCACGCCCTTGTTGAAGCCGAGGAGCTTGGTCGCGATCTGGCCCTGGTCGTGGTACATCATCACGACGCCGTCGAACTCTCCCTTCAGCGCTTTCAGGAAGATCGCATCCGACGAGACCGGGCCGACGCACTCGATGCCGTCCGCGCGGAGCTTCTCCACCGTCGGGCGGATGATGCGGATCTCCTCGTCGCCGAAGAGGCCGTTCTCGCCGCAGTGCGGATTGAGCGCGGCCACACCGATGCGCGGCTTCGCGTGACCGGCGGCTTTCAGGCTGTCCTGCGCGAGGTGCACCGCGGCCGTGATGCGCTCGGGCGTGATCATACCGACCGCTTCCTTGAGCGACACGTGCGAGGTGACGCGGAACGTGCTGAATTCCTTGATGACGTTCATCTCGCCGAAGAAGCCGCTGTGATCGGTGAGCTTGGCGAACATCTGGTGCTCGTCGTGGAACTTCCAGCCGCCCTGGTGCATCGCGCCCTTGTTGAGCGGGGCGAAGCAGATCCCGTCGAGCTTGCCGGCGAGCGCGAGGTCGATCATCGCCTTCAACGTGTCGCCGGTGAGCTTGCCCGACTCGGGCGAGTGCACGCCGCGCTTGAACTGCGCAGGATCGATGTTGCCGAGGTCGACCAGCGGCAGGTCGCCGCGCGGGAACTTCACGTCGTCGATGGCGGTGTAGCGGGTGTAGGGAAGCTCCACGCCGGCTTCCTGGATGCCGAGCTTCAGCACGCGCTCGTCGCCGACCGCGACGAGGTTCGCGCGTTCCCTGAAGGCGCCGGAAGCGAGCACCTTGGCCGCGATCTCCGGCCCGATACCGGTGACGTCGCCGAGCATGACGCCGATGGTGGGGAGGTTTGCCATGAGTCGATCCTTAACGTTTGGGATTGCTGTAGGAAGACAAGATCAAAAGCTTTTTAACCGCCAAGGACGCAAAGGACGCAAAGGAAAATCGAAACAAAATAATTCGTAGCTTGCGCTGTCGCCATTGGCACTCGCCGGAGGTGACCACCGACGGGTTACCTTTGCGTCCTTTGCGTCCTTTGCGTCCTTGGCGGTCGATTGCCTTTCGCCGTGATGCTGAGCAACTTCGTGATCTCGCGGATGTTGCGGACCTTCTCCAGACCGAAGACGAGATCGACGATCTTCTCGGCGTTCGGTTTCGGCAGCCCACCCCATGCCGCACACTCGCGGAACTTGGCGGCGAGCTCTTCGTCGGTCATCGGGTTCGCCGGGCTGCCTTTGCCGAAGTCGGCGCGGCCGCTGAGCGTCCGGCCGTCTTTCAGCTCGATGTCGATGATCGTCGTCATCTTTTCATAACCGGCGGCTTCGGCTTCCGGGTGCACCCCGAAGTCGATCTTCTCGATCATTTTCTTCACGTCGCGGCGGTTCACCACGGCATCGGTGAATTCGGCGAGGCCGGCCTTGCGCTCGAGCAGCAGGATCGCCATGCAGAACTCCATGCTGAACTTCGCCTGCAGCTCGGTCGTCGGGCGATGGTGGATGAGCGCGTTCGGCATGTGGCGGTTGGTGCCGACGCGCACTTTCACGACCTGTGCGGGCTTGATGTCGTGCTCGCGGATGAGGTCGAGCATGAGCCCCATGCCGGGATGGGTGAGCGAGCCGCTGGGGTGCGGCTTGATCGACACGCCGGGGAAAGCGAAGGTCCACGGCTTGCCGAGCTTGCCGTCGATCGCTGCGGCGTCGTAACCGCCGCCCGCCGCCTTGAAGAAGCCGCGGCCCGCTTCGAGCACGATCGGCGTGGCGGTCCAGCCGAGGGACGCGAACTCCGCGGCGACGATGCCCGATTCGGCCGAGCGCCCGGGATGGAAAGGCTTGGTCATCGTGCCGAAGTTCTCGCGCAGGCCCGCCGACTGGCTGGCGGCGATGCCCAGGGCGCGCCGAACCTGCTCGACGTCGAGGCCCATGAGGCGCGACGCGGCTGCGGCGGCAGCGAGCGTCCCCATCGTCGCGGTGGAGTGATTGCCGTCATCGTAATGACGTGGGTCGATCGCTTCGCACACTTTGGTCTCGACCTCGACCGCGATCTGGTAGGCGGTGAGCACGTCCAATCCAGAACTCCCCGCACGTTCGCCGACCGCGAGCGCCGCGGGCAGCGCCGGCGCGGTGGGATGCGTGAGCAATCCGTAGACGCGGTCCCTGGCCACTGCGAGCTGGGTGTCGTCGTAATCGTCGGCGTGGATCGCGATGCCGTTCGCGAAAGCGGCGAAGCGCGGCGCGGCCTTGAGGTCGGTGCCGATCAGGGTCGAGCCGCGGTCGCTCGTCGCGCCCAGCTTCCTCAGGTACGTGCGCACGAGGTGTCCCGATTCCGCCGCGTTGCCCGCAAGCGCCAGGCCCAATCCGTCGAGGATGGAGCGCTTGCCGAGGTGCATCACGTCCTTGGGGATTCGGCTGCCTTTGGTATCGACGACGAAACGCGCGACGTAAGCGGTGAGCGACGGGTCTTGGGCCATGCGGGAGGGGGTGGGGCAAAAGCGAGGAGGCTTAATACCACAGCGCGCGTCGCGGCGCCAGAGAACTCCCGTAAAATTGAGCGTTTCGCCTTCCCGGAAATCCCCCGTGCCTCATACCCTCGCTGAAAAACTCCTGGGCAGCCACGCCGATCGCACCGTCTCCGCGGGCGAGGTGGTGGTCGCCCGCGTCGACTTCGCGATGATCCACGACGCGCGGGCAGCCAACGCGCTCAAGCAGATCGAGAAGCTCGGCGCCAGGCAGCTCCCGAACGTCGGGCGCACCGCGCTCGTCCTCGACCACTACTCGCCGCCGCCCAATCCCGAAGCCGCCAACACCCACGTCGCGATGCGCCGTTTCGCCGACGAGCGCGGCGCGGTGCTCTACGACGTCGGCGACGGCATCTGCCACCAGGTGCTGCCCGAAGGCGGTCACCTGACCTGCGGCGATCTCGTCGTCGGCACCGACACCCATTCGACCACGTACGGCGCGTTCAACGCGTTCGGCACCGGCGTCGAAGGCACCGACGTGTCCGCGGTGATGATGACCGGCAAGCTCTGGTTCCGCGTGCCGGAGACGATCCGCATCGAACTCAAAGGCAAGCTCCAGCCCGGCGTGTGGGCGAAGGACGTCACGCTGACGATGCTCGGCAAGCTCGGCGCGGAAGGCGCGAACTACAAGGCGCTGGAATACTGCGGCGAAGCTGTCGCCGCGATGGACATCGACGACCGCATGACGCTGTCCAACCACGCGGCGGAGCTCGGCGCCAAGGCGGCGCTGCTCGAAGCCGACGACAAGACATTTGCGTGGCTGAAAGCGCACGGCGCGCGCGAGCCCAAGCCGGTGTTCGCGGACGCCGAGGCGAAGTACGCCGAGCGCATCACGATCGACGCTTCGGACCTGGCACCGCAGGTCGCGCGCAACCACCAGATCGACGACGTGATCGGCGTCCCCGAAGTGGCGGGGCAGAAGATCGACATCGCGCTCATCGGCACGTGCACCAACGGACGCCTCGACGACATACGCCAGGCCGCCGCGATACTGAAAGGGCGCCGTCTCGCCAAAGGCGTGCGCATGATCGTGACGCCCGCGTCGCGCCAGATCTATCTCGCGGCGCTGCGCGAAGGCCTGATCGAGATCCTCACCGCCGCGGGCGCATCGTTCGAAGCCGCCGGCTGCGGCACGTGCGTCAACATCACCGGCCACCTCATCCCCGGCGACCACCAGACCATCATCTCGAGCGCGAACCGCAACTTCAAAGGTCGGCTCGGCAACCCGACGTCGGAGATCTGGATCGGCTCCGCCGCGACCGTCGCCGCATCGGCGCTGATGGGCAGGCTGACCGACCCGCGCGAAGTCGAAGGCGGACGCTGGAGGGCCGCGGCATGAGCGGCATCATCCAGGGACGTGCGCGGATCCTGCCCGCGGAGATCAACACCGACGTGCACTGCTCGGCCAAATATATGCCGGGGAAGAATACCGAGTACGTCGCGCAGCACGCGTTCGAGCAGATCGACGCAGGCTTCGTCGGCCGCTTCGAAAAAGGCGACATCATCGTTGCGGGAAAGAACTTCGGCATCAACTCGTCGCGCGAGCAGGCGATCCAGGTGATGCGCGTGCTCGGCGTGTCGGCGGTCGTGTCGCCGGCGTTCGGACGCCAGTTCTTCAGGAACGCGATCAACAACGGCCTCGCGCTGATGGAGTGCGACATCTCCGCCATCCGCGAAGGCGACGAGCTTTCGATCGACCTGACCGCCGGCACGCTGAAGGCAGCCGGGCGCGACGGCGGCTGCACGTTCGCACCTCTCCCGCGCGAGATCCAGTCGCTGCTCGCGGCGGGCGGCCTCATCCCCTTTCTCAAAGAACATCCGGATTGGAAGATTGCATGACCACAGTCAGACAGAAACTGCGTAAACGTTTGAGCGACGGCCCGATGGTCGTCGCGCCGGGCATCTACGACGCCTACGGCGCGCGCATCGTGCGGCAGGCGGGATTCGAAGCGGTCTACATGACCGGCAACGGCGTCTCGGCGAGCCTGCTCGGCCGGCCCGACGTCGGCCTCATCGATCTTTCGCTGTTCGCGGCGCACGCGCATCGCGCCGCCGCATGCGTCGACATCCCGCTGATCTGCGACGCCGATACCGGTTACGGCAACGCGGTCAACGTGCAGCACACCGTGCGCGAGTTCGAAGCCGCGGGCGTGTCCGGAATTCACCTCGAAGACCAGGTCTCGCCCAAGCGCTGCGGGCACATGCCGGGCTCGCGCCCGGTGGTCGAGATGAAGGAGCACGTCGGCAAGGTCGAAGCCGCGTGTGCGGCGCGCCGCGACGACGACTTCATCATCATCGCGCGCACCGATTCGGCGTCGGGCCACGGCCTCGACGAAGCGATCCGCCGCGGCCAGGCGTATCGCAAGGCAGGCGCCGACGTGATCTTCGTCGAGCTGAAGAGCAGCCCGGACATCATCGAGCAGCTCACGCGCGTCATCGGTGAGATCGATGCGCCGTGCCTCGTCAACGTCGAAGATCTCGGCAAGCTCGGCGACCTCACGGCCGAGGACTACGACCGGCTCGGGTTCCGCATCGCCATCTATCCGGGTCTCGGCCGCAATGCCGCGGGCTGGGGCATCCGCAACGCCCTCAACGTGCTCAAGCGCGACGGCAACAGCAAACAGGCACGCGAGCAGGCCCTGACGTTCAAGGAATACAACGAGGTGCTCGGGATCAAGGACGTCGAGGCGTGGGAGAAGAAGTACTTGATGCGCTAGCGCACGTGGAACGTGAGGCGTGAAACGTGGAACGTGAGGCGTGAAACGTAACGCCACTGCGGTGCCCCAGGGATCCACGTTTCACGTTTCACCTTTCACGTTTCACGTTTTACGTTTCACTGGATCAAATGGACATCACAAAGACCCTCGCCAAGTTCGTCGTTCAGCATCAGTTCTCGTTAATCCCCCAGGCTGTCCGCCACGAAGCCGCGCGCTCGTTCCTCAACTGGCTCGGCTGTGCGGTCGGGGGCAGCCGCCATGAGACCGTCGAGAGCGCGCTCGCTGCGCTGTCGCCGTTCTCGGGGCCCGCGCAGGCGACCGTGCTCGGCCGCCGCGACCGGCTCGACATCCTGCACGCGGCGCTGATGAACGGCATCACGTCGCACACTTTCGATTTCGACGACACCCATCTGAAGACGGTCATCCATCCGAGCGGCCCGGTCGCCTCGGCGATCCTCGCGCTCGCGGAAAAGCAGCCGGTGTCCGGCGAGGCTTTCCTGCACGCCTTCATCCTCGGCGTCGAAGTCGAGTGCCGCATCGGCAACGCGGTGTATCCCAACCACTACGACGTCGGCTGGCACATCACCGGCACCGCGGGCGTGTTCGGCGCCGCCGCGGCGGCGGGCCGGCTGCTCGGTCTCACCGAGCAGCAGATGACGTGGGCGCTGGGCATCGCCGCGACGCAGTCGTCGGGGCTGCGCGAGATGTTCGGCACGATGTGCAAGCCCTTCCATCCGGGCAACGCCGCGCGCAACGGTCTGCTCGCCGCGCTGCTCGCGCAGCGCGATTTCACGAGCTCGAATCAGGGCATCGAAGCCAAGCGCGGCTTCGGGAACGTGCTGTCGACCAAGTTCGATCCGAACCAGATCACCGACGGGCTCGGCGACGCGTGGGAGATCGCGCTCAACACCTACAAGCCTTACGCATGCGGCATCGTGATCCATCCGATCATCGACGCGTGCATACAGCTACGCAACGAGCACGGGCTGAAAGCGCGCGACATCGAGCGCATCGAAGCGAAGGTGCATCCGCTCGTGCTCGAGCTCACCGGCAAGAAGACGCCGCAGGTGGGCCTGGAAGGCAAGTTCAGCGTCTATCACTCCGCCGCGGCGGCGATCATTCACGGCGCCGCGAGCGAGGCGGAGTACGGCGATGCAGTGGTGCGCGACCCGGAGGTGATCCGCCTGCGCGACCGCGTCGAGGCGACCGTCGACGCGTCGATGCGCGAGGACCAGACGCGCGTGACGATCGAGCTCGCGGACGGCCGCACGCTGGAGAAGTACGTCGAGCACGCGATCGGCAGTCTCGACCGTCCGATGAGCGACGCCGACCTCGAGGCGAAGTTCCGCGCGCTCGCGAAAGGCATACTCGCGCCGCAGCAGACCGACGCGCTGATCGCGCTCGCATGGAACGTCGAGAAGCTCGGCGATGCGGGGGAGATCGCGCGCGCGTCGGTGCCTCGCTGACGGACGTCGTCCTGGCGTACGCCAGGACCCATTTTCAGGGGCTCAAAGTCAAAATGGATCCCGGATCGCGTGCGCTTCGCGCACGCGTCCGGGATGACGATCAGGGCGCAGCCACGGGCGCGTCGAGCGTGCGGCGGCGGTTGTCCGCACTGTCCCACTGAAAGATGGTCTCGCTCGGCGGCCCCAGCGGCTGCGCGTCGGGATCGATCCCGCACAGCGCCTTGATGTGGTCCTTGAACCAGCGCTCGAACGCGCCCTGAGACGCGCCGTACGCCTGCGCTTTCTCGAGCGGCGGGTGCTCGACGTCGGTGACGACGATCACGAAGGTGCGGCCGTCCATGCGCTGCAGGTGCCAGGTCTCGCGCCGGACGCCGAAGCTCGAAAGAAAGCTCGTCATCTCCTTGTTGCGCGTGCCGCTGGCCACGCGCGCGAAGTCGAGCGCTTCGTTTTCCTTGCCCGGCAACACCGGGAACGCGCGAACGATCATCGCCATCCGGGATTCCTCCTGTGGGGTTATGCCGGCGCGGGCATCGGTTTCTTCTGCTTCGGCAGCAGCGCGAGCAGCAGCAGGCCCGCGATGCCCCATGCGGCGACCGGCAGCCACGCCGACGCCGCGACGAAAACCGAATGGGTGTTGAGCTGCGCGGCGAGGATGACGATGCGCGCGACCGCGGCGAGCGCGAGCAGCGAGAACAGCGCGCCGGTCATGCGCCCTTCGCGGCCGGTGTGGCCGAGCGCGATCGCGGCGGAGAACGCGCTCATCAGCACGCAGCCCCAGCCGCCGCCCGCGACGAACTGCAGCGCGACGAGCTCGTTCTTCGTGACGGCGTATTGCGTACCCAGCGCCGCGACCGCTGCGAGCAGCGCGCCGGCGGCCGCGACGGGGAGTCCGCCATAGCGCTTCGCGGCGAGCGACGCCGGCAGCATGAGGAGGTTGAAGCCGATCCAGAATACCGGCATCAGGTACGGGAGCTCGCTCGGCGGCGCGTGCTTGAGGAAGAGCGAGGCGGTGTTGAGCGAGAAGTGGATCTGGAAGCCGAATCCCAGGAGCAGCACCGCGATCAGGAACCACACCGCCCACGGGGCGGGCGCGGGCTCGACCGCAGCAGCCTTCGCCTCCGCGGCGTCCTGTGCGAGGTTGCGCTCGGCCCAGCGTATGCCGAGCGTCGCCAGCGCGAGCGCCACGCTCGACAGCACGAAAGGCAGCCGCGGATCGGCGTCGCGCAGCTCGATCGTGAGGTAGGGACTGACCGCGCTCGCGAGACCGAGCCCGAACAGCGACAGCGCCGAGAGCCACGGCACCGACGGCTGCGCGGCGTACTTGCCGACCAGCACCAGCGGCGGCGCGCGCAGCGCGGACGACGACACGGTCCACGCCGCGGTGAACAGCAGGAAGAGCCATGCGCCGCCTGCCGGGGCCACGAAAGGCAGCAGGAGAAAAGCGAGACACGACCCGAGCGTGACGGCGAGCACCACGTAAGAGAGCTTGCCGAGCACCTTCGCCATGCGATCGGCGGCGACGCCCATCGCGTAATCGACCGCCACGAAGATGATCTGGTCCGCCATCAGGATCCAGACCACGGCCTCCCTGGGAATGCCGGCCTGCGCCGCGAGCTTCGGCAGGTAGATGACGTACACGGTCCACGTCAGCGTGAAAAAAAACTGCACGAATGCGAGATAGAGCCCTATGCGGTGCGGCACGCGCGTAGCCATCGCTCACCTGCTCGTAACGTGGACTTCATTCTTGCACATCGCGGGGCGGCCGCGGCAAGGCCTGCGCCGCTATAATCGCGCGCTAACATGGGTCTGTTGAAGAGGATTGCAGCGTGCTGAAGATCGGGATTCTGGAAGGCGACGACATCGGCCTCGAGGTCGTCCCCGAGTGCATCAAGGTCATGAAAGCGGCCGCCGCGAAAACCGGGCTCGAAGTCGAATGGTTGCCGCTGCCGATCGGCAAGCGCGGCCACGAGACCCACGGCCACACGATGCCGCAGATCACCGTCGACACGCTCGCCACCGTCGACGGCTGGGTGCAGGGACCGATCGGTCACAACGCGTATCCGCGCAACGACAACACCTGGATCAATCCGCCGCTCAGAAAGAAGTTCGAGCTGTTCGCCAGCATCAAGCCGGTGAAGTCCTACCCCAACCTGCCTTCGCTGCACAAGGACGTCGACATCGTCTTCCTGCGCGAGGTGACCGAAGGCATGCAGTCGGGCAGCGTGGTGTTCGCGGGCGCGGGCGAGTTCCGGCCGAACGACGAGATCTCGATCGGCTCGCGCGTCGTCACGCGCAAGGGCGCCAACCGGGTCGCGCGCGAAGCGTTCGAGATCGCGAGGACGCGCAGGCGCAAGAAGGTTACCGCGGTGCACAAGGAGCCGGTCTACCGGCTCGTTTGCGGGATGTTCGCCGAAGAATGCCGCAAGGTGGCGAAGGAATTCCCGGATTGTGAACTCGAGGAAGTGCTGGTCGACGGCATGGCGATGAAGCTCGTCATGCGGCCCCAGCAGTACGACGTCGTCGTCACCACCAACCAGTTCGGCGACATCCTCACCGACGAAGGCGCGGGGCTGGTCGGCGGCCTCGGCCTGGCGCCGGGAATCTGCGTGGGCCACACGCAGGTGATGGCCCAGGCCACCCACGGCTCCGCCCCCGACATCGCAGGGAGGAACATTGCCAATCCCTACGCGATGATCATGTCGGGCCAGATGGCGCTGGAATGGCTCGGGCGCAAGCGCAACGAGCCGCGTGCGGCCGAGGCTGCGAAACTTATCGCCGCCGCCGTGGACAAAGTGATCGCCGAAGCCAAGCATCTCACCGGCGACCTCGGGGGCAGGGCGAGCACGACCGAGATGGGAGACGCGATCGTACGCGCGCTGTAACCGGATGCAAGTGGATTGAAGCGCGGCGATCCAGCGTCGTAAACTCAGGCGCACGAGCGCGGGTCACGCCGCCAGCCGACGAGGAGAAGACAGACGCATGCTTAGTACCCGCCTCATCCTGGGCGCAGCACTGATGGCTTTCGCCGTTCCCGGCGTCGCCGCCACTAAGGGTAAACCCGAAGCCAAGCGCACCGCCAAAGCCGAGGCGAAGCCCGGTCCCAAGAAGCTTCGGGGCAAGCACGAGACGCTCGCCTGCCGCCTCGGCACCGAAGACCGTCACGCACGCATCGCCGTGGTGACGATCGGCGGCACCGTCGACAGCTTCGCCTACTACAGCAAGTGGAAGCCGCGCACCTGCTCGGTTTACCTTCAGCGCGACCGCGACATGTACAGCAAGTGGTCGGACACCGGGAACCTCACCACGGTCGAGATCGAAAAAGGCACGTTCCTCGTCGAGAACCGCAAGAACGAATACCACTTCATCTTCCGCAACGTCGACCGCGAGCGCTACTGCGGGATGGACGGCGTCATCAACGGCACGCTGACGATCAAAAAGGGCTCCGACGCGTGCGAGCTCGGCGGCGACATCATGGTCGAGGGCACGCCGCTCGGCGAAGCCTTTGCGAAGAAGGAGGACGAGAAGGCGCCGACCGGGCTGCTGCCGGTGACGACGCAGGAAGCGGCGAAAGCGCCGGCGGACAAGTCGCCGTCGGTCGTCAACGCGCCCGAAAAACCGGCGGAAGCACCGCAGGTGCCGTCCCAGCCGCAGACTCAGGCACCGGCGGTCGCTGTCGAGCAGGCCGCCAAACCGGCGGCTACGCCGGCCGACAAGCCGGCATCGACAGCCGCGGTGGAGAAGCCCGTGACGGCGGCGGCAGCCGACAAACCTGCCGCGACCACGTCCGCGCCGGAAAACGCCGCAGTGGCCGCGTCGGCGGTGCAGAAAACCGCCGAGCCCGAGTCATCCGGCGGGTTGCGCTCGTTCTTCCGCTCGCTGTCGCAGAGCTCCGGTCCCCAGGCCACCCGGCAGACCGGCGACTAGCCCGACACCAGCTTGAGTCCCACGATCCCGGCGACGATCAGCGCGATGCACGACAGCCGCGCCGCAGTCGCCGGCTCGTTGAACAGCGCGATGCCGAGGATCGCGGTGCCCACCGCGCCGATCCCGGTCCATACCGCGTAACCCGTTCCCAGCGGTATCGTCTTCAGCGCGAGCGCGAGAAACCATATGCTCGCGATCATCGCGACGATCGTGATCGCGCTCGGCAGCACGCGCGTGAAGCCTTCGGTGTACTTCAGCCCGATCGCCCAGACGATCTCGAGCACGCCGGCGATGGTGAGATAGATCCAGGCCACTACTGCGCCGTCACTGCCGCCGCCGATTGATCGTCCGCGCCCGCCGCATTCTCGCGATAGCGGTCGTAGAGCACGCCGTCGGACCACATCTTCCCGAGCTCGCTGTCGCCGTAGCCGACTTCGCGCAGCACTTCGTCGGTGTGCTGCCCGAGCCACGGCGCGGGCTTGCGGATCTCGAGGAGCTCGCCGGTCGACTTCACCGGGATGCCCATCGCTTTCATGCGTCCGATCTTCGGGTGGTCCATCTCGACCACCATCCGGCGTGCCTTGATGTGCGGGTCGTCGAGGATCTGCGCGTAGGTGTAGACCGGGCCGCCCGGCACTTCGGCCTTGTCGAGCAGCTCGACCCAGTGCGCAGTGGGCTGCGTGGTGAGCACCGTTTCGATCTCGCGCTCGAGCTCGTCGATGTTCTTCATCCTCGCGCCGAGCGGATTGAAGCGCGGGTCTTCGAGCCATTCCGGTTTCTGCACGACGATGTTGCAGAAGTTCGCCCACAGCTTGTTGTTGTTCGCGCCGACCGTGACGTAACCGTCCTTGGTCTTGTACGCCTGGTACGGCGTCGAGCGGCGATGGCGCGTGCCGGTCGCGGTCGGCACCTCGCCGCCGCCGAAGTACGCGCCGAACTCCCAGAACGTCCATGCGAGCCCCGCTTCGAGGAGCGAGGTTTCGAGGTACTGGCCTTTGCCGGTGCGCAGCTTCTGGATGTACGCGCCGAGGATGCCGGAGAGCGCGGTGACGCCGCTCGCGATGTCGTTCATCGCGATGCCGACCTTCGCGGGCCGGCCGCCGGGTGCGCCGGTCATCATCATGATGCCCGACATGCCCTGCGCGACGATGTCGAAACCGCCTTTCTTGCCGTACGGGCCGGTCTGGCCGAAACCCGACATCGACGCGTAGATCACGCCGGGATTGAATTTGCTGATCGAGTCGTAATCGATGCCGAGCTTCCTGACCACGCCGGGGCGGAAGTTCTCGGTGATGATGTCGGCCCTGGCGGCGAGCTTCATGAAGGCCTCCTTGCCGCGCGGGTCCTTCATGTTGATGCCGATGCTCTTCTTGTTGCGGTTGAGCACCGCGAAGCAGTACGACTCGCCGTTGACCTTGGGATCGAAGCGCCGCGAAGCGTCGCCTTCGGGGAAGTTCTCGACCTTGATCACCTCGGCGCCCATGTCGCCGAGCACCATCGTGCAATAGGGACCGGCCATGACGCTCGTCAAATCGAGCACCCGGACGCCTTCGAGAGGAAGCGCCATCGTGGAAATCTCCTTGAGGGTTCGTGCGGTGCGGAAGAGCCTGACACGCGTGGACCGATTCTAGCCGCGGTGCGTTGCCGTGTCTTGCGGCTGCACCCATAATGCCCCCCAAACATACCAACGAGGAGGATTACCGAATGACCGGTCGTACCCGTCTTTTGCTCGTCTTCGCCGCAGCGGCATTCGCGGCGCCCGTGTTTGCCCAGCAGTATCCTGCGAAGCCTGTCCGCGTCGTCATCCCATGGCCGCCGGGCGGCTCGAACGATATCGTCGGGCGCATCGTCGCGCAGAAGCTCGGCGAGCTCGCAGGCCAGCAGTTCGTCGTCGACAACCGCGGCGGCGCCGCAGGCACGATAGGCGCGGACCAGGTCGCGAAAGCGCCGCCCGACGGCTATACCCTGATGGTGCACTCGGCGACGCACGTCGCGAACCCGCACCTCTACGGCAAGCTGCCCTACGACACGCTGAAGGACTTCGTCGGCATCGCGCCGATCAGCGCGCAGATCGGCATGCTCATCGTGCATCCTTCGCTGCCCGTGAAGAACGTCAAGGAGTTCATCGCGCTCGCCAAGTCGCGGCCGGGACAGATCGTGTACAGCTCGTCGGGCAACGGCAGCTTCGTGCACCTCACCATGGCGCTGTTCGCGCAGATGGCCGGCATCAAGATGACGCACATCCCGTACAAGGGCGGCGGTCCCGCGGCGATCTCGATCTCGTCGGGCGAGACTCAGGCGCAGTTGGGCACGATCGGCGCGGTGATGCAGCAGGTGAAGCAAAACCGCGTGCGGCCGCTCGCGGTGTCGTCCGATTACCGCGTCGAAACGTTTCCCGACGTGCCGACGCTCGCCGAAGCGGGCGTGCCGGGCTACGAGTTCACCGCCTGGATCGGCGCTTTCGGCCCCGCGGGCATGCCCAAGCCGATCGTCGATCGGCTGAACGGCGACATCCAGAAGATTCTCAAGATGCCCGACGTCGCCGAGAAGCTCAAAGGCCAGACCCTCGACCCGATGCTCATGACGCCCGAGCAGTTCGCCAAGCGGTTGCAGTCGGACTACAACAAGTACGGAAAGGTCATCAGGATGACGGGGGCGAAGATCGATTGAGGTCGAGTTGGATTCCCGGTCGTTCGCGCTGCTGCGCGGCCGGGAATGACGAACGCCGTCATTCCCGCGAAGGCGGGAATCCATTTCAAGCCTGGCAGGGGGCGGGATAAAATACGGGCTCGCAGCAGTCCTGTACCAATCCCGGGGAGTTTCCATGAATGCCATCGTGCGAGCGGCGGCCGCCTTTGTCGTCGCGTGCATGCCTTTCGGCGCGCTCGCCGGCAGTGATGCGAAACTCATTCCGATGACGGGCGCTGAAGTGGAATGAACGACGCACGGCCGAAACCGCGCTATCTCGAGCTCGCGGAGGAGATCGGCCGCGGCATCGAGGCGGGCACGTACGCCGTCGGCACGCTGCTGCCTTCCGAAGCGGAGCTCTGCGAGCGCCACGGCGTGAGCCGCCACACGGTGCGCGAAGCGACGCGCGTGCTGCAGGAGCTCGGTCTGGTCGCGCGGCACCAGGGACTGGGCACGCGCATACAGGCGTCGAAAGCCGCATCGCGCTACGTGCTCGCGATGGACGCGATTCCCGACCTGTGGGAATACGTCAAGAACACCGAGCTCAAGGTCGTGAGGCGCAAGCTCGTGCGCGCGAAAGAGGCGCTGACGCCGCTGCCCGGCGCGCAGCCGGCCGATTCATGGCGTCTCATCGAAGCGGTGCGCTACGAAAAAAACGGCGAGCCTGCGGCATGGAAGCAGGTCTACATCGACGCGCGCTACGACTCGGTCGCGTCCGAAGTCGGCAAGCGCACCGTGCCCATCTATTCGCTCGTCGAAGAGCGTTACGGCATCAAGACCGAGAAAGTGCGGCAGGAGATCGGGGCGGTGGCGATGCCCGACGAAGCGGCGCGCGCGCTGAAAGTCAAAGCGGGTTCGCTGGGGCTTGCGCTGGTGAGGCACTACATCGATGCCGAGGATCGCGTGTTCGAGGTGACGTTCAGCATCTATCCGGCGGACCGGTTTCGTTACAGCATGGACCTCAAGCTCGAGTATGGCCGTTGACCGTTAAAAGCAGGGAAGAACAAGGACGCGAAGGAAAAAGAAAGGGCGCAAAGAAAACAAGACAAACCAAGGTGAAAACCGGACGCCAAGCGGCTCGATCAGCCGGTCGTGGTTTTGCAACCACCGAGGCTTTTTACCCGTTCACCCGTTCACCGAGGTTCTGCATCACCCAGTTCGCGCGCGCACACAACTCCCCGTCGCGGTGATCGAGTCCGAGCAGCTGCAGCCCGAACGGTAACCCTTGCGTTTGGAGCAGCGGCAGCGAGAACGCCGGAAAGCCCAGCCACGAGCCGTAGACGATGAAGCTGCGGCTGCCGGTGTGCTCGAAGCCCTGCGGCGCCGGGCCGGACGAGGCGAGGGTGAGATAGCAGTCCGCTTCGAGCTGCGCCGCCACGTGCCGGCAATAGCGCCGTATCCCTTCGCGTTTGTAGAGCAGGTCGGCGTACGCTGCGGGCGTCATCTCGCGCGCCCGCGCGATGAGGCCGTGGATGCGCTTGCCGATCGCGTCGCCGAAGCGCTCGATGTAGTCCTCGAACGGCCACTTCATCTCGTACGCCACGATGTCGAGCGCCCCGTCGACGTCGCGCTCGAGCGCGTCCTCGAAAGCGTCGATGCGTGCGTCGTCGTCCTTGCCCACGATGTCCACGCCCTGCGCGCGCAGCGCCTCGACCGTGGCTTCGAACGCACCCCTGGTTTCCTCGTCGATCTCCTTCCAGCCTCGCGTGTACAGCCGGATCATCCGGCGCGGCTTCACCGCCTCCGGCGCCGTGGCGCCCGGCAGGTCGAGAAACCCGTAGCCGGGACTGCCGACCCCCAGCGAGATCTGCGAAGCGACGCACCACACGTCGTCGAGCGTCGCCCCGATCACGCCCAGGTGATCGCTCGTCGCGGAGAGCGGATGGATGCCGGCGGTGTGCAGCGCGCCGATCGTCGGTTTGTAGCCGACCGCGCCGCAGTACGCGGCCGGTCGGATCGTCGAGCCCTGCGTCTGCGTACCGAGTCCGACCGGGAACATGCCGCTGCCCACTCCCGCGGCCGTTCCGCTCGACGAGCCGCCGGGCGTGCGCTTCGGATCGAAAGGATTGGTCGTCGGTCCCGAGAAGCCGATGGCGAACTCGGTCGTGACGGTCTTGCCGAAGATGATCGCGCCGCCGCGGCGCAGCGCGTGCACGCACGCCGCGTCCTGTCCCGATTGCCAGCCTTTGAACGCGGGACTGCCCATCTGTGTGGGCATGTCCCGGGTCGCCATGATGTCCTTGATGGCGACCGGACAGCCGTCGACGGGCGACAACGGCTTGCCGGCCTTGTGGCGCCTGGCCGACTCGTCCGCGGCCTTGCGCGCCGCCTCGAGGTCGAGCGTTACGAAGGCTTTGACGATCGGTTCGCGCGCTTCGACATTGGCGATGCAGCGCTCGAGGAAGTCGCGCGGGGTGTCGCTGCCGTCACGGAACGCCTCGGCCGCGCGCGCGAACGAAATGACGTTTGGATTGGACCATGGCTTCATGGCCCGATTGTAAAGGCGTTTTTAACCGCGGAGGACGCAGAGGCGCGCACAGAAAGCGCGAGTAAGAGCGTCATTCCCGACCCGCGGCAGCGGGAGCGTTCGGGAATCCATTTTGACTTTGACGGTTCGAAAATGGATTCCCGCCTGCGCGGGAATGACGCTCAAACGCTCGTCGTGTGCGTGATCGTCGGGGTGATGAGGCGGCACATCCGCCGGCGGGTGTTGGTGAAGAGCGAGCGCATCTTGGCCGTCCACGGCGTCTTGCGCGCTTTCAGGCCTTCGGGGCTTTCGAACGCGTCCGGATCGGTCAGCTCGTAGGCCGTGAGATAGCGGGGATTGCCCGCGGTCGCGGCGTAGCGGCGTGCCCGCACCACGCCGGGGACAGTGACGAGCCGCGGCAGGTGCTCGTTGTCGTACCACGCGTTGTACTCGTCCACGACGTCGTCGGGGATGTCGGTGTGCACGATGTACAGCCACGGCGCGTCGGTCGAGCTCGTATCGCCGACGTCGCGCATGAGCTTGAAGTTCATGCGCTCGCGTTTGTCACCGTAGAGCTTGCGCACGCGCTGCGACCACGGCGTGGGCTTCTCGACGATGCCCTGGAAGTCCGCGCCGCTTTCCACGTTCTCGTCGGCGGTCTCGTACCACGCGAGGTAGCGCAGCGGCGCGTCGTCCACCTTGTAACGCCGCGCGCGGACGAACCCGGGCAGGTCGACGCATTGCCGCAGGTGCTCCAGGTTGTACCAGTCGTTGAATTCCTCGTCGTGCGAGTCCGCAACGTCGAGCCAGACCGTGATCAGCCCGTCCGCGCGCGCCATGTCAGACCGCCGCCGTTCCGCGCACCGTCGTGCGGTACATCAGGCGGCGCAGCGGCAGGTCGTAGTCGAACTTCGCCTTGTGCTGGGCCGCGGCGTTGTCCCACATCAGGAGGTCGCCGGGCTGCCAGTGGTGGACGTACTGGAACTCGGGCTTGATGACGTGCTGGCACAGCTCGTTCAGCAGCTTGTCCGATTCGGCCGAAGGCAGTCCGACGATGCTCGGGCTGTGCGCTTCGTTGATGAAGAGGCCTTTCCTGCCGGTGACGGGGTGCGTGCGCACGATCGGCACTTCGACGTCCGGCACGCTCGCGAGCTGCTCGTCGGTGAGGATGTGCTCCTGCACCACGCGCAGGCCGCGCGCCTGCTCTTCCTTCTGCGCCGCGATGTTCTTGTTGCGGTAGAAGCGGTAGCTGTGGACGTTCTTGAGCTTGGCGATGCGCTGCTTGGTCTCTTCGGGCAGGGCTTCGTATGCCGCGGTCGTGCTCGCGAAAGCGGTGTCGCCGAGCACACGTCCGTCCTTGACCGGCACCTCGACCGCATACAGCGCCGAGAGCATGCTCGGCTCTTTCTTGTAGGAGAGGTCGCTGTGCCAGAAGCGTCCGGCGTCCTGCGCGCCGATCGCCTTGCCGTTGGCGTCGAGCACGTTGGAGACGATCAGGATCTCGGGATGGCCTTCGAGGCGGCTCTCCTTGCGCACGTGCACTTCGAGCGTGCCGAAGCGGCGGGTGAAGTCGATCTGCTGCGCGGGCGTGATCTTCTGATTGCGGAAGACGACGACCTCGTTGTCGAAGAAGGCCTTGTGGATCTGCTCGAACGTCGCGTCGTCGAGCGGCTTGGAGAGGTCGACGCCGGAGATTTCGGCGCCTAGGTGCTTACCGAGGCGGTTCACGGTGATCATGGGGGTTTCCTGAAGGAAAGGGGGACGCGGAGCAACTTGTCCGGACAAGTAGAATCATAGGCCGGTCGCCCCCGGCTGTCAACTTGTCCGTACAAGCGTCGGCGCTGCGGCCGGCACGCCGAAAACGCCGCGACGCAGCGGCTACAATGGCTCCTCAAAAAGAAGGAGGAGCGACAAGTGAAGCTCTACGGTTCGCCGACCTCGCCCTACGTACGCAAGGCGCGGGTGCTCGTGGCCGAGAAAAAGCTGGCGGTCGAGTTCGTCGACGAAGACCCGTGGGCCGCCGACAGCCCGATTCCGGCGCGCAATCCCCTCGGGAAGGTCCCGGCCCTCGAGATCGAACCGAACAACTACCTCTTCGAGTCGACGCTGGTGGTGCACTACCTCGATCACGTCGACGGCAAGACCCTCACGCCCAGGGATCCCGCGGGTTACTGGCAGGCGCAGTGGTGGCAGGCGCTGGGCAACGGCATCATCGACGCCGCGGTCGCGCGCGTGCTGGAATCGCGCCGGCCCGCCGACAAGCAGATGCCCGAGAAGATCGGGCGCGAGGAAGCGCGCATCCGCCGCGCGATCGCGCTCGCCGCGCAGCGCTTCGGCGGCGGCACCTTCCTCGTCGGCAACCGTTTCACGCTCGCCGATCTCATCCTGGGCGTGGCGCTCCAGTACGTCGATTTCCGCTTTCCGCACGACTGGCGGGCGGAGGCGTCCGAACTGTCCGGATGGCACGAGCGTGTCACCCGCCGCAAATCGTTTCAGGACACGCTGCCGCCGGGTTTCACGCCGCCGGTCTAAGAGAGGGCCGCCATGGCACGCACGAGCTTCGAATTCAACCTGGGTAAAGCCGCACCCGACGCGAGGCGGCTCGACGAGGAGTCGCCGCTGCGCATCCTCGTGATCGGCGATCTCAGCGGCGGCGCGGGCGGCGGCGCGGGTGGCGGACTGGCTGCGCGGCGTCCGCTAGAGGTCGATATCGACAGCTTCGATCAGGTGCTGCGCCGCATCGCCCCGCGCTACACCACGCCGCGCGGTGAAGAGATCGCATTCGGCGAACTCGACGACTTCCATCCCGATGCGCTGGTGAAGCGCGTGCGCGCGTTCGAGCGGCTGCGCGAGCTGAAGCAGCGGCTGGGAAACAGCGCGACGTTTTCCGCGGCGGCCGAGGAATTCCGCGCGCAGCTCAACGCGCCTGCCGTCGAGGCGTCGCGCGCGGCTCCTGCGCCGAGCGAGAACGACAGCGACACGTTGTCGCGTCTGCTCGGCGGGAGCGGGGGCGCGGCGCCGGCGGCTTCTGCGGCGTCGGGCATCAACGCCTTCATCCGCGACGTCGTCGCGGAGCACGTCCAGCCCGACGCGCCGGCGCATCAGTCGCAGTATGTCGCCGCCGCGGACGCGGCGATCGGCGCCGAGATGAACTCGATCCTGCACGATCCGCGCTTCCAGTCGCTCGAAGCGGCGTGGCGCGGCGTGTACTGGCTCGTCTCCAACCTCGAGCTCGGCGAGACCCTCCGGCTCTCGCTGCTGGACGCGACGAAAGCCGAGCTGCTGGAGGATCTCACCGCGAACCAGGATGACCTGAGCCGGACCGTGACCTACAAGACGCTCGTGGAAGCCGCGCAGGTCGCCGGCGCCGAGCCGTGGTCGCTCGTCGTCGGCGCGTATGAATTCGGCCCGCACGTCGAGGACATCGCGGTGCTCGCGACGGTGGGCGCGATCGCCGCGCAGGCCGGGGCGGCGTTCATCGCCTCGGCGAGCCCCGAGCTCGCGGGCGCGCCGTCCTACGCGAACGCCGATCCTTCCTCATGGCAGGAAGCCGAGGGCGACCGCTATGCGGCGTGGAACGCCCTGCGGCGCAGCGCGATGGCGCCGCACATCGCGCTCGCCGCGCCGCGCGTGCTCATGCGCCTTCCGTACGGCAAGAGCACAGACCGGGTGAGCGCTTTCGATCTCGACGAGCTCGGCGCGGAGCGCACGCACGAATCGTATCTCTGGGGCGGCGCCGCTTTCGCGTGCGCGCTGCTCATCGGACGCGCGTTCACCGAGCACGGCTGGGAGATGACGCCCGGCGACGCGCTCGACGTCGACGATCTTCCCGCGCACACGTACGAGGAAGACGGCGAGAAGCGCATGCAGGCGTGCGCCGAAACCTACCTGAGCGAGCGGGCAGGGCAGGCCCTGATCGAGCGCGGCCTCGTGCCGCTGCTCTCCTACGCCAACCGCAACGCGGTGCGCGTCATGCGCTTCCAGTCAATTGCCCAGCCGCCGCGCGAGCTTGCGGGGCCGTGGCGCTGATCGCGCCCGGCCGCGCGCGCTTCTGCTGGTACATCAGCGCGTCGCTGAGCTTGATCAGCGACGCCGCGTCCGCGGCGTCGTCGGGATAGACCGCGGTTCCCACGCTGGCCGTGACCGGGAGGTGCTCGCGCGCCAGCGACACGCTGCGAAAGCGCTTGGTGGCGCTTTCGATCTGCTCGCCGTCGTCGGCCTCGGGGATGAGGACTGCGAACTCGTCGCCGCCGAGGCGGGCGACGAGATCGCCGCCGCGGGCGAGCGCGCGGATGATCTTCGAGAACTCGATCAGCACTTCGTCGCCGATCTTGTGGCCGAACGTGTCGTTGACCGCCTTGAATCCGTTCAGGTCGAGGAAGAGCAGCGCGACCTTGTGACCGTTGCGCTGCGCAGCGGCGAGCGCGCGCTCGAGCGATTCGGTGAGATGCGCGCGGTTGGGCAGGCCGGTCAAGTCGTCGTGACGCGACTTGTGCAGCAGCGTGAGCGACAGGCCTCGCGCGAACCGGCGCTCGATCAGCACCGCCGAGGCGAGCACGAAGATCATCATCGCCGTGACGAGCGAGCTCCACACGAACGCGCTGCGCAGGCCCTGCCGCGCGTCGTCGAAGCTCGATCGCGCGTGAGCGAGCCCCTGCTCGTAGCGCTGCACCACCTCCGAGAACGATTGCCGCATCTCCACCGAGAGCGGCTGCGCGCCCGCGATCTGCTGCAGATCGAGGTATTCCTGCAGCTCCGCGGTCACGATCGACGGATGCGCGAGCAGCGACAGCTTTTCGTCGATGATCTTGCGCGTCTCACGGATCAGCTCGCCGCTGGCGCCGTCGGAGTACGTGAGCCTGAGCAGCTCGTCGAAGCTGTCGCGCACCTTCTCGCGCGACTGCTTGTAGAGCGGAAGGTAGGTCGCATCCGACGTGATGAAGAAGGTGCGCTGCTGCCGCTCGGCTTCGGTGACGTCGTCCGCGGCCTTGTCGAGCCTCTGCAGCACCGTCTCGTAATGGCGCGCGGCATCGGACGCGCGGATGAGATCGAACAGCTTCGACGCGGACAGCGACGCGCTGACCACGACCAGCACGAGCAGCAGCGCGAAGCCGAGCGCGATGCCGAGATCGGATGCACGCGCGTATTCGCGGCCCAGCGACTTGGCGATGTGGCGGCTCAGCGATTTGGCGATGTTCAGCATGAGGAAGCGGTGCGTGTCGGTCACGCGGACAGAATGCGCCATGCGGCGCTGCATGCGCTATCGGAAATACCCGGGTTTTCGCCGCCGTTTCGCACGGCGTGCAGACGATCGTGACAAAGGACGCGGAATTTCCGTCGCCGCTCGGCGACGGTCAGCCGACGGTGGCGATCTGCCAGAAGCCCGCGGCGGCGAGCCGCGGCCGCGCGAACGGTATCCAGACGTTGTCGACGAAGCTGCGCTGCGACGCGTTCATGCGGCCGCCGGGCAGGTTCTCCGCCGGCGACAGATGAGGATCGTACGAAGCGCTCAACGCTTTGATCCGGCCGTTGGCGTCCGCGAGCACGCCGCGCACGAGCGCGTCGAACAGGCTGCGGCCGGGTCCCGCGGGTACGCTGCGCGGTGCCTGGTCGTCTTCCGCGGGCCGCGGCGCCTGCAGCGCGGCCCAGCGGCTGCGAATCTGCGCGATCCCGGCGGCGAGCGCGAGCTCGCGAGGCGGCAGCAGCTCGTGCGCGCTCAGGCGCGCCGGGGAGTGCGGATCGCAGAACACGTCGAACAGCGCGAGCGCGCCGGCGTGCGTCGGGCGCAGGCGATACTCGCCCGCGAGAAACAGAAACAGCGGCTCCATCGCGATCGACATGACGCAGTAGCGCAGGAGATCGACGCGGCCCCGCCCTCCGCGTGCAATCGTGTCGGCGACGTCGATCATCGGGTAGTCCCTTTGCGCCCTTGGTGTTTACCTGGCGTCCTTGTTCTTCTTAGAAGTGACGTGAAGCGGTGACGGGTTTGACCGCCGGATCCAGCACGAGCTCGAGCAGCGTGTTCGCCGGGGGCGCCTGCGCAGCGTCGAGGAATGCGTGCAGCTCGTCCTCGGTCGACGCGCGCGCGTAACGCCAGCCGTAGAGCTTCGCGAGGCCGCCGAAGTCGAGCACCGGCGGCTCTATCGTGAACGACTCCAGCGCGCCGCCGGCAAACCGGCTCGCCGCTTCGTTGAGCGTCGCGTAACGCCGGTTCGAGAACACCACGAGCAGCATGTTCGTCGTCTGCTGGCGCCCGGCGCTCCACAGCGCTTCGGACGCATAGAGCGCCGAGCCGTCGCCGATCGCCGCGACGATCTTCCGATGCGGATGGGCGATCGCCCCGCCGACCGCCGCGGGCAGGCCCCAGCCGATGCCGCCGCTGCCGTTGATGATGTATTCGCCCGCGGCGAGCTTCATCCACTGGCGCACGTCGGAAGTCGACAGTCCGGACTCGTCGTACCAGATCGCGTCGCCGTAGCGCTCGAGCAACGCGACCACCGCTCGCGTCGGGTGCAGAACGCCGGGACTTGCCGCGGGCACATCGAGGGGAGACTTGAGATCGCGCGCCTGCGCCTGTGTAGGCTTCAATCGGTCCGCGATCGCGGCGAGCGAGCTCTTCACGTCGGCGATACACGCGAGCTCGAGCTCGCCTTCGGCCGGCTGCACGCCGGCATCGGCTCCGAGCCAGGCCATGCGGCGCGGCAGGTCGGCCTCGCTGTAGAGCGTCGTGCGCAAGCCGCGGCCGCCGACGAAGAAGACCGCGTCGACTTCCTCGAGCCGCTCCGCGATCTGGCGGATGCTCGGCGGCAGGTAGCCGGCGTAACTCTTCGACGTCGCCGCGATCGGCAGGACGCCGGTATAGGGCGCCGCATACACCGGCGCATGCAGGCGCTCGGCGAGCGCCGCCAGCACGCCGGACGCGTCGCTCCAGTGCACGTCTTCGGCGGCGACGATGGCGGGGCGCTTCGCCGAAGCGAGGAACTGCGCATAAGCCTCCGCCGAGGCTGCGTCGATGGCGCCGAGCCGAGGCGCGTGAACGGCGCCCGGCGTCTCGTCGATGTCGCGCTCGAGCAGGTCCGGCGGGCAGACGAGCGCGACCGGCTTGTAAGGCGGCGTCAGCGCCGCGCGCAGCGCGCGGCGCACGTTCGCCGCGACGTCGTACGCGGTGTTGAGGCCGTAGACCGCTTTGCACACGGTGCGCGCCATCTGTTCCAGAGGTCCCCACAGAATCGGGTGGGTGTGGAGGAAGCGCCGATCCTGTCCGCCGACGAGCACGAGCAGCGGCGTGCCGGCGATGCCCGCCGTATACAGCGTGCCCATGCCGTTGCCCAGGCCCGGCGCCACGTGCAGGTTGACCACGCCGAGCTTGCGCGACGCGCGCGCGTAACCGTCGGCCATCGGCACCGCGGCGATCTCGGACAGCGCCACCACGTAACGCAGCGTCGAACGACGCTCGCACGCCGCGACGAGCGGCAGCTCGGTCGTTCCGGGATTGCCGAAGATCGTATCGACGCCGTTCAGCTCGAGCGTGTGCAGCAGGAATTCCGCGACCTTCATGAGTTGGACGTGAGCAGGAAGGAGCGTGCGATGTTAACGCGTCAGATCGCAAGCCAGCGCGGCTTTTTGCTGCGGCCTTCGAGGATGTCGGCGAGATCGCGGAATCGAGGCGGCGAAGAGCGCCGGCGCGGGCGGTGCGCACGCTCGGCGAGCGCTTTCCAGCCGTCGAGCGTCAGCCGCTTGTCCCACGCGACCGCCCACGCGCGCAGCAGCTCGGCCCCGCGTGCCGCGTCGTCCGTCGCGCCGTCGACGTCGAGCTCGAGGCGGCAAAGCGCCAGGGCGATACACGGCTCGGCCGCCCACGGATTGGAGCGCCTCGCGAGCTCCAGCAGCGGTAGCGCTTCGCGCGCGCTGCGCGACAGGGCCAGTCGATAAGCTTCGATCGCGAGCTCGTCTTCGCGCACCGTGAGACGCGCCCGCGCGCCGAGCTGCACGGGAACCCTGCCGTCGTCGAGAAAACGCCACCAGCGCAGCACGCGCGACATCCACGGCATCGGTCCGCCGTCGCGCGCCTTGCGCTGCTCGGCGACGTTCGCGCTGTCGATGATCAGCAGCGTCTCGATCGTGTCGCGCGCGACGCGGCTGGAGGCGCCGTCACTGAACCGGTCGCGATACGTGAACGTCGCCGCGTCCCGATGTCTTGCGACGTAGTCCCAGTATCCGCGCCGCTCCATCGCGCAGAAGCGGTACGCCAGGGCTTCCGCTTCGCGGCCGATCATGCGGCGAACGCTGCGCCGATCGTCGAAGCCGTACAGCTGGTGCGGATAGCGCGACGTGGAATAGACACTGTGCATGAGTCCGGCGCGGCATACCGGCACCGGCATTTTCCAGTCGGCGAGGATGCGCCAGGTGAGCAGCAGGTGCTCGAGAAAAGTGCGACCGGTATGGCGCATGGCGGCCGCGCGTGCCAGGCGTCGGGCAACCGCCGCGACGACCGGATCGTCGATCGTGATGATTCTGCTCACGAGCGTCGCCGGGTAGGTCGGTCAGCGCTCCGATTCCATGAGCTCGCTCCACGCGCGGCGGAGGGCCGCATCGTCGTCGCGGATCGAGCGTATCTCGCTGCAAAGCGTGTCCAGCCGCTGCTGCAACACCGACGCGACCTTCGCCGGCAATCGCCGGCCCTGGACATTCGCCGTCAGCGGCAGCGGCTCGCGCCACGCCGCCTGCCTGAGCAGCCGGGGCTGGAGCAATCGCATGACCGCGTCGAACGCACTGCCGAAGTTGTGATCGAACGCCATGTTCAGCGCGAGCGATCCCTGCGGCCCCGCTTCCGCCGCGTGCCACACGCCGGCCGGCAGGCACAGCACGTCTCCGGGCCTGAGCACGACCTGTCGCATGCCGGAGAGGTCCGGGCGCTCGTATTCGGCCGAGAAGCCCGAGGGCTCCTTGCCCGAATTGAACGCGGGGAAGGGGATGGCGGGCTCTTCCGAGTACCACCACTTCTTCGTCCCGGAGATCTGGAGCGTCGTCGCGACGCGCGCGTCGAAATGCACGGCGAAGCCTTTGCCCGGCGGCGAGAGGTACGCGCGGAAGCTCACGCGGCCCGAGTACGCGAGCTCGGCCTGTATGCGTTTCGCGGCTTCCCCGAGCCGGGGGTGCGCGCCTTCCATGCCGGTGACGCAGATGGTCGCACCAGCGCCCATCATGTCCTTGATCTCGGTCGGCTTGATCTGCGCCTGGCGGTTCTTTACGAACACCGCGCGTATGCTCTGTACGCGATCGAGGTTGTGCACGAACTCGTCTTCGCGAAACAGAAAATCGAAACGTCCGAGCCGCGGACGTTTTCGTGACAGGGCGAGCGGACGGCGCTGGAAGTACTCGTCGACGAACTCAGATACGCTCAACGGATGAAGAATACGTTGCAGCAGGCTTCGCGCGGCCATTGTCTCCCCTGGATTCGTTATCGATGCGACGTTGTTTCCCAGCCGCATGCTCTACTGTCTTTTGGGGTTCAGCACATCGTCCATGCGGCCCTTGTGTGTGAACGAGTGCCTAGTGTAGGCTTTATTCGCACTCTGTAGCACTTGTTCGTCCACACACGACATCATTCATCCAGGGGAGGCCGCATGGCTCAGCCGAAGACCGAAAAGAAGCGCGTCGACAACGAGGACATACCGGGTGTGTCGATAGACTTCGACAAGCTCGACGAGATCTTCCGCAAGGCCGGTAAGAAGAGCTACTTCGTCGACGTCGACGTCTGCGACGACGACGATGCCGACGGTGGCAAGAAGATGCGCTATCGCCGAAAGCTCGACGGCAACGGTTGAGTACGAGGCTGCATCGCACGCGGGGTGTCGGCGGAGAGCGATTCTCCACGCCGCACCACTGCGTGCCGGTTCGTGATCTATGGAAGGGGGCGCAGCCCGTCGCGGCTGGCCGGCGGATATGATTCGCCGGCTGCGTGCGACTGCGGGCGCCGTATTGGCGGCGCTTGCATTTCTCGTGGCGCCGGCCGCTCCCGCGGCGGACGCACCGGCGTCCGCGAAATGGCGCATCGGGATCCTGATGGGCCATCCTCATGACGAGGATCAGGAAGAGGACTGGATCAAGCCGTTCAAGGCGGCGATGAACCGTTACGCCGCTGCGGAAAAGAAGCCGGTCGAATACCTCTACGAGTCCGCCAATGTCACGGGCGGGCGTGCGAGCGCGGCGGCGCTGTCGGAGGCGGCCCGCAGGATCGTCGCCGCGAAGCCCGACGTGATTTGGGTCGGGCCTTCGTCGGTGGCGCGGGCGGCGATGGGTGCGACCCAGACCATTCCGATCGTCGGTACGGCCATGAGCGTGCGCATCCTGACGGGTGACGGCAAGCTCGTCTCGAACCAGGAGTCTCCCGAACGCAATCTCACCGGCGTCGTCAACGTCGGCCCCAACGTCGGGGGCAAGCGGTTCGAGTACCTGTACGACGTCATGCACCAGAACGCGAAGAAGAAGAAACCGAAACAGAAGTTCTCGCATGTCGGCGTGCTCATCACGGATGCGAGAAACCTGCGCGAGTACCTCGAGATCAAGGCGGCGGCCGATCGGCGGGGCGTCGAAGTGGTGCGTGCGCTGGTCGAGCCCGGCGGCGATGCGAAAGACGCTTTCGATCAGCTCGTCAGGGCCCGCGTGCAGGCGGTGCTCGTCACGCACGTGACGATGTCGCCGGAGCGTGCGCGGCAGCTGGTGCGGCTTGCGAACGACCGCGAGCTCCCGCTCATGGGCGCGCGACCGGCGATCGTGAGAGCAGGGGCACTTGCAAGCTACAACACCTCGCTGACGGCGCAGATCGAGCAAGCCGCGCGCATCGTCCATAAGCTCCTCACCGGGTCCAGAGTCGAAGACATCCCCATCGAGAAAGCGAGAACCAGGACCGAGCTGGTGTATAACGAAGAGACTGCGAGGGCGCTCGGCTTGAGCCTGCCTGAGGTCTGGCGTGAGGTAGGGCGGCGCGTACCTGCGGCCGCCGGCGGGCGCGGCGACGAACTGCGCAGGTGACGGCAAACCCGTAGGAATCGCCGCCGTTCGACGTCGACATGGATAACCACGGGAAGGAAGCCCGCGCCTCGGTCATCGGCCTGCGCGCGATGAAGCTGCTCTCCGGCCTGGACGACACGGTCCTCGAGGCGCTCGCGCCGGAGTGCTGCTGGCGGCGATACGTCGCCGGCCAGCGCGTGATCTCTCGCGACGCCCGGGACAACGACGTCTACCTCATCGTCTCGGGCCGCGTGCGGATCACCGCCTTCTCCGGCGGTGGGCGCCAGGTGACCTATCGCGACGTTTCCGCCGCGGACTGGTTCGGCGACCTGGCGGCGATCGACGGCCTGTCGCGTTCCGCCGACGTGGAAGCGCTCGAAGACACGGTGCTGGCAGTCATGACGCCGGTTCTGTTCAAGCGGCTCGTCCACGACCATCCGGTGGTCTGCGATCGCGTGCTGGAGCGCCTCACGGGCTTCGTGCGCGACCTTTCCGAGCGCGTATTCGACTTCAGCACGCTGAGCGTGTCCGCGCGCATACAGACCGAGGTGCTGCGGCTCGCGCGAGAGGCGGGGATCGACGGAAACAGCGCCCGGATCGATCCGGCGCCCAAACACGCGGACATGGCCAGCAAAGTCGCGACCTACCGCGAGCAGGTGACGCGCGAGATCACCGCCATGGTCAAACAGGGTCTTTTGGAGCGCAGCGGCAAAACGCTCGTCGTGCCGGACGTGCAGCGGCTGGAGCGCCTCATCAGCGAGGGGCGGCGCGACGCCTGAGCGGCTCCGCAGCCGGCGCGGCGCCCGCCGGGTGCGTTTTTGCACATACGGCGTTCCATATCCGCACTAATCTGACGTCACCGGTCCGCCGCGCGGACATGCACGGGATGCGCTAAAGAAAAATTGAAGACCATCGCGACACTCGGTTCCGTGGAATCGCCGCGATTCGACGCCGGTGCAAAGACCGACGGCGCGTCCGCTCCCGGCGCCGTCAAAGAGCGGTCTCTGCTGCAGAAGTACATCGCCTATCTCGTCGCGCTCGTCAGCTCGGTGCTGCTCGTCAGCGGCCTCGTCGGCCTGTATTTCACCTACGAGGAGAGCAAGGCCGCGCGATTGAACCTGCAGCGCGAAAAGGCGATGGTGGCGGCCGCCCGTGTGGAAGCCTACCTGCAGCGGATCGAGCAGCAGATCAAATGGGCGCAATTCGTCGCGTCGGAAGACGAGCGGCGCACGCAGTTCGAGCGCATCAGGGCCCCGATGCGCGAGATCATCACCGAGATCTCCGCCGTCCATAATTCGGGCTGCCTGCTTCTTCGCTTTTCCGGCATCAACGATTTCAAAAGAGGTTGCAGCTTCGTCCTCGGCGCCAGGGAGCCTCCGGTCGAGCTCAACGAAGAGGAAAGGCGCGGCTACGCCGCTACGCGCACGCGCGAATCGGACTGGTTCTACTTCAGGAAGGATCGCGTGCCGTACCTGAGCATCTCGATCAGGACGAACCCTGAAGACGCGATCATCGGCCAGGTCGACCTCAGCGATCTCGCGACCAGCTTCTCGGACATCGAGCGAACCGACAAAACCCGGATCTACGTCGTCGACGGCGGCGGCGAGCTGATCGCCGACGCCGACATCAGCAGGGTATTGAAGCGGAAGGCGCAAAAGGTCTCGTACGTTATGGAGGCTCTGGGAGGCGTGGACGAGGCGTTGCCGGGACGGGTCGCGCGCAACGAAAAAGGACATGACGTCCTCGTCGCGAATGCGGCGGTCAAGCGGCTCGGCTGGCGCGTGTTCGTCGAGCAGCCGCTGTCGGACGCCATGGCTCCGATAAAGGCGTCGCTCGCGCGCACGCTGTTTCTCCTCCTGGCCGGACTCGCCGTCGCGGTCCTGTTCAGCGTGGCTCTCGCGCGCCACATGGTGATGCCGATCCGGACCATACAGGCCGGCGCCGGGCGCATCGCCGCCGGCCACCTCGACCAGCGCCTCGACGTGCGCACCGGCGACGAGCTCGAAGCGCTCGCGCGCGAGTTCAACGTCATGGCGCGACAGCTCAACGAATCGTACTCGGGCCTCGAGCGCAAGGTCGCGGAACGTACGCGCGATCTGGCCGAAGCGCTCGAGCAGCAGACCGCCACCAGCGAGGTGCTGAAGAAGATCAGCCGCTCGAGCTTCGATCTCGACGTGCTGCTCGACGAGCTGATCCAGTGCGCCGCCGCGCTCGCTCACGCCGATGCCGGCGCGCTTTACCTACGCCATTCGGAGCGGGCGTTCAAGCTGCAGACGGCCTATAGCAGCCACCCCGGCCTGCACGATCTCATGTCGTCCATGATTTCGGAGATCGCACCCGGGCCGAACTCCGCCACCGGACGCGCGATCGTGACGGGACACCCCGCCCAGATCGTCGACGTATCCGCCGAGCCGGATTATCTGTGGCCGCAGGCGGGCTTCTCCACCGTGCTGGCCGTGCCGATCCTCAAGGATCGCGATCCCATCGGCGTGATCGTGGTGCTGAACGCGGAGAAGAAGCGCTTCACCGACAAGCAGGTGGATCTCGTCGCCACGTTCGCCGACCAGGCGGGCATCGCGATCCAGAACGTGCGCCTGCTCGACGAAAGCAAGAAGAAAACCCACGCTCTGGAACGCGCGAACCTCCACAAGTCGCGGTTCCTGGCGAACGTCTCGCACGAGCTGCGCACGCCCCTGAATGCCATCATCGGTTTCTCCGACGTGCTTCGCGAGCGCATGTTCGGCGAGCTCAACGACAAACAGGCCGAGTACGTCGAGGACATCCACGGCTCGGGCCGGCATCTGCTCTCGCTCATCAACGACATCCTGAACCTCGCCAAGATCGAGGCGGGACACATGGAGCTCGAGCTCTCGACGGTCGACGTGCCCGACGCCCTGCAGAACGCGGTGAGCCTGGTGCGCGAGCGCGCGAACAGCAAGGGCGTCGCGCTCGCGCTCGAAGAGCCTGAGGATCTCGGAAGCTGGATCGCCGACGAGCGCAAGTTGAAGCAGGTCATGCTCAACCTGCTGTCCAACGCAATCAAGTTCACGCCGGCGGGCGGCGAGGTCACGGTGCGCGCCGCGCAGGTCGGCGACGTCCTCGAGATCGCCGTCTCGGACACCGGAGTGGGAATAGCCAAGGGGGACCAGGAAGTGATTTTCGATGAGTTTCGCCAGGTTGCCGGCCCGGGCAGGGAAGAAGGAACGGGCCTCGGACTGCCTCTCGCCAGAAAGTTCGTCGAGCTGCACGGCGGCAGGATCGACGTGCGCAGCGAGATCGGGCGGGGCTCGACCTTCGTCTGCACGTTTCCCGCGGTGACCGGCGAGCCCGCATGAAGCCGATACTGATCGTCGAGGACAACGAAAAGAACCTGAAGCTCGTGCGCGACGTTCTGCAGTTCAAGGGCTATCGAACGATCGAGGCGATGACCGCCGGCGAAGGCGTGCGCCTCGCGCAATCCGAGCTGCCGATGCTCGTGCTGATGGACATACAGCTTCCGGACTTCGACGGCATCACGGCGCTCCTGAAGCTGCGCGCCGACCCGCGCACGCGGGACATCCCGGTCCTCGCGGTTTCGGCGTCCGCCATGCCGGACGACCGCCAGAAAATCCTCGAGTCCGGTTTCGACGCATACATCACCAAACCCATAGACATTCGCGGCTTCGTGGAGACCGTCGAGCGGTTCACCGCCGCAGCCGAAGGACGCTAGAGGCCATGCCGCGCGTGCTCGTCGTCGACGACGTGCCCAGGAACGTCAAGCTGCTCGCCGACATCCTGACGGTGAAGGGATACGACGTGCGCACCGCCGATTGCGGTGCCGGGGCGCTGGACGCGATACGGCGCGAGGCTCCCGATCTCGTGCTGCTCGACGTCATGATGCCCGACATGAGCGGCTATGAAGTGTGCAGGATCGTTCGCGCCGATCCGGCCCATCGTCTGCTTCCGATCGTCATGGTCACCGCGCTCGATCCGGCGGAGCGGATCAACGGCCTCGAAGCGGGCGCCGACGATTTCCTCACCAAGCCCATCAACACCCCCGAGCTCCTGGCGCGGGTCCGCTCGCTGGTGCGCATCAAGTCGCTGCACGACGAGGTGCAGCGCCAGAGCGAGCAGCTCGCCGACTGGAACCGCACCCTCGAACGACGAGTCGCGGAAGGCATCGCGGAGCTCGAACGCCTGTCGCGCCTGAAGCGCTTCTTCTCGCCGCAGGTGGCCGACCTCATCATCAGCGGGGACGCCGCAGATCCCCTGCGCAGCCATCGCAGCGAGATCGCGGTCGTGTTCCTCGATCTGCGCGGTTATACCGAGTTCACCGATACCGCCGATCCCGGGGAAGTCATGAGCGCGCTGCGCGACTACCACGCCGCCATGGGCCGTTACATCACGGAGTACCGCGGCACGCTCGAGCGCTTCGCCGGCGACTCGATCATGATCTTCTTCAACGATCCGCTGCCGGTGCCGGCGCCGGCGGAGCACGCGGTGCGCATGGCGCTCGACATGCAGCGCGAGTTCAGGGGCGTGGCGGACAAGTGGCGCAAACGAGGCTACAGCCTGGACATGGGCATCGGCATCGCGCAGGGCTACGCGACGCTGGGCGCCATCGGCTTCGAGGGGCGGCTGGACTACGGCGCGGTAGGAGCGGTGTGCAGCCTCGCGGCGCGGTTGTGCGCGCACGCCAAAGCCGCCCAGACGCTCGTGTCGCAGCGGGTCATGGCCGCCGTCGAGCACCTCGTCGATGCGACGCCGATCGGCGAGCTCCCGTTGAAGGGATTCCAGCGGCCGCAGGCGGCGTACGAGGTGCGCGGATTGAGATAGGGCGCGTCGACGCCCGCTCTGGACACAGGGGGAACGCGATGGCATCACTGGAAAAACGGCTCTATCCGGGAGCGAGCGCGAGGCGCGTAAGACCGAAGCGACCCGAAGCCTCGGTCGCCGAGGCGCTCGAAGCCGTGTCTGAAAGCGACGCTCCGCTCTCCGACAAGGACCGCCACGACATCGTCACGGCGCTGCTTCGCCTGCTCGAAGAGCATTACGTGCACCTGTATCGTAAAGAGGCGCTTCACCGCCCCTGCGCCGTCGCCCGGTTGAAGCGCATGCGCGACGAACTGGATTCCAAGTGGTCCAAGGCGCCCGATTACGGGTTTCACACCGAGATGCTTCACATCTTCTGCGCTTTGCGCGACCAGCACACGAAGTACGTGCTGCCCGCAGAATGGAAGCCTCGCGGGATGTGGCTGCCTTTCGATATGGCCGAGATCGGCGATGAGCACGCACGCCGTTATATAGTCACCGGGATCGAGCAGGGACTCGAAGTGCCGGAATTTTCGGCGGGCGCCGAAATAATGACGGTGGACCGCAAGCCGGTACAGGCGCATATCGCGAAGCTCGCCGAATGGCAGCGCTACGGGAATGCCGATGCTCGCCGCCTTTCCGCGGTGACGAAGGCGTCGCTGCGCTGGCTGGACCAGGATTTCCCACCGGAAAGCATGACGACGGTCATCGAGTATCGTGCGCAAGGTAAGGCATCCCGCTCGCACGAGTTCACGTGGCAGGTCGGAGATCTCGACGAGCGGCCCGAGGTCGATTCCGGCGAAATCGGCAACGAGGTGAAGCTGCCTTGGGGAAGCTTCACGAGCCTCGCCATCGAAAAGGACATCGCACCGCTTCTGGCCGCGCGCCGTTACCGCCGCGGCGAGCGCGAATTCGGCTACATCGGCATCCTCGACTTCGGCGACGACCTGCATCGTCCTTCGCTCGGGTCCGCGTTCGTGCGGCTGCTTCGGAAAGAGCTCGCCGGTCTGCCGCTCATCATCGACATCCGGGACAACAACGGCGGCAAGGTCGAAAACCACGAGGTCCTGCTTCGCGCGCTGACTCGCAAACCGGTCGAGCGGTCCCTGTTCCAGTTCCGCAATACGCCGGCCAACCTTGCGCTGTGCGAACGCGACGCCAAGGATTCGGACGACACGCTCCTGCGCTGGGTGCGATCGATCGATCAAGGACTGCCGGCAGGGGAACCGTACTCCGCGCCGCTGCTCAAGATGGAGAACCTGCCGTTCAAACGCTTTCGCCGGCGTGACGAGCAACCCGTCGTGCTCATCGTGAATGCCCTGAGCTACAGCGCCAGCGATCTTTTCGCGGCGGGCTTCCAGGACGCGGGCGTCGGCAGGATTCTCGGCACGTCTCCGACGACTGCGGGGGGCGGGAGCAACCGTTGGACATACTCGAAGATCCAGCGGCTCGCGTCCAAGGAGAATGCTTATCCCCCGCTGCGGCAGGACGACAGCGACCTGGGCGTGACGATCCGCCGCTCCGTGCGCGGTCTGGCGCACGCGGGCGAAGTCCCCGAGGATTTCGGCGTCGAGGCCGACGAATTCCACGCGCCGACGTACGAAGATCTCGTGAACTACGACGTCGACCTCATCGAGAAGGCTGCCTCGATGCTGGGAATCGGCTGATCCGCGCCGCCCGCCCGGGATTGCCCGCGCGGGCGGCCATCTATATGCTGACGGGCCCTGCAACATCCCCCGCGGCATCATGAAACCTCTCGATACTCCCGACGATCCGCATCGCGAGATCCGCGAAGGCGTGCGCGCGCTGTGCGCGCAGTTCGACAGCGCGTACTGGCAGAAGATCGACGAAGAGCGCGGCTATCCCGAAGCGTTCGTCGACGCGCTCACCGGGGCCGGATGGCTCTCGGCGCTGATCCCCGAGGAGTACGGCGGGTCCGGCCTCACGCTCGCGCAGGCGTCGGTGATCATGGAAGAGATCAACCGCTCGGGCGCGAACGCCGGGACGGTGCACGGCCAGATGTACAACATGGGCACGGTGCTGCGTCACGGCTCCGCGGCGCAGAAGAAGGCTTACCTGCCGAAGATCGCGACCGGCGAGCTGCGCCTGCAGTCGATGGCGGTGACCGAGCCGACCGCCGGCACCGACACGAGCAAGATCAAGACGGTGGCCGTGCGCAAAGGCGACCGCTACGTCATCAACGGGCAGAAAGTGTGGACGTCGCGCCTCCAGCATTCGGATCTCATGATCGTGCTCGCGCGCACCACGCCGCTGGAGCAGGTGGCGAGGAAGTCCGAAGGCATGTCGATCTTCATCGTCGACGTGAAGCAGGCGGGCAAGGCGCTCGACATCAAGCCGATCCGCAACATGGTCAACCACGAGACCAACCAGATCTTCATGGACAACCTCGAGGTGCCCGTGGAGAACCTGATCGGCGAGGAAGGGCGGGGCTTCAAGTACATCCTCGACGGGCTGAACGCCGAGCGCATCCTGATCGCCGCCGAGTGCATCGGCGACGGCTACTGGTTCATCGACCGCGCACGCACCTACGCGAGCGAGCGCGTGGTGTTCGACCGGCCGATCGGGAAGAACCAGGGCATCCAGTTCCCGATCGCGCGCGCCTATTGCAGCGTCGAGGCCGCCAACCTGATGCGCTTCAAGGCCGCGGCGCTGTTCGACGCGCACAAGCCCTGCGGCGCGGAAGCGAACATGGCCAAGCTGCTGGGCGCGGACGCGTCGTGGGAAGCGGCGAACGCGTGCCTGCAGACCCACGGCGGCTTCGGCTTCGCGGCGGAATACGACGTGGAGCGCAAGTTCCGCGAAACAAGGCTCTACCAGGTCGCGCCGATCTCCACCAACCTGATCCTCTCCTACGTCGGCGAGCACGTGTTGGGCATGCCTCGATCCTTCTAAAAAGGCGCTTGAACCGCAGAGGACGCAGAGGACGCAGAGGAAAAACGTCGGCGGTCGGTGAGCTTTGCAGCGTCGTGTCAGTCGGAGCCGTGTTGGTTTTGCGCGCGATGCATCGACGATTCGCGTCTGCATCATTCCTCCGCGTCCTCTGCGTCCTCTGCGGTTAAATAGCTTTTTGACGTTATCCAAGCATGCTTCCACTCTCCGGCTTAACCGTCGTCTCGCTCGAGCAGGCCGTCGCTGCGCCGTTCGCTTCGCGGCAGCTTGCCGATCTCGGCGCGCGCGTGATCAAGATCGAGCGCCCCGGCGCGGGCGATTTCGCGCGCGGCTACGACGAGACCGTGAGAGGACAGTCGGCATACTTCGTCTGGCTCAACCGTTCCAAGGAGAGCCTGACGCTCGACGTGAAGCATCCTCGCGCGGCCGAGATCCTGTCGCGGTTGATCGGATCCGCGGACGTGTTCATACAGAACCTTGCACCCGGCGCCGCGAAGCGGCTCGGCCTCTCCGCCGACGCGCTGCTGCCGAAGCATCCGCGGCTCGTCATGTGCGACATCTCGGGTTATGGCGACAGCGGCCCGTACGCGCAGAAGAAGGCGTACGACCTCCTGGTGCAGAGCGAAGCGGGCGTGCTCTCGCTGACCGGCACCGAGGACGCGCCGGCCAAGGTCGGCATCTCCATCACCGACATCGGCACCGGCCTGCACGCTTATGCGGCCATCCTCGCCGCGCTCTACGACCGCGAGCGCACCGGCAAGGGTCGGCGCATCGAAGTGACGATGTTCGACGCGATGGTCGAATGGATGGGGCATCCGCTGTACTACACCCACTTCGGCGGACAGGCGCCCAAACGCGCGGGCACCGACCACGCGACCATCGTGCCCTACGGGCGCTTTCGCGCCGGCGACGGCACGTTCGTCATGTTCGGCATCCAGAACGAGCGCGAATGGGCATCGTTCTGCGCCGGCGTGCTGAAGCAACCTGCGCTCGGCGCCGATGCGCGTTACGACAACAACACCAAGCGCAATGCGGCGCGCGCGGAGGTCATCGCGCTGATCGAAGGCGTGTTCGCCGACCTCAGCGCAGACGAGGTCGTGGCGCGGCTCGACGCGGCGGGTATCGCCAACGCGAAGCTCAACGCTCCCGAAGAGGTCTGGAACCACCCGCAATTGCAAGCGCGCCAGCGCTGGCGCGAAGTGGATACGCCCGCCGGCCCGATTCCGGCCCCGCTGCCGGCCGCGACGCTCGAAGGGGTGGAAGCGCGCATGGACCCGATCCCGAGGGTCGGCGAGCACACCGACGTCATCCTGCGGGGCCTCGGCTACGGCGCCGACGAGATCGCCGTGCTGAGGCAGAGCGCGGCGATCTGAATCACCGCGGCAGGTATTTGTCCCACAGCAGGTTGCGGAATCGCCGCTGCGGATCGTACTCGGCCTTGATTCGCGCGAAGGTGCGGTGCTCGGGATAGGCGCGGGCGAACTGCTCGCGCGTCGCATGGAGGCGGTACGGCAGGTAATGGCGCCCGCCGTTCTGCAGCGCCGCCGAGACGAGCGCCTGCGTCCAGCGTTCGGCGTCGAGATCGGCGCTGCGTGTCGTCGCCTGCTTGTAATAGAGGACGAACGAGAACACCTCGCCCGGCGCCCAACGCAGCAGCGAGACCGTGTCCGCGGGTGAATGGCGGATCGAAACGTTGAGCGCCTGCACGTTCGCCGCCGCAAGCACGTGCGCCAGCACGCGGGCGAAAGCCGTGAAGCGCTCGACCGGGATGAAGTACTCCTGCAACAGATAGGTGGAGAAGCGGCGGGATCGCGGCTCCAGGGACGCGGTGTCCAGGCTCGCCTCGTAGTTCTGCCACACGACGGCGGGCTCGCGCCGCGCGCGCTGCGCTTCGGCGTGACGCAGGAAGCCGCCGCCCGGCAACTCGGTGATCGCCCAGATGGCGTTTTGCTCGTGCTCGTACGGGAGCCCGCGCGGCACGAGCCGTTCTTCGCGCGTCAGCGGCTTGTCGCTGCGCACCCACGTGATCGCGCGCGGCGTCGCGAACCGCGGCGGGACGAGATCGGCGTTGTGCAGGACCGCGTGCGGGTTGGCCGCGACCTCGCTGTGAAACCAGGCGGGATAATCGTCCAGCGGCACGTCGCGCACGATCTTCCCGATGCGCAGGTTGGAGCCGAGATCGAGCTCCGCTTCGGTCACGATGCCCAGGCCGCCATAGCCGCCGACCACCGCCCGGAAGAGATCGGCGTTCGACCCGCGGCTCGCCTCGATCGCTTCGCCGCGGGCGGTGACCACGCGCAGCGAGCGCAGTGCGTTGACGAGCGGACCTCGCCCGACGTAACGCCCGTGGCAGTTGACGCCGATCGAGCCGCCCACGGTGAAGTTGCTGTAGCTCTGCATGATCCGCACCGACAGTCCGAGAGGATCGATGACGTCCTGCACGTCGCGCCACGTCGCGCCGGCCTGCACGCGGATCACTCGTGTCTGCGCATCGAGGCGCAGCACCGCGTTCATCGCGCGCGTGTCGACGTGCACGGAGCGCGGCTCGGCGATCTGCCCGCCCATGCTGTAGCGCGCGCCGCCGATGCTGATCGGACCGCGCGAGCCGCGCACGATCTCCTGCACGTCCTCGGTGGAGCGCGGCCGCCGCTCGCCGGCGACCCGAACCGGATTGAGCTGCGAGACGTCGTTGACGGTGTGCGCTTCGGCGGTGCGTGCCAGCCGCGGCCAGGCCGCCAGGGCGGCGGCGGAGAGCAGGAATCGACGGCGGCGCGTGCGCAGCGATGCGCCGCTCATGCGGCGGGCGCCGGCGTCCGCCGTTCCGACGGCACGCGGGTCTTGAGCATCCAGTAGACGCACAGCGGTGCGAGCGCCGCGAGCAGGTGCTTCAGCGCGTGGCCGCTCGTCGCTTCGGAGGTCATCGCGTAGATGCGCGCGTCGCTGAACTCGACGACCTTGGCGAGCGCGTAGAAGAGCAGCCCGTATGCGAGCCAGTAGCGGCCGGTAAAGCGGCCGCGGTAGAGCGCGAGCAGCACCGCGATCGCGAGGAACGGCGCGGCCTGCACCCAGACGTAGAGCTTGAGATCCCCGGTGATGCGCCACCACGCGATGCTCGCGACGCCGGTCGCGATGGAGACGGCGAGCAGCCAGCCCTCGCGCCGCACCGTCAGGTGCTCTTTCATCAGCGCGGTGAACAGCGCCATGAGCGCGACCGTGATCGGCAGGCGGTCCCATACGAGCCGGTCGTCGCCCGGCAGCAGGTGGTAGTAGGCCGAACCGAAGGTGACCAGGACGACGGCGGCGAAGAACACGACCCACGACAGGTCGCGGCAGCGCCGAACGCAGAAGTGGAGCCCCACGCTGCCGACGAGCAGGAAGCCCACGTTCGAAGCGACGTTCTGGAAGTTGGCGATGCCCCAGGCGGTGCGGCCGTCGGCGAAAGCGTGATAGTGCGGGTCCTGCGCGACCGGCGGCAGCAGCGGCAGCGCGAGGAGCGGCACCACCAGCGCGGCCAGCAAGGCCCACGCGCGCTTTCCGGTCGTTGCGGTTTGGGCGGCCTCCATGATTTCTCCCGTCATGAACCGGGCGCAATATAGCGCACGCGGGTGAGCACGGGTATTGCATTGCCGCACCCGGCTACGCGCTCACGCCACAAGGAAAAAGCTTGAACCCGGGCTTCCTCGATCTCCAGCCGCAGCGTCACGCGCTCTCGGGCCCGCTGTCCGAAGACATCGCGCTCGTGGACGCCCTGCTCGGGCAGGTGCTGTCCGAGCAGGACGAGACCGCGGTGCTCGATCTCGCGCGCCGGCTGTACGCCGACACCGCGAGCGATCCGCGCACGCTTTTGCAGCGCATGCCCGAGCTCGGCGACCCGCGATTGCTCCAGCGCGTGATCCGCGCCTTCACGCTGCTCTTCCAGCTCATGAACACCGCGGAGCAGAAGGAGATCGTGCGCGTGAACTGCGAGCGCCAGGTGCGCGGCGGCGCTGCTCCGAGGACCGAGTCGATCGCCGACGCGGTCGATACGCTGCGCGGCGCCGGCGTATCGGCGCCCCAGATGCAGGCGCTCATCGACCGGCTCGACGTCTGTCCCACGCTGACCGCGCACCCGACCGAGGCGCGCCGCCGCTCGGTGCTCGACAAGCTGCAGAGCATCGGCGACGCGCTGGTCGAGCGCGCCCTGCCGCGCGACGCGCCGCGCCTCGACGCGCCGCTCGCTGCCCACGCGTCGGCCGAGCGCGAGCTCGCGCGCGAGCTGACCCTGTTATGGCAGACCGACGAGCTGCGGGCTTCGCAGCTCACCGTCGTCGACGAGGCGACCAACACGCTCTATTTTTTCGAAAAGTCGATCTTCGACATCGTCGCGTGGCTGCACGAGGACCTGCGCACCGCGCTCGCGCACGCGTATCCCGGCGAGGCTTTCCGCATCGGCCGCTTCGTGCGCTATCGCTCGTGGGTCGGCGGCGACCGCGACGGCAATCCCAACGTCACCGCGGCGATCACGTGGGAGACGCTGCGGCGTCACAAGGCGCGTATCCTGCGGCACTACATCGGCGAGGTCGAGGCGCTGCGCCGCGACCTTACCCAGAGCACGCGGCTGGTCGCGGCGAGCGACGAGCTGCTGCAATCGCTGGAAGCCGACGGACACCTCGTACCGCTCACCGCCGCAGAGCTGCGCCGCTATCGCTTGGAGCCGTACGCGCTGAAGCTCGTCTACGTCGGCGCGCGGCTGATCGCGACCGTAGAGCGGCTCGACACGCTGTCCGACATGCACGCCGCGCGCGCGAACGCGGTGCCGCCGGCTGCCGCGTATGCGACCGAGCGCGCGCTGCTCGACGACTTGCAGCTCATCCGGAGAAGCCTGCGCGAGAACCGCGGTGCGGTGCTCGCGGACGCAGGACCGCTCGCGCGCCTGGTCTCGCAGGTGATGAGCTTCGGCTTCCAGCTCGCGGCGCTCGACATCCGCCAGCACAGCGAGGAGCACTCCGCGGCGCTCGAGGAGATGCTGCGCGCCGCGGGGCTGATCGGGCCGGGCGCGAGCTACGAGGAGATGCCCGAGGACGAGAAGGTCCGCCTGCTCTCGCGCGAGATCCGCAATCCGCGACCGCTGCTCGCGCCCGAGCAGGCGCTGTCCGATCAGGTGAGGAGCGTCCTCGACGTCTTCCGCGTGGTGCGCGAAGCGCAGCGCCATCTCTCCGCCGACTCGGTCGACACCTACATCATCAGCATGACGCACGGCGTCTCCGACATCCTCGAAGTGGTGCTGTTGGCGAAGGAAGCGGGCCTCGTGCGCTGGAAAGCGGAGGAGAGCGGGCCGCTGCTGACGAGCGATATCGACGTCGTGCCCCTGTTCGAGACGATCGACGACCTCAAAGGCTGCGAGAAGCTCGTGCGCGAGCTGTTCGAGGAGCCCGCGTATCGGCTGCACCTCGCAGCGCGCGGGACGTTCCAGGAGATCATGCTCGGCTACTCCGACAGCAGCAAGGACGGCGGCTTCCTCGCGGCGAACCTCACGCTCTACGACACGCAGGCGAGGCTCGCGCGCGCGTGCGCCGATGCCGGTGTAGCGGTGCGCTTCTTCCACGGCCGCGGCGGCACGGTGGGGCGCGGCGGCGGACGCGCGAACCGCGCCATCCTGTCGCAGCCGCCCGGCAGCTTCGACGGGCGCATACGCTTCACCGAGCAGGGCGAGGTCATCTCGTTCCGCTACGGCGTGCCGCCGCTCGGCCATCGTCACATGGAGCAGATCGTCAGCGCGGCGCTGCTCGCGGCGAGCGAGCACACGTCGCAACCCGACGTGAAGCCCGAATGGCTGGATGCGCTGCAGAAGATGGCGGCGCGCTCGCTCGAGGTCTATCGCGCGCTGGTGCACGACGATCCGCAGTTCTGGGAGTTCTACGCTCAGGCGACGCCGATCAAGTACATCAGCCGCCTGCCGATCGCCTCGCGCCCCGCGTCGCGCTCGCGCAAGCTCACCAGCGTAGAAGCGCTGCGCGCGATTCCCTGGGTGTTCGCGTGGGTGCAGAGCCGCTATGTCGTGCCCGGCTGGTACGGCCTCGGGAGCGCTTTACAGGCGTTCGCCGAAGACAGCCCGGGCAACGTCGAGCTGCTCGCCGGCATGTACCGCGAGTGGCTGTTCTTCAGGATGGTGGTCAACAACGCCCAGCTCGAGCTGCTGCGCGCCGACATCGACACCGCCACATGGTATGCCGCGCGCGTCGAGCCGCGCGAGCTCGGCGAGCGCATCCACGACACGCTCGCCGCCGAGCACGCGCTGTCGAGAGTATGGGTGCTGCGCATCACCGAGCAGGACGAGCTCCTCGGCCACGCGCCGGTCGTGCGTCAGACCGTCGCGCTGCGCAATCCCGCGCTGCGCCCGCTGTCGATGTTGCAGGTCGCGCTGCTCGAGCGCCTCGACACGGAAGCCGAGCCTGACGCTGTGTGGCAGGACGCGATGCTGCTGTCGATCATGGGGATCGCGGCGGCGATGCAAAGTACCGGCTGACGAAGCATCGCCAACCGTTCGCCCTGAGCGTAGGCCGAAGGGGCCGAAGTCGAAGGGTGAACGCCGCCTTGAAGTGACCCGTAATCATCACACCCTCGCGCCGAGTCGCGCACGGCCTTCTCGCCCGACCCAGGCGCCGCTACTGCGCTGCGCTGCGTAGCGGTTGGCGCGCACGCATGCGCGTGCGCGACCCTGCGGTGCTCGCCGAGGGCGGCTCCTGCGGAACTCGCGCACCGGCTCGACTATCGATCAACCGCCCATCAACTCGGTGAGAGCATCGCGCTTGTAACCACCGGGGAAGCTCGACAGTCCTCGTCGAATTCCCGCCCTCGTCTGCGCTCCTCGGACGCCTTCACGGGCTCAAAGCCCGTGCCCGACCCGTCGCTTGTGCTGGGGGAGAAAAGCGATCGCACAAACTTGCAGGTGCCGCTGTCGGCCAACTTCGGACGGTTAACGTCGCTTGCGGCAATGACTGCTCCTCGGCCAGTGCCGCCGTTCCACCGCGCGTCGTTCCGGTCTGGAATGAACTGGTTACCTGCCGGTCAGCCGTGCAACCGATTCGGAACGGAAGCTTCTCGATGAGGCGAACCCGAACTTCCGACCCTAAGCCGCCCTTCGCGATCACCGGCTCCCGTGGCGTGTGCGGTTTGTTTCGTGCCGTTGATTCCAGCCATGGGAGCGAGGCCGTTACGCCAATTACCTTTGGTTAACATGTTGCTTGGTCATACGAAGTTGGAGAGCACTGTCCGATATCTCGGAGTCGAGGTCGACGACGCGCTTAAGATTTCCGGGCAAACCGAAATCTAACCTGGCTTGCGGGGGCGGCCGCATCGATCAAGACGTGCGGCCGCTTTCTGGCACGCGGTCGAGCGCGTGCTCCCGGCCAGAAGCGGATGTTCCGCTGGCGCTAGCGATCACGTTGAGCGGGCGCCGAGGAGCGAGCCGAGGAGGGCGCGCGGCAGCAACGCTGCCGGGCGCTCCGCCCGGACGAATCGTTGGACGTCACGTCGGATCCTCGCTAGAAGGGGGCTTACGCACAAAACGCGCCTCGAGTTCTTCCGCGAGGTGACTCGAGATAAATACCGCCACGTAAGCGACCAGAATGCCGCCAAGAAAGTAGAAGGGACCAGAGCCTTCAGGCAGAGCGCCGTGGATTACGCCGAAGGCAAGAAAACACACGAGCGGAACAAAAATCAGCGAAGTTGCTTTTGCGCGTGCGTTTTTGGTCTTGTCGAGAAATAAGGCGATGCAAATAATACCCCATGCGAACATAACAGCGACAAACCAGCCGTGGGTCTCGGCATGGTTATACAGTCTCAGCAACGCGCGTTCGCGCAGCTCAAACGGTAAAAAATGTAGAGCAAGCCACAACGCGATTACGATCGACACTCTTGTCGGGATCTCACGTGCTGTACTAGAGCAATGGCTTCTGGAGTATTCGTAAACAGCGTGGATTGACACGCCGTAGGCGACAATGCCAAGAAGCGCGGCAAGTGTCTTTTGTACGCTCGCGACTAGCCCCACGACGATCCACGCGGCAATAGCCGCGACGGCCATCCAGCGACTACCGGTACGCTTCTTAGCGCTCGCATTTACCGAGGCCGGGTGCATGACTGCTGTGGTACCTTGCGGTCAACGGAAAAATTCCCAAACCGCCTCGGCTTGATCACGTGATACGTCTGGTAATGACGCCGCAAATTCCTCGAACGTGTTGTGGCCACGCGTCGGATCTGTTGTTGTGGCTTCTTCCTTCACTTCACCACCTCAGCTTCCCCAGCGTCGTCAAATCCCAAGAAATCCGTTGTCTCAGAGTTTGAACTTGGAATTACTGAAAATGATCTGGTCGAGATCGGAGAAGAAAGATAATAGATTGAATTGCGTGATGGGCGCATCTCCCGGATGCGCACACTGACACCTCATGTCGAAGCAGCTTCTAAGGCGAGTGTGCTGATTGGAGTCGATGAGCCCCATGCCTTCAATGATCCATAACACAATGGTGTCGAATACTTCTCGCATTTCACTGATGCTGTTAACGTTCTGGACTTGGTTGAACCTCTTATACCGTCCTGCCTGCTGACTTGCCATCTGAGCAGAGGCAACGTTGAACTGCCGGAAGCCGAGCGCTTCTACCTTGCGGTGAACTCGATCGACAGCCGCACTCCAGCCCAGGACAGTCGCAGCACGAAAGTATCCCGCTCTTGCACATGCGATCGCTTCCTTCAAATAGTCGCTCTCTTCCGGATTCACGAGCGCAGCAAAGAAGCTATCGAACGCACTTGGATTTGGAGCTGAAAGCGCGCCTTGTTTGGCGGGGATAATAAGATCATCTCGAAACGGTGTGATGAGCGAGTTCAGCGTCTCGAGATAACTCGCACGGAGGTTATATGGCCCGCTGAGTTTGATCAGCCGGGTGAACGCCGCGTCGTAACGATCGCAAATCTCAGCTGGGATCGCTGACTGCAGTTTCGGACGAAGATTGCGATGCCACCGAGAACCCAGGTCGTTGGCTCGGTTTCGAATTGCTTTTTTCCCGATTTGCGCGACTCTCTCAGCCTTCGCAAGTTTGCGAAGGCCCTTAAGGTCGTCGAGCAGTTGCGTCAGCTCTTGTTCCACGGTAACTACTGTAGTTCTTTAATGAGCTGCGCTAGCTCTTTCCTCCCATCCTCCGATAATCGGAGGATCTTGGTGTCCTTATCGTATTTGTCAAAATCAAACAGCGAATTGTTGTTCTTGTAGTTGGCAGCGAAGTTCGCGCCGTCTAACGCCTTGCGATCCCGACATTCCGCTCGAACATTCTCGATTTGGGCGGTGAACTCGCCATCGGACAGTCCCCGCCGCAGGGCCTGAAAAAGCGTAACGCGAATCTGTGCCTCCGACATCCGCGTCGTCTTGAGGTCTTCATACAAGGGTTTGATCTCCGTGCCTTCCTTGTAGAAGAGATTATTGATCTCAGCGATCGAAAGTCCGTATTTTTCTAGGAATTTGCGCGCCTTCACATGAAGGTCCGCTAGGGTCAAATCGGCCTGTGTCTTGGCTACTTCCTCGAAACTGGCCGCTGGCACGACTGGTTCGACGGTAGCTGCTCCAGCGGCTTGCCCCTTCGCCTCATTCGACGGCCGCGTTCCGCTAGCACCTGATGATAGGTGGTCTTTGAGAAGGACCTCAAAACATATCGCCTGCAGATTCTCCGGAACGAGCGCAGCAATCGCAGCGAGTTCTTTTACTTTGTCGGCTAGGTCAGCCATCGATCCTCCCTGAGTTGCATAGTCGCATGCCTTCGTGTAACGCCCAAAGTCATGTTCAGCGGCGACAGGAAGCGCGTAACTCTAACCGACGTCCGCTGCAACCTGAGTTACAGCTCAAGCTGTGCCTCCTAGGGACGGGCGCCGTTTCACCGCTGTGGCGGAAACTGTTCTGGTGGGGCCCGGATGTATTCGAATTTCAAGGATCAACCCGGGATTTTTGATTCGCGACGCTTTTGCTGAGGCGCGTTTTCTAAACTCAATGTCGAATTTCAAGCGCTCCATCGCCCCCAACGAGATTTCATATTCCCCACAAGACGGACTGGAACACAAATAGTGGCGTCGCCGGCCACCTTCCGATTCTTGCCACCTAGCATTTGCATTGCACAAGAAGCAGGGTTCCGCCACGTCGGATTTAGCGGTCATCGTCGCTTTCCCAGGGTCGGTAATCCACCACTGACCTCGCGTCGATGTTTGGGCACGCCTTCGGAATAAGGAGTGCCACGGAAGCCCTTCGGTGCGATAAGACGATGCACGTCAGCCAACGTAGGCTGCATTCCGTGACGATCCGCAAAATGCGCTCGAACCACGCTAGCCACACGGGAAAGCTTCTCGTTGCACATAGGGCATGCCACCGGATTACCTTTAAGCCGCGGGGCCTTCGCCATGCTGAGCTCTCATTACAAGTAGACGTCCTAAACGACGCGATCTAAAGCGTCGTCGAGACTGTATAAATTGTAAAGAAGCAGAAATCGTCGCACAGTTTCAGCGGTTTGGCACGAAACACTAAGTCCTGAAAGGAAAAAGCAAACGCGTCACGGCAGCGTTCGCGCGAACATCCGCTTTACGCCCTGAGCCAGTCCGTCAAGCAGTTTTCAGTAGGGGCGAGCCGCGTCGCTGCAGCGCGTTCAAGTAGGTGATTTCATCGTACGCGACGCGGTCCTTCCAGCATCGATAGAGAATGCGGATCCATTTGTATGCTAAGGCGCGAATGGCGACGCGGTGAGAACAGCCTTTGGCGAGTTGCTGGCGGTAATAGGCGGCTGCCCAGAAGGACCGTGGGATCGTCGCTCCAGCCCACTCGACGAAGGTCTGACGGAGGAATGTCGGACACGCCAACCGCCAGTGTGTCCAGCACTTGTTGCCGCTGCGCTCGACCACTGGGGCAACGCCCACATACTGCTGAACCTCAGCCGCGCTTGAATAGCGCCCGCGCTCCTCACCGAAGGCGGCGAGCAGCCGCGGCCCGAGGATCGGACCGGCGCCAGGCAGTGCGGCGAACAACTTGTAGTCGGGCAGTGTCTTAGCAACGCTGGTGATTTCGTCATCCAGGCGCTTGATGCCGTCGAGCGTTGTGCGCAATTGCGCCACGAGCAGCTGCGCCACGAGCTGACAAGGCTGGATCACGGCCTCGTCATCTGTGAGCGTCATGGCATCGCGTATGCTGCGAATCCGGTCGTCGATCACGGTCGAGAATCTGACGTTATGGTCATGGAAGAACGACCGCAGCGTTCCTGACCGCGCGCGCTTCGCGTGCTTGAGCGTCGGCCAGCGGGACAGGAAGTCGCAGAACACCATGGTGTCTCGATGTTCAAACCAGAGCAGTGCTTGAGGGAAGTACTCCTTCAGAGTCTTACCGAGCCGATTGGTGATTCTCGTCTTATCGTCCACGAGCATCCGTCGGTCCTCTACGAGCCGCGCCAGCGTTCTCATGGCAGGGCTCTGCACCTTCAGCACCTTCAGTTTGTCGCGGTGGCTCAGCAGCAGCTCGAGCGCAAGTGCGGCGTCGGATGGATCATCCTTAGCACCGCTGGGCGTAAACGCCTCGCGGTATTTAGCGAGCATCGCAGGATTGAGCGGGAAGATCACGAAGAAGTCGTATCGCTGCAATGCGTTGATCAGCGGACCCTTCGCAATCTCCAGGCAGACTGCTATCGGCCCTTGGAAGCGCTTCCTTAATGAGCTCGCCCAGTCTGCGATCGCCTCCGGCGTGTGCATAAGCGCGCCCGCCTCTTTGCGGCTCGAACCAGATGCCTGCAAGCAGAAGTCGTGCTTCTTGTCGGCCCAATCGATGCCGACGTAGGCTGCGAACGAATCGTGTGGTTGAAGCTTCATCAGAGCCCTCCCGACGCGAATGGAACATGCGGCCTCGGGTTCGGCGAAGCCAATATAGGAGCCGGCGCTCGGCGAGCCCTGAGTATTCGTTTATGAACCCGAGTGCGCCCGCAGATTCGAATCCAAAGCGGAAAACATCGAATGTTCGGGTCGGTTCATTCGTAATCCGCAGGCACATGTCCTGGTTCGGCTGACAGCTACCTGCCAGCTGCGACGAGTATCACTGAATGCAGGACGGAGTGACTATATTGGGTCGGAAGGTTCGCGTCCGCCTGGTCGAGAAGCTGCCGTTCGAATCGATTCACGGCTGAACGGCAGCTAACCAATGCATTGCCGACCGGAACAGCGCACGGTGAAATGGCAGCATCGGCCGAATACCGGACGTCGGCGTAGGCGTAGTGAATGTCTCTTCAGGGTCGCTTGCAGCAGTTCCTCTACAGTTGTCGCGTGCCACGATTGCAGCCGCACGGTCGGGCGGCTTTGAGCCCGTGAAGGCGTCCGAGGAGCGCAGCCGAGGGCGGGGTTCAAGAGGGCTGCCCTAATTAAAGTCAAGATGGATCCCGGATCGCGTGCGCTGTCGCGCACAGGTCCGGGACGACGCGACATTGCGTCGCGTCGGTTCCGCAGGAGCCGCCCTCGGCGAGCACCGCAGGGTCGCGCACGCGCACGCGTGCGCGCCAACCGCTACGCAGCGTAGCGCAGTAGCGGCGCCTGGGTCGGGCGAAAAGGCCGTGCCCGATCGCGCGGCGTGGCGTTCGCGACGGTCGTCGCTTAGAAAGTCAAAATGGATTCCCGATCCCTTCCGCTGTCGCGGGTCGGGAATGACGGTGACAAAGGCGCTTCCGCTATCGCGGGTCGGGAATGACGGTTAAAAGGCGCGGTGCGTTTGCACGCAGCCTACGGTTCAGGCGTCACGCGTTACGAAAGTCGTTCCGCCTGCTCGGACTTCAACGCCTGCTCGGCTTCGCGCACCGGGATCACTTCGCCCGGCGTGTGGGTCGTGCGGTAGACGATCGCGGCGAGGGTGGCGCCGACGAAGGGTGCGACGATGAAGAGCCAGAGCTGCTCGAGCGCCCAGCCGCCGACGAAGAGGGCGGGGCCGATGCTGCGCGCGGGATTGACCGAGGTGTTGTCGATCGGGATTCCGACGAGATGGACCAGGGTCAGCACGAAGCCGATCGCCACACCCGCGAAGCCCACCGGCGCGCGCAGGTCGGTCGCGGCGAGCACGGTGTAGACGAGGATGAAGGTGAGCACGATCTCGGTGATCAGCGCGGCGGTGAGGCTGTAGCGCCCCGGCGAGTATTCGCCGTAGCCGTTGGCCGCGAATCCGGCGCTCGCCGCGTCGTAGCCGCCCGGCGCGCCCTGCACGATCGCCATCAGCACCGCCGCGCCGGCGATCGCGCCGAGCACCTGCGCGAGCATGTAGCCCGGCGCGTACTTCGCGTCCATCTTCTTGCACAGGATGATGCCGAGCGTCACCGCGGGGTTGATGTGGCAGCCCGAGATCGGACCGATCGCGTAGATCATCGCCATCAGCGACAGCCCGAAGGCGAACGAGACGCCGACGAAGCCGATCACTTCCCCCGCGATGACCGCCGCGCCGCAGCTCGCGAAGACGAGGACGAAGGTACCTACGAATTCCGCGATGTAGCGCTGCATGGCGAGCCTCCTGCTATCCCGTCGTCATCGACGAGCGAGGATAGCACCCGCCATGCCTGAGTTAAGGTCGAATTGGATCCCGGATCGCGTGCGCTGCCGCGCACAGGTCCGGGATGACGCGCTGGCGCGCGTCAGTTCGATGCGGCGGAGGCGCCGACGGTGGGCGCGGGCTGGGGCGGCGGGATGTTCGCCGCCTGCTTGCGGTTCTTCTCACCGAGGCGGGCGGCGCTGGGGTTCATGCCGCAGCCCCTGGCGGTCGCCGGATCGAGGTAGGGGTTGAGCTCGGGCGCGAGGTTCTTGAGGATCTGCACCGGCAGCGCGCTGGTGAAGTTGTAGTTCTGCGCGGTCGCGCCGGGCACGTAGGCCGTGATCACGCCGAACCAGCGGTCGCCGATGAAGAAGGCGAACGTCGCGGTGCGGCTCACCGCCTTGGACTTGATGAGATGGCCGCCGGCGCCGAAGACCTCGACGCGGTTGTCGCCGGTGCCGGTCTTGCCGCCGACCGTGAGCTCGGTCTTGTCGCTCAGCTTGAACGCGCCTTTCACGCGGCGCGCGGTGCCGTTCTCGACGACGTCGGTCACCGCTTTCTTCAGCGCCGCGGCGACCTCGGGCTTCATCACCTGCTCCGGCTTCACTCCGCCGCGCCGGACGATGGTCTCGTACGGCGTGTCGGCGGCAAAGTGCAGCTCCTCGATGCGCGAGGTCGGCAGACGCACGCCGTTGTTGAGGATGATGCCCATCAATTCGGCGAGTGCGGCGGGACGATCGCCGGACACGCCGATCGCGGTGGCGTAGGAGGGCACCAGCGAGTTGAACGGGTAGCCGAGGCGCTTCCAGTGCTTGTGGATCTCGGTAAAGGCTTCCATTTCGAGCAAGGTGCGGATGCGCGTGTTCTGCGCCGCTTTGGCCTTGCTCTTGAAGAGCCACTGGTAGACCGCCTGGCGCTCGTCGCGGCTCGCTTCCACGATCTTGTCGAACTTCGCGTCGGGGTTCTGCCGCATGTACGCGACCAGCCACAGCTCGAGCGGATGCACGCGCGCGAGGTAGCCGCGGTCCTGGAGGCTGAACTTGTCGATGCCGTACTTCTCGTACAGCGCAGCGAGGTCGCCGTCGGTCAGCGTCGAGCCCGGCATCTGGGCGCGCATGAACTGCGCGAACTGCTGGAGATTGCCTTCCGGCACCACCGTCCGGTAGATCACCGCGTAGCGATGCGGTGCGGGGCGGACGTTGTCGAGGAACTCGGGGAGGATGTCGTCGCGCGCGAGCCCCTGGTACTTGCGGTAGAAGTGGCGCATGAAGACGCGCCCTTCGTGGTCGGCGAAGCGCGAGAGATACACCGCGCGCTCGGGGTGGCGCGGGTCCTGGAGCACCTTGCCGCTGGAATCGGGGCCGCGGTAGATGAAGTGATACGCCACGTCCCGCATGATGCGGATGAACGCGAGGTTGATCGATTCGCGCAGCGCTTCTTTCACGCTCGGCTGCTTGAAGTCGTCCTCGCGCTTGAAGTTGGAGAAGGTGTGCGCGCCGGCGCCGGTGAAGAAGGTCTCGCCCGGGCTCGCCGAGTAGCGCCGCTCGAGCGCCGCGTCGAGCATCGCTTCCAGGCTCTTGTCGCGGCCGCTCGCCAGGTACTCGATCGCCCAGCGCGTCATGTGGTCGCGCGGGTCGACCTCCATCGCGCGCAGCTCCTTCGCCGGCTTCTCGGACAACTGCTCGTGCAGGTTCGAGACGATCTCGAGGTACGTCGCGAGCGTGCGCAGCTTGGCGGTCGAGCCGAGCTCGAGCTTGGCCTGCTCGTTGGTGTCGAACGGCTGGCTGGAGTTGTCGGTCTGGATGCGGACGAAGTTGGCGTCCTTGCCGCGCTCGTAGAGCGTGAAGGTGTAGAGCACCGAGCCCGGATCGGCCGCGCCGAGGAGGCGCTCGCCCGCGAGGTTCGCGGACTTCACGTACGCGCGGTCCCCGAGGCGCTTCAGCACGTCGGTGACCGCGTCCTGCATCTCGGCGTCGAGCGTGCTCGCGACCTGCACGTCGAGCCGGTCGACGTCGTAGAGCCGCGGTGTATCCAGCGTCGCGGCGAGCCGGTTGCGGATCGCGGTCGCGCCTTTCCACGAGCGCACGAAGGCGCGCGGCTGGGTGCCTTCGGTGCGGAAGGTGAGCTTGCTGTCGAGCGCCGCGTCGCGCAGCTCCGGCGTGATGACGTTGTTGAGCGCGGCGAGGCGGATGTAGCTCTCGGTCAGCCCGTTGAGCTGCTCGCGGCCCGGTCCGAGGAACCACGTCGGGCGCCGCTGCGAGATGAGCAGCGAGAGCACCTGGCGGTACGCCCGGCCCTGCTCGGCGAGCTCGCTCGAGCCCGCGACGGCGGGCTTGGACAGGAGCGCGTTCACGCGTCGGAAATCCGCGCCGAACCACGCCCACAGGCCGTCGCCGATGCCGGTGACTTCGCCGTATTCGGGCGCCGCGGCGAACGGCACGGTGTTGAGGTACTCGAGGACGATGCGGCGGCGCGCGCCGGACGTGTCCGGCCCGGCGGAGTAGGCGCGCAGGGTTGCCGAGTACATCTGCCGCAGCTTCTCCATCGCCGAGGCCGTGATGCCGCCGGGCGAGTGGCGGTATTTCTCGATCTGGGTGGCGAGCGTGCTGCCGCCGGGCGCGTCGTAATCGCGGTCGACGATCTTCATGAACTGCGCGCCGATCGCGCGCCCGAAGCGCGTCCATTCGATCGCGGGGTTGCGCGTGGGATAGGTCGCGTCGAGGAGCTCGCGGTTCTCGATGAAGAGCAGGCTGTGGACGACCGGTCCGGGAATGGACTCGAAATCCTTGTAAGCGCGCTCGGGGTAGCTGAAGTTGAAGAGCGGCTCGCCGCGGCAGTCGAGCACCGCAAGGCCGGCCTGGGTCTTCTCGCCGTATGGCGGCGCGTAGCCCGATTCGATGAGGTGCGCCAGCTTGTGCGTGACCCGCGCCTGCGCGTCGATCTCGTAGCCTTTGGCGGTCAGGCGCTTGATGAACCCCGGCATCTCGCTGTAACCGAGGCGCTGGTCGTACGGGCCGTGCTGGGGAAAGCGGATCGAGGCGCTGGCGCCGGGCTCGACGACGAACTTCATGTCGCGCGCCAGGCCGGAGAAGTAGCGCGCCTGCAGGCGGGACGCCTGGAATTCGCTGTAGACGGCGTACCCGAACACCAGAAACGCCAGGACGATCAAAACCCAATAGAAGAGCTTCGATCCACGAGCCGGCGGCTGGGCCGGCGGCTTCGCTGCGGGCGACGGCGCAGAGCGCCTCAGCCCACCCGGCGCGTGCGTCTGCGACATTCTGGGTACTGCCTCATGTGCAAGACATATCTGTTTTTCATTCTACCCACGGCTTACGTGAAACCGCGCGGAATCTTTGGCAAATAACGAGCGCAATCCACGAACGGTTGCGCAAAACATACAGGCGACATCCTCGAGGTGTGCGAAAAGCCTCGGTCCGCGATTAACATAGACGCATTCCCATCGACTGAAGGCTGCAATGACACTCGTCGAACGATTGAGCCGCTACGCGAGCGGCCTTACTTTCGAGGCGCTGCCTCCCGAAGTGGTGCACCAGGCCAAGCGGCTCATCGTCGATACGATCGGCTGCGCGCTCGGCGGTTACTGGAGCGAGCCGGCACGCATCGCGCGCGAGCTCGCGGCGACCGTGCGCAGCAGCGAGCCGGTGACGCTCATCGGCAGCGGCGAGCACACCAGCCTCGACCTCGCGACCTTCGCCAACGGGGTGATGATCCGCTTCCTCGATTACAACGACGGTTACACCAGCACCGGCGAATCGGGCCATCCGAGCGACAGCATCGCGGCAGTGCTGACGACGTCCGAGCTCAGGCGCCGCAGCGGCCGGGACGCCATCGTCGCGACCGTGCTCGCCTACGAAGTGTTCTGCCGGGTCTGCGACGAAGTCGACCTGAAGCCGCTCGGCTTCGACCATGTCACCGTCGGCGGTATGGCGAGCACCGCGGCCGCGGCACGGCTCCTGGGGTTGTCCGAGCCCGAGATCGCGCAGGCGTTCAACCTCGGCATCGCCCCCAACGTCGCGCTCTACCAGACGCGCATCGGCCACGTGTCGATGTGGAAAGGCTGCGCCTACGCCAACGCGAGCCGCAATGCGGTGTTCGCCGCGATGCTGGCGTCGCGCGGCATGACCGGCCCTTCGCCGGTCTTCGAAGGCGTGGGCGGATACTTCAAGGCGGTGACCCGCCAGCCTTTCGAGCTGCGAACCCTGGGCGGCGAGGCAGGGCACTCCTTCAAGATCATGGAATGCAGCGTGAAGCGCTTTCCGCTCGGGCAGTATTCGCAGACCGTGGTCGAGGCCGCGCTTCAGCTCCGGAGCAAGGTCGGCGGTCCGGAGGAGATCGCCGCGGTCGAGATCGAAACGGTGACCACCGCGATCCGGCTCATGGCCGGCGACCCCGACAAGTGGGAACCGAAGACGCGCGAATCGGCCGATCACAGCATGCCGTACACCGTCGCGGTCGCCCTGATGCATGGTGAAGTGGAGCAGAAGCATTTCGGCGAGCGCTACCTGAACGACCCGAAGCTGCGCGCGCTGACGCGGCGGGTGAAAGCGACCGCGACCGAGGAAGCCGACCGCCGCATGCCCGAAGCCATGCTCTGCCGCATGACGCTGGTCACGACCGGCGGCGAACGTCATGAAGCGGTGGTCGAATATCACAAGGGCCACTGGAAGAACCCGATGTCGGACGGCGAGCTGGAAAACAAATTCCGCAAGCTCGCGCGCGAGGTCCTGGACGAGGCGCAGACGACCCGCCTGCTCGCGGCGCTGTGGCGGCTGGAGGAGATGCCGGATGCGGGAGAGGTCGTTAGGCTGACCCAGGCCGGGTTGAGAAGTGACGGATGAAACGGTGACGGGTGAGGCGGTGACGGATAAAGCGGTGACGAAAAAAGTGGCGTGGGTGCTCGCAGCGTGGTGGTTGGCGGTGGGTGCCTACGCTGCCGACTATCCGAGCAAGCCGATACGGCTCCTCGTGCCTTTCGCGCCCGGCGGCGGCGCGGACACCCTGGCGCGGATCATCACGCCCAAGCTGACCGAGGCGATGGGCCAGCAGTGGGTGGTCGATAACCGCGCGGGCGCGGCGGGCAACATCTCCGCCGAGACCACCGCGCGCGCCGCGCCCGACGGGCACACCGTGCTGATGGGCTTCTCGACCGTCCTCACCGTGAATCCGACGCTGTACAAGCTGCCGTTCGACGTGAGCCGCGACCTCGCGCCGGTGACGCTGCTCGCGACCGCGCAGTACCTGCTCGTCGTCCACCCGAGCGTCGCCGCGGCCTCGGTCAAGGAGCTGGTCGCGCTGGCGAAGCAGAAGCCCGACGCGCTCAACTTCGCCTCCGCCGGGGTGGGCAGCCCGCTGCACCTCGCCGGCGAGCTGTTCCAGAAGCGTGCCGGCATACGGCTCACCCACGTGCCTTACAAGGGGGGCGGTCCTGCGGCCGCGGCGGTGCTCGCGGGCGAAGCGCAGCTCATCTTCGGCAGCGTCGCGTCGTCGCTGCCGCACGTGAAAGCGGGGAAGCTGAGGGCGCTCGCCACGACGGGTCTCCAGCGCTCGAAAGTGGCGCCGGAGGTGCCGACGATGGCCGAGTCGGGCTTTCCGGGCTTCGACGTGACGAGCTGGTACGCCTTGCTCGTCCCGGCCGGCACGCCGCAGGCCATCGTCAACCGCCTCCGTGACGAGACGGGGCGAGCGCTGCAAAGGCCGGACGTGCAGCAGGTGATGGCGACGCAGGGCCTGGAAAGCGAGACGAGCACTCCGCAGGCGCTCGCCGCGCGCATCCGCGACGAGCGCAGGACGTGGGCGGAGGTGATCCGCGCCGCGGGCATACGCGCCGAATGAGCGCGGACCACGCCGCGGAAGAGCGCCCGGTCGCGGGCAGCCCCGCGGCGTACGTGCTCCAGCATCCCTGGACGTTCATCAAGCAGACGCTGAAGGCGTTCCAGGCCAACCAGGGACTGCTGCTCGCGGGGGCGGTGGCGTACTACACGCTGCTGTCGCTCATCCCGCTGCTCATCCTGATCGTCATCGCGCTCTCCCACCTCATCGGCCAGGAGGAGCTGCTGCACACGCTCGGGCACTACCTCGAATGGCTCGTGCCCGGACAGTCGCGCGCGATCCTGCGCGAGCTCTCGAGCTTTCTCGCCAACCCGCAGGTGCTCGGCTGGGTGCTGCTGCTGACGATGGTCTTCTTCAGCTCGCTCGCGTTCTCGATGCTCGAAAAAGCGATGAGCGTGATCTTCCTGCACCGCTTCGGCGTGAGGCACCGGCACTTCCTGGTGTCGGCGCTGCTGCCGTACTGCTACATCCTGCTGCTGGGCGCCGGCCTGCTCGTCGTGACGTTCGTATCGGCGGGGCTGCAGACGGTGGGCGAGGAGCAGGTGCGCCTGTTCGGACACCTCTGGTCGCTGTCGGGCGTGTCGGGCGTGCTGCTCTACCTCGTGGGCGTGGCCGGCGAGATCTTCCTGCTGACCTCGATCTACCTCGTCATGCCGGTGGGCAGGCTCTCGCTGCGGCATGCGCTGATCGGCGCGGTCACCGCGGCGTTCCTGTGGGAGGTCACGCGGCACATCCTGGTGTGGTACTTCGCGACGCTGTCGCAGGTCGGCCGCGTCTACGGCTCGCTCACCACGTCGATCGTCGTGCTGTTCAGCCTCGAGATCGCCGCGACCGCGCTGCTGCTGGGCGCGCAGGTGATCTCCGAGTACGAGCGGCTCGCGAGAGGCCGTCCGTCGGTGCGGACGAGGTCGATCAAGACGTAAGGAGGGACGGTTTAGTATATTGGGCGGGGCTCGAGACCCGCCGAGCATCATAAGAGAGACAAACCTATGCACGGATCACTGGAAACGATAGGCGTGGAAGTCGACTTGTGCGCACCGGGGTGGCAGAAGATCATCGATCCGAGCCCGCCGATAGAGGTTCTCGCGCGCGACATCATCTTCGGCGAAGGCCCGACCTGGGACGCGAAGGGGAAACAGCTCTTCTTCACCGACATCATCGGCGACACCATCTGGAAGTGGAAGCCGGGCACCGGCCAGGAAGTGGTGATGAGCAACTCGGTCAAGGCGAACGGCACCTGCCTCGACCTCGAGAACCGGCTCGTCGTCGCGGGCTGGGGCGGGCGCACGGTGTTCCGCCAGGAAAAGAACGGGGCGTGGAAAACGCTCGCCGATAAATGGCAGGGCAAGAAGCTCAACAGCCCCAACGACATCGTCGTGAAGTCGGACGGCTCGATCTGGTTCACCGATCCGCCGGGCGGCCTGCTCAACGTCGGCATGGTCGGTCACGATCTCCAGCGCTATCTCGAGACGCAGCCCGTCTTCCGCATCTCGGCTGACGGCAGCGAGATGACCGCCGTCGCCGAGGACAACGTCTATCCGAACGGCCTGTGCTTCTCTCCCGACGAGAAGATCCTCTACGTGAACTGCAGCCGCGAGCGCGTGATCCGCGCCTACGACGTGAAGGCCGACGGCACCGTCGGCAAGTCGCGCGAGTTCTATCGCTACACCGGTCCGGAGCGCGGCGTCCCCGACGGCATGAAGTGCGACACCGCCGGCAACGTGTGGTGCACCGCTCCGGGCGGCATCTGGGTGCACGACCCTTCGGGCAAACCCATCGTTCGCATCAAGACCGAAGGACACCATCCGACGAACCTCGCGTTCGGCGACGATGACTGGAAATCGCTGTACATCACGATGATCGGCTCGGTGGTGCGCACGCGCATCAACATCGCCGGCGTTCCGTCGCGCTGAGGAGAAGAGGATGGACTGGACATTCGAATTGGTGGCGGGACCCTGCAAAGGCAGAACGGGAGGCCTCGCGTGGGACGGCAAGGGAATGCTGTTCAGCGCGGTCGCCGAAGAGCGCATCCTGCGCTACGACCCGTCGACCGGGAAAACCGAGCTGTTCCGCTGGTTCACGGGCCGCACCAACGGGCTCGCGGTGGCGAAGGACGGCACCGTGTTCGGCGCGCAGGAAGGCGGCCGCCGCGTGATTCACTTTCTCGAGGACGGCTCGACCGCGCCGACCCAGGAGCTGCTCGACGGCGCGCATCACAACCAGCCCGTCGATCTCGCCATCGACAGCAAAGGCCGTCTGTGGATCGCCGATCCCTATAACTCTCAGCCGCCGTACGGACCGCCGGCTTATCCGTTCCTGCCGCACGCTTCGGTGCTGCGCATGGACGGCTACGGCCCGGGCCTGTATCGCCTGTCGCGCGTCACGCACGACACCGCGGCGCCGCGTGCGGTGCTGCTCTCGGCGGACGAGAAAACGCTGTACGTGGCGGACGGCGACGTCGAGCGCGGCGATGTGTGCCAGCTCTTCGCGTATCCGCTCGACCCGCACGGCGTCGTGGGACCGCGCAAGGTGCTGCTCAATCTCCAGGCGAACGAACGCGGCATCGAAGGCATGTGCCTCGACAGCGAAGGCAACATCGTCGCGTGCATGGGCTGGAAGAAGAGCGGCACGGCGCCTGCGGTCGTCGTCATATCGCCGGGCGGGACGATACTGCAGACGCATCCCGCCCCCGCGGATGCGCCGATGCGCTGCGCGTTCGGCGATGCGGACCTCGCAAGCCTGTACGTCACGGCTGCGGACGGCGGTCTCTATCGCGCGCGCGAGACCGGGCGGCGCGGGCTGAAGCGGTAACAGTAACTGCCGTCATTGCGAGGAGCGAAGCGACGAAGCAATCCCGGAGCGTCCGTAGAGGATTTCCGTGCGCCACGGGATCGCCACGGCGCCTTCGGCGCCTCGCGATGACGGCTTGCGCGGGAACGCTACTCGCCTGCGCCGCTCATGCGCAGAAGTCTTCCGCGGGCGCTTATCCCGAAAAACCGATCCGGCTCATCGCGCTGAGCTCACCGGGCTCCGGTCCCGACATCGTGGGGCGCCTCGTCGGCGGCAAGCTCACCGACGCGCTGGGCCAGCAGGTCATCGTCGACACGCGGCCGGGCGCGAGCGGCATCATCGGCTCGGAGATCGCGGCGCGCGCCGCGCCCGACGGCTACACGCTGGTCATCATCACGTCGCAGGCCGTCATCGTGTCCCAGATGTACGACAAGCTCCGCTACGACCTCGCGAAAGACTTCGCGCCGATCACGATGGTCGGCACGACGCCGTTCCTGCTCGTGGTCCATCCCGGTGTCCCTGCCAACTCGGTGAAGGAGCTGATCGCGGTCGCCAGATCGAAGCCGCGCCAGCTCCGTTACGGCTCGGGCGGCTCGGGGTCGCCGCCGCACCTGTCGTTCGAGATATTGAAAAGCATGACCGGCATCGACCTTCAGCACGTGCCGTACAAGGGCGTGACCGCGGCGATGACCGATACGATCGCCGGACAGGTGCACGCCCTCATCTCGGTCGTGCCGGCGGTGCTGCCTTCGGTACGTGCGGGCCGCTTGCGCGCGCTCGGCATCACCAGCGCCCAGCGTTCCCCGCTGGCGCCGGACGTACCGCCGATCGGCGAGACGGTGCCCGGTTACGAGTTCATCGGCTGGTACAGCATCTTCGCTCCCGCACGCACCCCACAGGCGACCGTGGCCCGGCTGCACGACGAGATCGTCAAGGCGCTGCAGCCGGCTGACATGCGCGAGCACTTCGCCAACATCGGCATCGAGCCGCAGACGAGCACGCCGCAAGAGCTCGCGGCGTATCTCGCTGTACAGATGAAGAAGATGCGCGAGGCGGTCGTCGCGTCCGGGGCGCGGCCCGATCGCTAGACCGCCGGCTCACTCCTGCCGCAGCTTCGCCGCGCGTATGACCTTCGCCCATTTCACGAGGTCCGCGCGGATCTTCGCGGCGTATTCTTCCGGCCCTGCGCCCGAGATCTCGTAACCCTGCGCGTTCAGCTTGTCGGCGACGTCGGTCATCCTGAGCGTGCGTGCGATCTCGTTGTGCAGCTTGGCGACGACCTCGGGCGGCACGCGCGCGGGCAGCAGCAGGCCGAAGTCGGAGGCGTACTCGTACCCTTGCGCGCCCGACTCGGCGAGCGTGGGCACCTGCGGCACCGCGCCCGAGCGCTTCGCGCTCGTGATCGCGATGGGCTTGAGCCTGCCGTTGACGATATGCGGCATCGCCGAAGGCAGCGCGGTGCCGGCGATGGTGACCTCGCCGGTGAGCAGCGCGGTCAGCGCCTGCGAATTGCCTTTGTACGGCACGTGCGTCAGATCGAGCCCCCGCACGGTCATGCGCAGCATCTCCATCACGAGGTGCGGCACGCTCGCGTAGCCCGACGAGGCGTAGGTGAGCTGTCCCGGCCTGGCGCGCGCGAGGGCCACGAGCTCCTTCAGGTTCCGCGCCGGCAGCGACGGATGGATCATGACGATGTTCGGCACGACCGCGATCAGCGTGAGCGGCGTGAAGTCGCGCACCGGGTCGTAAGGCACTTTCTGCAAGCCCGGCGTCATGGCGAAGCTCGTGGTGACGAGCACCAGCGTGTGGCCGTCGGGCGGCGACTTCGCCACGAGATCGGCGCCCAGCGTCGCCGACGCGCCGGGACGATGATCGACGACGAGCGGCTGGCCCCAGGTCTCCGCGACTTTCCCGCCGACGATGCGCGCGAGCAGATCGACTCCGCCGCCGGGCGGGAAGGGGACGACGATGCGCAGGGGTTTGGCGGGGTAGGGCGTCTGCGCAAGCGCGGGCGCGCAGAAACCCCAAACGGTCATCGCGAGGAGCGCGTAAGCGCGACGCGGCGATCTCGTTGCGAACGAAAACCACCGAGCGTCTCGGGATTGCTTCGTCGCTATCGCTCCTCGCAATGACGGTCCCATCACGTATTCCTCACCGCGCGTCCGCCGTCGACGGTGAGTATCGTCCCGCTCACGTACGACGCCCGCGACGACGCCAGCCACACGACCGCGTCGGCGATCTCGTCGGCGCGCGCGAGGCGGCCGAAAGGCGCGTTCCTGATGAGCTCGCGCCAGCGATTGCCGTCGCCGAGCTCGGCTTTCGCGCGCCCCTCGTAGCGCGAGCGCAGGCGGTCGGTGTCGATCTGTCCGGGATTCACGCCGACCACTCGCACGCCGTGATCGACGCTCTCGCCGCCGAGCGTCCTGGTGAACGCCATCAGCGCGGCGTTGCCGGTCGAGCCCGCGATGTAGTCCTGGCGCAGCCGCTCGCCCGAGATGCCGATGACGTTGACGATCGCGCCGCGGCGCTTCGCCTTCATCGCGTTGTAGATCTCGCGCGTGAGGTTGATGTAGCCGAAGACCTTCAGGTCCCAGGCCTTGCGCCAGCGCGCATCGTCGATCTCGGACAGGCGCGCCGCGGGAATGCCGCCGGCGTTGTTGACGAGGATGTCGACCTGGCCGCAGCGCTCGGCGAGCTTGGCGATGCTCGCGCTTTCGGAGAGATCGAGCGCGTGGCAGCCGACCCGCACCTCGCATTCGTCGAGGATCTTCTTGCGGGCCGCTTCGAGGTCCGCCGCGGTGCGCGCGGCGAGATGCAGGTGACAGCCCTCGCGCGCAAGGCCTTGTGCGATCGCGAAGCCGATGCCGCGCGAGGCGCCGGTGACGAGCGCGGTGAGTCCTTTGAGGTTCAGGTCCATGTGTGCCCCTAAAAAAAGACCGGCCTCGCGGCCGGTCTCGTAAGGCGAAACCCGGGTCAGACCCCGATGAAGCCGGGGTCAGACCCGACCGTCTTACACGAGCTTCAGGTTCTTCATCGGCAGCGAGCGCACGGGCTTGCCGGTGGCGGCGAAGATCGCGTTCATCACCGCCGGCGCTGCGACGCAGATCGTCGGCTCGCCGACGCCGCCCCAGAAGTCGTAGGTCGGCGCGATCACCGTCTCGACTTTCGGGAAGTCGGCCATCGTCATCATCTTGTAGGTGTGGAAGTTGTCTTCCACGATCCGGCCCTTGTCGACGTTGAGCTCCTGGTAGTACGCGGCGCCCAGACCGTAGGCGACCGAGCCTTCCACCTGCGCCTTGATCTGGTCGATGCTGACCGCATGGCCGCAGTTCGTCCCCATGACGAGACGGTGCACCTTCACCTTGCCGCCGACCATCGACACTTCGGCGACCGCGGCGGTGTAGCTGCCGTAGCCCATGTGCTGCGCGACCCCGCGATACACACCGTTCGGCAGCGGCTTGCCCCAGCCCGCGGCTTCGGCGGTCGCGTTCAGCACGCCGAGGTGCTTCGGATGCTCCTTCATCAGCGCGCGGCGGAACTCCACCGGATCCTTGTTCGCGGCCTTCGCGAGCTCGTCCATGAAGCACTCGAGGAAGATCGAGTTCTGGTTGGTGTTGACGCCGCGCCACGGGCCGACCGGCACGTGGGTGTTGCGCATCGCGTACTCGGTGCGCAGGTTCGGCACCGAATAGCCGAGCTGCGCGTCACCGGGCTCCTTGTAATAGCCCTGGAGCTGGCGCTTGTCCCCGCCGCCCTTGATCGCCGACGGATTGAGGTACGCGTTGATCGACTGTCCCGAGACGCGGATGCGCAGGCTCTGCAGATTGCCCTTCTCGTCGAGGCCGCCCTGCAGCAGGCACTGCGTGATCGGGCGGTAGAAGTCGTGCGTCATGTCCTCTTCGCGGCTCCAGATCATCTTCACCGGCGTTCCCGGCGGGAGCTGCTTGGCGATGAGCGTCGCCTGGCGCACGTAGTCCTGCGTGCCGCCGCGGCGTCCGAACCCGCCGCCGAGCGTCTGCGGATACGCTTCGCACTGCGCGAGCGGAAGGCCGGATGCCGTCGAGAGCGCGGCGAGCGACGCTTCGGCGTTCTGCGTGGCGACCCACACTTCGGCCTTGTCGGCGGTGAGACGCACCACCGCGTTCATCGGCTCCATGCACGCGTGCGCGACGAACGGCACGCTGTAGGTCGCTTCCACTTTCTTCGGCGCGGCGGCGTAGGCCTTGATCGCGTCGCCCTCGTTGATGTCGGCGTATTTCTCGTCGGCGTTGGTGAGACCTTCCTTCAGGTGGGCGAGGATGGACGCGGTGTTGGCCTTGGCGTTCTCGCCTTCGTCCCATTTGATCGGCAGCGCCTTGAGCGCGGTGCTGGCGTGCCACCACGTGTCGGCCACCACCGCGACCGTGCCGTCGTCCACCTTCACCGCTTTCACCACGCCCGGCATCTTGGCGATCTTCGCCTCGTCGAAGGAGACGAGCTTCCCGCCGAACACCGGGCACTGCATGATCGCGGCGTTCAGCATCCCGGGCAGCTTGATGTCGATCGCGTAGATCTGGCTGCCGTCGAGCTTGGGCGCGGTGTCGACGCGCTTCACCGGCTTGCCGGCGATCTTCCACTGCTTCGGGTCCTTGAGCTTGACCGACTTCAGATCGGGCGGGGGCAGCTTCGACGCGGCCGCGGCGACCTTGCCGTAGGTCGTCGTGCGGTTCGACGCTTTATGCGAGATGACGCCGTTCTCGACGGTAACCTCGCCGACCGGCACCTTCCACTCGTCGGCGGCGGCCTGCAGCAGCATGCCGCGCGCGGCGGCGCCGCTCTGGCGGATGTAGTCCTGTGAAGTGCGGATGCCGCGGCTGCCGCCGGTGGACATGTCGCCCCACGCGCGCTTGCGGCCGTAGTTCTGGCCTGCGGTGATCGGCTCGACCGAGACCTTGCTCCAGTTGCACTCGAGCTCTTCGGCGAGGAGCTGCGCGAGGCCGGTGTGCGTGCCCTGGCCCATCTCGGCGCGGGCGACGCGGATCACGACCGACTCGTCGGGCTTGATGACGACCCAGTGGTTGATCTCCGCGCCCTGCGCGGCAGCGCCGCCGGTCGCCGCGGCCGCATGGGCGCTGCCTCCGAACGGGAGCTTGAGAGAGATCGCGAGGCCGCCGGTGACGAGCGCCGAATTGACGATGAACTTGCGGCGGGAGAGGCTCTTGATGTTGCTGTGTGCGGTGGTCTTCATCGTGTCCTCCCCTTACGCCTTGGCCTTGGCCGCGGTGTGGATCGCGGCGCGGATGCGCTGATACGTCCCGCAGCGGCAGATGTTGGTCATCGCGTCGTCGATGTCCTTGTCGCTGGGATTCTTGTTCTTGGCGAGCAGGGCCGCCGCCGCCATGATCTGGCCCGACTGGCAATAGCCGCACTGGGGCACGTCGTGCTCGAGCCAGGCTTTCTGGATCGGGTGCGACGCATTGGGCGCGAGGCCTTCGATGGTGGTGATGCGGTCGTTCGGCTGAACCGCGCTGACCGGGATCGAGCACGACCGGCGTACCTCACCGTTGATATGCACCGAGCATGCGCCGCATGCTGCGACGCCACACCCGTATTTGGTTCCGGTGAGCCCGACCTGTTCCCGGATGACCCAGAGCAGGGGGGTGCTGCCCTCCACCTGTACGTCGTGTACCTTCCCGTTGATATTGAGGCGTGCCATGGTTTTCTCCTGCGCTGGCGGTTGCTCGGAATGTGTTCTTATGGGTGACGCGCCGGACGATTCTAGCGCGGTATCAGCGTGGCCGGGCAAGCCGGAACAGGCGGCGCTGTCAGGGGGTCCCGGACAGGGCGCATGCTAGAATCGCCGCGCTTTCGCCCGCCCTTTCTTCCCCATGAAAATCACCGCGATCCACGCCACGGTCCAGCCGATCGCTTCGGCCATCCGCAACGCGTACATCGACTTCTCCAAGATGACCGCGAGCGTCGTGGCCGTCGTCACCGACGTCGTGCGCGACGGCAGGCGCGTCGTCGGCTACGGGTTCAACTCGAACGGGCGCTACGCGCAGGCGGGGCTGCTCGCCGAGCGCTTCATTCCGCGCATCATGCAGGCCGATCCTTTGAGCCTGCTGAACGACGCCGGCGACAATCTCGATCCCCACCGAATCTGGGCGACGGCGATGGCGAACGAGAAGCCCGGCGGCCACGGCGAGCGCTCGGTCGCCGTCGGCGTGCTCGACATGGCGGTGTGGGACGCGGTGGCCAAGATCGAAGGCAAGCCGCTGTACCGCCTGCTCGCCGAGCGCTATAACGGCGGCGAGGTCGACGACAAGGTGTTCGTCTACGCCGCCGGCGGCTATTACTACCCCGGAAAGAATGTGCAGGCGCTGCAGGACGAGATGCGCAAGTACCTCGACCTCGGCTACAGCGTCGTCAAGCTCAAGATCGGCGGCGAGCCGCTGTCGGACGACCTGCGGCGCATCGACGCGGTGATCGACGTCGTCGGCTCGCCCGACCGCGTGTGCGTCGACGCCAACGGCCGCTTCGATCTCGACACCGCGGTCGAGTACGCCAAGGCGCTCGAGCCGTACGGCCTCTTCTGGTACGAAGAGGCGGGCGATCCGCTCGACTACGATCTCCAGGCCGAGCTGGCGGTGCACTACACGCGGCCGATGGCGACCGGCGAGAACCTCTTCTCGATGCAGGACGCGCGCAACCTGATACGCCACGGCGGCCTGCGCCCCGATCGCGACTGGCTGCAGTTCGACTGCGCGCTGTCGTACGGTCTGGTCGAATACCTGCGCACGCTGAGAATGCTCGAGGAGCACGGCTGGTCGGCGCGGCGGTGCGTCCCGCACGGCGGCCACCAGATGTCGCTCAATATCGCCGCGGGGCTGGGGCTCGGCGGCAACGAGTCGTACCCGGACGTGTTCCAGCCGTTCGGCGGTTTCGCCGACAACGTGCCGGTCCAGGACAGCTACGTGCGCATGCCCGACGTGCCGGGGGTGGGGTTCGAGGCCAAGTCGGCGCTGTACAGGGTCATGAAGCAGCTCGCTTCCTGATCTGTTCTTCGTAGGGTGCATTAGTCCTACTGTGTCATTGCGAGAAGCCGCGCGCGCGGCGACGAAGCAATCCCGAGGCGCTCGGGACGGCTCGTGCGCCACGAGATCGCCACGGCTCGCTGTGCGAGCCTCGCGATGACACAGTTCGATTAGCCGCGATAGCGGCGTAACGCACCGACAGAAGGGCCCTTTTTTCGGTGCGTTACGCTATCGTTAACGCACCTTACGGACCACGCGGTGTACCGCACTTCCAGCAGGTCGTGAACTGTCCTTCGAGCGTCTCGCCGCAGGCCTCGCAGCGCCATGTGCCGAGCCCGGTCGCGTAGCTTCCGTTCAGGAACGCCTTCAGCAGCGCGTCGGCTTCGTCGAAGCGCGCATCGTCGGTGATCCATACCGCGCACACGTCGGCGGGCAGCTCGCCCCAGCCGCTGGTGAGGTATTCGCCGCGCACCACGGCCTCGATACCGTGTGAATCGAGAAAGCCGCGGATCATGTGGGCCTCGAACGCGTGGCGCGCCGGATGGAGGAGCTTCATCGCGCCATCGTAACGAATGCTAGAATCGCGCGCACTCACCGCGTTCAGCTTCACCACGCTGTTCCTCCATCCACGGCCGATCCCCACGTGAAATCGAGCGACGCCGAGCTTTGTTTTCTCAGCGCAGCCGCGCAAGGCGAGCTCATACGCGCGCGTCGGCTGTCGCCCGTGGAGCTCGCGCGCGCGTACCTCGAGCGCATCGAGCGCTATAACCCTGTCCTGCGCGCCTATATCACGGTCGCCGCGGAGCAGGCGCTTGCCGCGGCGCAGGAAGCCGAGCGCGAGATCGCGGCGGGCAATTACCGCGGCCCGCTGCACGGCCTCGTCTTCGGCGCCAAAGATCAGATCTGCACGAGCGGCGTGCGCACGACGTGCGGCACGCGCGTCGAAACCGGCCACGTCAAAGACATCGATGCGGCGGTCGTCGAGAAGCTGAAGCGTGCGGGCGCGATCCTCATCGGCAAGGAGAACCTGCACGAGTGCGGCAAGGGCGGCACCAACGTCTTTCCGTACGGCCAGCCGCGCAACCCCTGGAATCCCGAGCGCACGCCGTCGAGCTCGTCGAGCGGATCGGGCATCGCGCCGGCGGCCGGCTTGTGCTCGGCGTCGATCGGCGAGGACACCGGCGGCTCGATCCGCGGTCCCGCGGCGGCGAACGGCTGCGTGGGCTTGCGCCCGACCTACGGGCGCGTGAGCCGCTACGGCGCGGTGATGTACGCGTGGCATTCGGACACCATAGGGCCGGTCACGCGCACGGTGCAGGACAACGCGCTTTTCCTGTCGGCGATCGCGGGGCGCGATGCGCGCGATCCGTTGAGCAGCGCGCGCGACGTGCCCGATTTTTCCGCTGGGCTCGGGCGCGACCTGCGCGGGCTGCGTCTCGCGGTCGTGCGCGAGATCGCCCGCGTCGACGGCGTGCATCCCGACGTCTCCGATGCTTTCGAGCGTTCCGTCGAGACCCTGAGATCGCTCGGCGCCGAGATCGGCGAAGTATCTCTGCCGTGGGCGAAGCACGCGATCCCGCTGCAGATGCTCACGTCGGACGCCGACGCGGCGTCGATGTACATCGAAGCGCTGCGCAGCCAGTGGGACGTCTTCGACGTCGGCACGCGCACGCGCATGGCCACCGCGCTGCTGGTGCCCGCGCCGGTCTACAGCCGCGCGATGCGCGCGAGGGCGGTGGTGCGGCAGCAGGTGCTCGACGCTTTGTCGCAGTGGGACGCGCTGATCTGCCCGACGAACAACAAGCCCGCGGGGCTCATCGACGAGACGAAAGAAAAAGTCGAGAGCAAGGCCGACGTCGCCGAGCGCCTGATCCTGAGGCGCATCGGCACGCATACTTTCGGCGCATCGAACGTCCCCGCGCTGGCGCTGCCGATGGGCTTCAGCGGCGACGGCCTGCCGCTGTCGCTGCAGATCGCGGGAAGGCCTTTCGACGAAGCGACGGTCTACCGCATCGGCCACGCATACGAGCAGGCGACCGAGTGGCACACGAAGCACCCCGACCTCGAGCGCACGCTCGCGCAGCGACTGAAAGAGGCAGGCTGATGGAGCTCACGCGCGAAGACATCGCGGCGATGGCGAAAGCGGTCGGGCTGGAAATTCCCGAGTACGACGTCGAGAACGTGCGGCTGCGCCTGTCGACGCTGCTGACCGAGATGGAAGCGATCGAGCGCGAGCTGGGGGTGGAGATGGACAAGGTCGACCCGGTGCCGCCGGTTTTTTAACTGCGTAATTAACCGCAAAGGACGCAAAGAACGCCAAGGAAAGCTAAACGTCGCGCACGCATGACGACGCGACGCTGAATAACCTTTGCGTCCTTTGCGTCCTTGGCGGTTGAAAAGGTTTTTTGAGGAATCGAAGTGAATCGAGCTCTGAAGATAGGAATCCTGGAAGGCGACGACATCGGTCTCGAGGTCGTTCCCGAGACGATCAAGATCATGAAGGCCGCCGCGCAGAAGGTCGGCCTGGCCATCGACTGGTATCCGATGCCGATCGGGCGCAAGGCGTACGACGAGCTCGGCTACACGCTGCCGCCGGGCACGCTGGAGAAGCTCGACACCTACGACGGCTGGGTGCTCGGCCCCATCGGGCACCAGGCCTATCCGAAAGGCAAGCCCAACGCGATCAACCCGCATCCGATCCTGCGCAAGCATTACGACCTCTTCGCGAACATCCGTCCCGCCAAATCGCTGCCCGGGGTGCCGTGCGTCTACGACGACGTCGATCTCATCATGGTCCGCGAGAACAACGAAGGCATGCCGCCCGACCGCAACGTGTTCATGGGCAACGGCGAGTTCAGGCCCACGCCCGACATGACGATCGGCGTGCGCGTCATCACGCGCCAGGGCTCGAGCAAGGTCGCGCGCGCCGCGTTCGAGCTCGCGCGCACGCGTCCGCGCAAGAAGCTCACCGCGGTGCACAAGGACACGGTGTTCAAGCTCGCCTGCGGCATGTTCGCCGAGGAGTGCCGCAAGCTCGCGAAGGAATATCCCGACGTCGCGTACGACGAAGTGCTCGTCGACACGATGGCGATGAAGCTCGTGATGAAGCCGCAGCAGTTCGACGTGATCGTCACGACGAACACCTTCGGCGACATCCTCTCCGACGCGGCGGCGGGTCTGGTCGGCGGTCTCGGCCTCGCACCCGGCCTGTCCGCCGGTCCCGAGCGCGCGATGGCGCAGGCGACCCACGGCTCGGCGCCGGACATCGCGGGCAAAGGCATCGCCAATCCCTACGCGATGATCGTCTCCGGCCAGATGTTGTTCGAATGGCTGGGCCGCAAGCACGACGAGCCGAAAGCGGTCGAAGCCGCGAAGCTCATGGAGCGAGCGATCGAGAAGGTCATCGCCGAGCGCAAGACGCTCACCCCCGACCTCGGCGGCAAGGCGTCGACGAGCCAGATGGGCGACGCCGTCGCTGCGGCTGTTTAAGAAGCAAATGAACCGCAAAGGACGCCAAGGACGCAAAGGTTAATCAACGTCGCGTGGTCAGGCGTGCGCGATGTTTAGCTTTCCTTGGCGTCCTTTGCGTCCTTGGCGGTTAAAACGCTTTTGAAGGAAGAGCCTTTGGCTACATTGAGAATTCTGAGCGCGGGTGCGGCGCAGGCGGTGACCGAGCGCATCATCGAGGCGTTCAAGCGCGACACCGGCGCCGATGTCGTCGCCGATTTCGGCGCGGTCGGCGCGATGAAAGCAAGGGTCGAAGGCGGACAGCCGGTCGACGTCATCACGCTCACGCATCCCATGATCGACGAGCTCAGCGCATCGGGCCATGTGCAGCCGGGCTCGCGCTTCGATCTCGGCCGCGTCGGCACCGGCGTCGCGGTGCGCGCAGGAACGCAGGTGCCTGACGTATCGGAAGCGGCGTTGCGCGAGCGTATCCGCAGCGCGAGCGTCATCGTCTTTCCCGATCCGGCCACCGCGACCGCGGGCAAGGTCGTGATGAGCCTCATGGACAAGCTCGGCGTGCTCGACGAAGTGCGCGGCCGCTTCAAGTATTTTCCCAACGGCTACGCCGCGATGGCGTGGCTCGCGCAGACGTCGGGCGAAGGCGAGCTCGGCATCACGCAAGTGACCGAGATCCTGCCGAACAAGGGCGTCGCGTTTGCGGGGCCGCTGCCGGATCAGTACCAGATGAAAGCGACGTATTCGATCGGCGTCGCGGCGAGCGCGGCTGAGCCGGGACTCGCGCAGGATTTCGTGGCGCGGTTCAAGACGGAGCAAGCGAAGGCGCTGCTGAAGGAGGCCGGGTATGAGGCGTGAAAATGGATTCCCGCCTTGGCGGGAATGACGCCCACCTTCACCGCCTCACCGTCATTTCCTCACCTTCATTTCCTCACCTTCACCTCATCACCTTCACCTCATCACCTTCATCTCATCACTTTCATCACCCCGGAACATGGCCGATAAATCCTCCCTCCCCAAAGTCTCGGTCGCCGAAAAGCTGGTCGACCAGGCCGCACAGGTCGCCGCATCGGCGCTGCCGAAGAGCGTGCGCAACCGCACCGAAGAGCTGCTCATCGACGTCGTCGGCCTGTGCGTCGCCGCGCGCAAGACCGACTACATGCAGGCCGTCACCCGCAGCGTCGACGCGAGCGGCCACTGCACCGCGATCGGCCACGCGACGACGTACTCGCCCGACCAGGCGGCGCTCATCAACGGCACCGCGGCGCACGGCGAGGACTTCGACGACACGTTCGAAGGCGGGCCGGTGCACAGCAGCGCCGTGGTCGCTCCCGCGGTGCTCGCGATCTGCGAGCGTTTCTCGCGTGACGGCCGCGCCGCGCTCGCCGGTCTCGCCATCGGCATCGAGACGCTGTGCCGGATGTCGATGGTGATACCCAAGGCGATCCACAAATCGGGCTTCCATCCGACGAGCATCCTCGGCACCCTCGGCGCGACCCTCGGCGCTTCGGTGGCGCGGGGTCTCGATCGCCGGCAGGCCGTCGACGCGCTCGGCAACGCCGGCAGCATGTCCGCGGGCATCATCGAGTATCTCGCCGAAGGCGCATGGACCAAACGCCTGCACGCGGGCTGGGCCGCGCAGGCGGCGGTGCAGGCGGTGCGGGTCGGCGAGAACGGCTTCCTCGGCCCGCGCACGGTGTTCGAGGGCACGCACGGCGTGTTCCAGGCGTTCGCGCACAACCGCGAAGGCGATTACGACGTACTCTTCGAGGACTTCGGCAGGAAGTGGTACATCGACGCGATCACGTTCAAGCCGTATGCGACGGGCACGATGAACCAGCCGTACATCGATTGCGCGCTGCGGCTCTCGAAGAAAGGCATCAACCCGGACGACGTCGTCGACGTGCTCTGCGAGACCGCCGAAGGTTACGTGCACCGGCTGTGGGACCCGCTCGAGGCGAAGCAGAAGCCGGCGACGGATTACGGCGCGAAGTTCAGCGCGCCGTTCAACATCGCGGTCGCGTTCATCACCGGCGGCGCAGGCCTTGCCGCGTTCACCGAAGAGACCGTGCGCGATCCGCGCATCCTCGCGCTCAGCAGCAAGGTGCGCTACGTGGTCGACCCGAACAACCCGTATCCGAAGGCGTACACCGGGCACGTGCGCATGACGCTGAAGGACGGCACCGTCGTCGAAGAGCGCCAGCCGCACATCCGCGGCGGCGCGCACGAGCCGCTCACGCGCGAGGAGATCGAAGACAAGTTCCGTCGCAACGTCGAGTTCGGCGGCTGGGACAAGGCGCGTGCCGACGCGTTCCTCAAGGCCGCGCCGAAGCTCTTCGACGGGCCGCTCGATCTGTCGCTGCTGCGCGGCTGACGCGCGTGATCTTGAATCGGTGCTCCGCGCATCGGGCGTAGCGACCCGCAGGCTTTCGTACGGACGGCGCCGGCTACATAATGGCTCGGTGTTCACCCAGACTCCGCCCGAGCTCGGCAACCAGTACGACGGCGATCGTGTGCTGCGGTCGTATCTGGATCGCACGCTGCCGCCGGAGATGCTCGCCGCGATAGAGCCGGCGCTCGCGGCCATGGGCGAGCTCGCCGGCGGCGAGCTCTATCGAGACCAGCTCGCGGACCGACTGAACGAGCCCACCGTCACGCACTGGGACGCGTGGGGCCGCCGCATCGACCGCATCGAGGTGACGCCGCTGTGGCGCAAGGCCGAGCGCATCGCAGCCGACAGCGGTCTGGTCGCGACCGCGTACGAGCGCGCGCACGGCGCGCTCTCGCGCGTGCACCAGCTCGCGCTCGCCTATCTCTTCACGCCCTCCACCGACATCTACAGTTGTCCGCTCGCGATGACCGACGGCGCCGCGAGCGCGCTGATCGCGGCGGGCAACGAAGCGCTGATCGCGCGCGCGGTGCCGCATCTCACCAGCCGCGACCCTGCAAGCTTTTGGACGAGCGGGCAGTGGATGACCGAAGCGACCGGCGGCTCGGACGTGGGCTTGTCGCGCAGCGTCGCCAAGAACGAAGACGGTGTCTGGCGGCTCTATGGCCGCAAGTGGTTCACCTCCGCGATCGCGTCACAGATGGCGCTGACGCTCGCGCGGCCCGAAGGCAATCCGCCCGGCGGCAAGGGCCTCGCGCTGTTCTACGTCGAGACGCGCGACGGACAAGGGCGGCCCAACCGCATCGTCGTCAATCGCCTGAAAGACAAGCTCGGCACGCGCAAGGTGCCCACCGCCGAGCTCGAGCTCGAAGGCGCGCCTGCCGAGCTCGTGTGCGGCACCTCGGACGGTGTCCGCAACATCGCGCCCATGCTCAACGTCACGCGCACGTGGAACAGCGTGAGCGCGACGGCGCTGATGCGCCGCGGGCTCGCGCTCGCGCGCGACTACGCGGCGAAGCGCATCGCGTTCGGCGCGCCGCTCGCCGCGAAGCCGCTGCACGTCGATACGCTCGCCGGCTTGCAGGCCGAATTCGAAGCCGCTTTCCATCTCACGTTTTTCGTCGTGGAGCTGCTCGGGCGCAGCGACGCCGGCGAGGCGAGCGAGCAGCAGCTCGAGCTCCTGCGCGCGCTGACGCCGATCGCCAAGCTCACGACCGGGCGCCAGTGCGTCGCGGTGCTCTCGGAGGTGGTGGAAGCGTTCGGCGGCGCGGGCTACGTCGAAGACACCGGTATACCGCTGCTGCTGCGCGATGCGCAGGTGCTGCCGATCTGGGAGGGCACGACCAACGTGCTCGCGCTCGACGCGCTGCGCGCGCTCGCCGGCGGCCGCGGGATCGAAGCGATCCGCCGCGAAGCGGGTTTCCTGCTGCAAACGGTCAAACATCCGGATCTGATCCGCCTCTCCGCCCGTATAGAGTCGACGCTCGAAGAAGCCGGCCGATGGCTCGGCAGCGGCTCGCCGGCGCTGGTCGAGGCCGGCGCGCGGCGCTTCGCGCTGACGACAGGACGCAGCTTCGCCGCCGCGCTGCTGGCGCGTCACGCGCAATGGGCGCTGACGCACGAAAGCGACGAACGCCCGCTGGCGGCGGCGCGAAGGTTCGTGTCCGCCGGAATCAACCTGCTGCAAGAGATGAGCGCCGACGATACACGTCGGCTGGCCCTGGATGAGCGCTGAAGACGACGGGCATTCCCCACCCCGGCCGGTGGATACCGGCGCACGCCTCGGCACCGCACTGCTGCTCTACATGATCGGCGTGATGCTGATCGTCACGCTGCTGCCTTTCCACTTCGTGTGGCCCGAGCAGTGGGAGGTGACCGTCGGCGGCGATGCCTACGACTTCGCGGTCAGCGTGGTGCTGTTCATTCCGCTCGGATTCCTGCTCAGGTTCGCGACGCCGCGGGGACGGCCGGAGTCGGTCGCGGTGTCGATCTGGACCGCGACGCTCATCAGCGTCATGATCGAAGCGCTGCAGCTTTTCGATCCGACGCGCGTCTCGGCGATCCTCGACGTCGTCGGCAATACGCTCGGCGCGGGTATCGGTGCGCTGGCCTTCGAACGCATCGCGCGCTCGGCGGGCCTCGCCGGACGCGCCATCGGCTGGCTGGGGCTCGAGATGCCGCTCATGGCGCTCGTGTATCTGCTGGTGCCCCTTCGCTGGGCGAACTCCCTGGCGGCGCGCGGGGAGTGGGTGCCGATCGGCACGACGTTTCTCATAGGCGCTTTCGGCGCCATGCTTCTGGGCGGGCTCCAGCGACATTACTTCGGACCTTCCAGAGCGGCCGAGCCGCACCATACGGCGGCTTTCGCGGCGCTGTGGTTCGTGGCCGGCGCGTTCGCGCTGCTGGTGTGGCAGCCGCTCGGGCTCGCGGCCGGTACGCTCGGCGTCGCAGCCCTATGCTGGTGGCAGGGGCGGCGGCCGCTGCACGATGCCGGATCGAACCGGCGCTTCGAAGTTCCGCTGCTGCGCTCGGCGCTGCCGCTGTTCGCGGTGTACCTCGTCGTCCTCGCCATCGCGCCCCTCTTCGGGGTGATGGGCGCGTGGCGGGGCGGAATCGGTTTTCCCGCCGTCGCTCCGTCGCGGGTGGAAACCGCGCAGGTGCTCGAGTTGTGCGCCGCTTTCACGCTGCTCGGCTATATCGCCACCGAGCTGCGAGGCCGCGACGTGAAGGGCTACCGCGATGCCTTCCCGCGTCTCATCGCGTGGGGCGTCGGCCTGGCGATCGCCGTCGAGGCGGCGCGAGGCTTCGATCTGCACGGCGCGTCGGCGGCGCGAGGGGTGCTGCTGGTCGCCGCCGGTCTGTTCGGAGGGTGGCTTTATTATCTGCAGCGGGCGCATGTCATCTGGCTCTTATCGAACAACGCATCGAGCGTCGACCGGAGGAACACATGATCGCAGCGACCATGATGCAGGTCCCGCTGACGCTCGCGCACCTGCTCGAGCGCGCCGGGCGTCTCTTCGGCGCGTCGCGCGTCGTCTCGCGCCTGCCGGACAGATCGCTGCACCGCTGCACCTACGCCGACTTCCACCGCCGGACCCACGCCCTCGCGGGCGCGCTGCAGAAGCTCGGCCTGCGGAAAGGCGACCGCGTCGCGACGCTGATGTGGAACCACTACGCGCACCTCGAAGCGTATTTCGCGGTGCCGTGTGCAGGCGGGGTGCTGCACACGCTGAACCTGCGGCTGGCGCCCGACGACATCGCGTTCATCGCGAACCACGCTAAAGACCGCTTCCTGATCGTCGACGATGCCCTGCTGCCTTTGTACGAGAAATTCAGGGCGCAGACGAATTTCGAGCGCGTCATCGTCGTGCCGCTGACGGGACGGCGCGTGGCGGGCGCGCTCGACTACGAAGCGCTGCTCGACGAGCGCGCGCCTTTCGAGCCGCCGCCGCTCGCCGAGAACGACGCCGCAGGCATGTGCTACACCTCGGGCACCACGGGGCGGCCCAAGGGCGTGGTGTACAGCCATCGCTCGATCGTGCTGCACTCGCTGGCGACCGGCCTCGCCGATTACCTCGGCCTCGCCAACCGCGACACCGTGACGCCCGTCGTGCCGATGTTCCATGTCATGGCATGGGGCCTGCCGTTCACCGCGGTGATGGTCGGAGCCGACCTTGCGATGCCGGGCCCTCATCTCGACGCGGTCAACCTGCTCGACCTCTACGCAGCCGAGCGCGTGACCGTCACCGCGGGCGTGCCGACGCTGTGGCACGGCATCCTCCAGGCCCTGGAGCAGGAACCGCAACGCTGGAAGCTCGAGCCGGGCTTGCGCATGATCGTCGGCGGGGCGGCGTGCCCCGAATCGCTGTTCCGCGGCCTCGACCGCCACGGCGTGCGCGTCGTGCACGGCTGGGGCATGACCGAGACTTCGCCGGTGGGCGTCTTCAACTTCGACAAGCGCGGGGCGCCGAACGAAGGTGACGCGGGCTACGCGAGGCGCGCGAAAGCGGGTGTCGCGCTCCCGTTCTTCGAAGTGCGCACGATCGCCGACGGCCGCGAGACACCCGCCGACGGGTCGACCATGGGCGAGCTCGAAGTGCGCGGCCCATGGGTTGCAGGCGCCTATCACGAGGAGCCCGGCAGCGCGCAGCAATGGACCGAGGACGGCTGGTTCCGCACCGGCGACATCGCGACGATCGACGAGCACGGCTACGTGAAGATCACCGACCGCATCAAGGACCTGGTCAAGTCGGGCGGCGAATGGATCAGCTCGATCGACCTCGAGAACGCGCTCGTCTCGCATCCCGACGTGCAGGAAGCCGCGGTGATCGCGGTCGCGCATCCGAAGTGGGGCGAGCGTCCGCTCGCGGTGATCGTGCCCAAGGCGGGGACGAAGCCGTCGCGCGAAACGCTGCACGCGCATCTGACGAGCTTCGCGTCGTACCAGCGGCCGGAGGCTTACGTGTTCGTCGACGAGATCCCGCGCACGTCGACGGGCAAGATGATGAAAGCTAAACTGCGCGAGACTTACAAGGACTGGAGCTGGACATGAGCGAGCCTCTGAGGATCGACATCGTTTCCGACGTCGTTTGACCCTGGTGCTACATCGGGAAGCGCAGGCTCGAAGCCGCGCTGCGTCTCTATAGCGAGAAGCATCCCGATGAGCCCGTGCCGGCCGTGCGCTGGCTGCCTTTTCAGCTGAATCCGGACCTGCCTTCGAGCGGCATGCCGCGCAAGGAATACATCGAGCGCAAGTGGGGCGCGGGCCGCGGCCCCGAAGTCTACGCGCGCATCGTGGGCGTCGGCCGCGAAGTCGGGCTGCCGCTCGCCTTCGAGAACATCCAGGTCCAGCCCAACACGCTCGACGCTCACCGGCTGCTGCATCACGCCGGCGGCCAGGGACGCCAGGACGAAGTGGCCGAGGAGCTCTTCAAGGCCTATTTCGTCGAAGGGCTCGATCTCACCGATGCCGCGACGCTCGCCGACGTCGCGGCGCGCGGCGGCCTCGATCGCGCTGCGGCGCTGGCGTATCTCACCAGCGACGCCGATCGCGACCTCGTGCAGAGCGCCGACCTCGAAGCGCGCAACGCGGGCATCGGCGGCGTGCCGTTCTTCATCTTCGACCGCAAGATCGGCGTCTCGGGCGCGCAGGGCGAGGACGTGCTGCTGTCGGCGATGGAGCAGGCGAGGTCCGGCTGATTCGCGCCGACCCGGATTTCGGCTGCGACCGCTGCTGGCCGGCAGCCGCCGATGCGGCATGGGATGCGCGAGCCTACCTGCAGCGCGCCGGAGAGCTCATCGATGAATCGCACTTCCACGTGATGCTGCTCGCCTGCGCGCACTGCCGCCAGCGCTTTCTGTCGGTGTTCTGCGAGACCATCGACTGGGCCGACGGCGAGGACCCGCAGTACTGGACGTTGACGCCGCTCACCGAAGAGGAAACCGAGGCGCTCGCCGCGCGCGGCGGCGAGATCGCAGAGACGGATATCGCCGCGCTCGGCGGCGAGCGGCGTACCCTGTGCCGCGATTTTCCCAAGGCCGAGCCGATTCGTACCTACTGGACGCGCGGCATGAGCATCCGCCCGCACGATTGAAAGGACCTACTTCGCCGGCGGTGTGATCTGCAGCGTGCCGACTTCGCTCGTCGGCACGAGCGCGAAGGAATTGAGGAAGCGGTTGATCTCGCCCTGCGGCACCGCGTTCTTGCGGCCCATCGCGATCACCTGGTAGAGCCGCTGATCGACGAGGAAGAGGCGCGCCTGCATCACCGCTTCGGTGCCTTTGCTGTCGCCTTCGGCGGTGAACTCCAGGCCCTGATATTTGCCTGAGAGCGTGAGCTTGCCGTCGCTGCCGACACGGCGTCCGCCGATGCGGCGCACCCACGTGTTGCGCACGCCCTCGAACACTTCGTACGGATCCTTGCCGACGACGAGCGCGAGCGGATAGTCGGTATAGCCCACCGCGTAGTACGACAGCGGCCGGTCGGAGCTGTAGAGAAACGCCGTCATCTTTCCCGCGGGCGTGTCGAACTGCTGCCTCGTCACGTTCGGCTGGCCGCGCATGAGGACGCGAAAGCCGCCTTCGCTCACTTCCATCGGACGCCATTCGGACTGCCCGCACGACAGCGACAGCAGGGAAAGCGCAATGACGAACAGCAGTCGTATCGAGGATTTCATTCGTTTTCCGGTTCGAGCAGGAAGGCGCGCACGATCTCGACCTGTGCATCGTCGAGCAGCATCGGCGCGTGGCCGATGCCGTCGAGCTCGACGAGGCGCGCTTTCGGCCCGCGGTGCGTCATCGCGACCGCGGTCTCGCGCGTGAGCACGTCGGACTCGGCGCCGCGCAGGAGCAGCGTCGGGCAGCGGATCGCGTCCCACAACGGCGTGAGATCGACGTCGGCGAGGTCGCCCCGGAACGCGTCGCCGATCGCCGGGTCGTAGGCCTGCATCCACTGGCCGTCGGCGTCCCGGATCGCACTGGTCTCGGTGAGGTGCCGCCACTGGGCGTCGGTGAGCGGCCCGAACGGCGCGTAGGCGCGCCGCACGTGCGCTTCGAGGGCGTCCAGGCTTTCGAACTTCCATGCGCGCCCGACGTACGTCGCGATGCGCTCCAGCGCAGCTTTCGGCACGATCATGCCGGCGTCATTGGCGACGAGCTTGGCGACCGGGTTGTCGGCGAGCGCCGCCAGCATGATGCCCGCCAGCGCGCCCATCGACGTGCCCACCCACGCGACTTTCGCCTCGCCGTGCGCCGTCACGCGCGCGATGAGCGTGGTGAGGTCGGCGAGATAGAGCGGATAGGCGTAGTCGCTCGCAGCGGCAAGCCGGTCGCTCTCGCCGCGTCCCGGCATGTCGGGACAGATCACGCGGAAATCGCGCGACAGCGACTGCGCCACGAAATCGAAGTCGCGGCCGGTGCGCGTGAGGCCGTGCACGCAGACGACGATGCGCTCGTTCGCGGGATCCCCCCACTCGTAATAGCGCAGCCGGTGAAAGCCCCTGCTGTCGAGGCAGCGCACGGTTTCGCGTTTCAAGAGGCCTGCCCCCCGACGAACAGCAGGTACGAAGCCGCGCCGGCGGCGAAGAAGAACGCGAGATGCGCCCAGCTCCACATCGCGTAGCGCCGGCCGATCATCGCGGGCAGCGCCGCGGCGATGATGAAGCACCGGCCGTCGCGCGGGTTGGACAGGCGGTGCAGGCCGGTGCCGCCGAGCGCGTCGGCATTGCGCTTCGCGACCTCGCGATGAGCCTCGAGCCGCGCGGCTTCCCACTCCTGGAGGTCGACCTTGCCGTCACGGTTGGCGTCGAAGCGCAGCACGAGCGATTTCACGTCCTTTTTCCATTCGGCGAGCAGTTCCGAGACCGCCTTGCGGCTGTCGAGATCGAGCGCGGCGGTCGCGTGGGTCGAGAATTCACCGAGAGCGTACAGGATACCGCCCGGCAGCAGGAGCTCTTCGGTGTAGCGGCGGTTTCCGACCGTCCAGGTCTCGGAGCGCGGATAGAGGATCTCCGCGCCGTCGGGCGCGATGACGCACTCGCCGGTCTCGTCGACGAGCAGGAAGTGGGCGGCGCTCTCGCCTTCGTCCTCGGTCTGCCACTTGTCGTCGCTGGTCCGGCGGGCGACGCAGTAGCGGTACCAGCAGCACGGCACCGACTTGAGCGGGCTCACCAGCGGCTGGTTCGCGATTTGCGCCGATTTTCCGAGGAGCTCGATGTACCCTTGCGCGGCGGACGCCACTTTCGAGGTCGGCACGTCGTGCACCAGGCGGAAGCGGCGGTAGTTCGCCATCCACGCGAAGAAGCTCACGATCGCCATCAGGACGAGGGCGTAAGGCCAGACATCCGCGGAGTCCGCCTGCGCCGCGACGACCACGATCACCGCGTGAGCGCCGCCGCTCAGCCAGTTGGCGCGCAGACTCCTCAGCGCGAGCCGCATCGACCTGGTGCGAGCGCCTCTACGCCTGGAAGAGCTGCTTTACGTCGACGTCGCTCTTTTCCTGCTCCGGGAATTTCAGGAGTTCGAAAGGCTTGAACCCGAGCATCGAAGCGACGATCGAGTCGGGTAACTGTTCGATGCGCACGTTGTTGACGTTCACCGACTCGTTGTAGAACTCGCGGCGGTCGGCGATGGCGTTCTCGAGCGACGAGATGCGCTCCTGGAGGTGGCGAAAGGTCTCGTCGGACTTGAGCTCGGGATACGCTTCCGCGACCGCGAACAGGCGGCCGACGGCGCCGCGCAGCTCGCCTTCGGCCGCGCCCAGCGCCCCGATGTCCTGCTGCGTGCGGGCGTCCGAAACCTGCGCCCGCGCCTGCATCACGCGGGTGAGCGTGTCCTGCTCGAACTTCATGTACTGCTTGCAGGTCTCGACCAGCTTCGGCAGCTCGTCGTGACGCTGCTTCAGCAGCACGTCGATGTTCGCCCACGCCTTCGACACGTTGTGCTTGATCTGCACCAGCTGGTTGTAAATCATGACCAGATACACCAGGGCGACGACCAGCACTGCGATCAGGATGATGCTCGTGAGCTCCATCGGACCTCCGCGACAGTTCGATTGCCGCGGATTCTAGCTCACCAGGTGTAGTTCACGCTGTAACGCACGACCGCTTCCTTGCCCGGCTCGATCTTCACCGGGAACTGCACGGTGCGCGCGTCGAGCTTTTCGTGCTCGTGGGTCTTCTGGGTGATGGTCCAGTTGACCCACCGATAGAGGCTTTCCTTCACCATCACCGTGACCGCTTCCTTCTTCTGGTTGCGCACCTTGACCTCGATCTCCTCGGTCATCGACTTGCGCGAGGTGTCGACGTTGAAGTTGACCTGGCGGCGCTCGCCGACCACGTCGAACGCCGAGCCGAGCTTGATGCGCACCTTCTCATTGCGCGGCGTGTGATCGATCGCGTCCTCGCCGATGAACTCCAGCGTCTTGTCCGCCGAATCGAGCTTGGCCACGCGCATGCGGCCCGCGGGCAGCGGCATGCCGAGGTTGTTCTCCTGCGCGTTGCGGAAGTTGAGGTAGGTGTCGACCTTGCGGTTGCTCTCGATGCCGTAGCCGCGGTCGGTGATCGCCGAGCCCGATTGGTACCACCCCGGACCGCCCTGGTAGACCAGCGTCTTCTCGCACGGGACGCCGCGCGCGGTGGGAAAAAGCTCGATCTGCTTGGTCGAGTTGTCGGGGATGCCGGTCGTGCGCCCGAGCGTGTAGAGGTGGTACTCGAAGAACGATTTTTCCTCGAAGCCCGCGGCCTTCTGCGAAGCCACCGCTTCGGCGCGCGCGAGATCCATCATGCGCGGCGCCGGGACCGGTCTGGGCGCGCGGTGCACGTCGCCCGCGACGAGCTTCACCTTGGCATCGGGATAGCTCGCCCCCGACTGGTTGAGGATGCTCACCCAGGCGGACACGTCGAGCCGGCACGCGTTCGCATTCGCGCCGTCGCTGTAGGTGAGGTTGTAGTCCGCCCACCACGCGATGCCGTTCGTCTGGTACGACACGCGCGTCGCGTGCGTCGCCGCGCGCTCGGCGGCGACGTCCCACACCAGGGTCGGGCGCGTGATGAGGCCGCCGGGCAGGTCGGGCAGGGTGACGCCGGCGTTGTTCGGCAGCATCTGGATCGTGCCGTCGGGCCGCCTGAGCACCAGCCCGCCGGCGGTCGAGAGCAGGGTGCCCGAGAACGACTCGACCGCGTTGCCCCGAACCTGGTCGACCTGGATCGTGCGGTCGACGTATTTCTGGAGCAGCTTGGCGCTGTTGACGAGATCGAACTGGAAGCTCTGTTCGACGACCCGCGTCCCGGCGGGATCGGTGAGCGATTCGAACGCGACCGTCGTCGGGTCGATCAGGGCGGCGACGTCGGTGACGCGCACCGTGTTTCGCCCGCGCTCGAGCGCGAACGGGCGATCGACTCGCACCAGCGCGTAGCCGGGCACGTTCTGGCCGGGGATCGAGTTGCGGTACGTCTCGGGCGGGATCGAGCCGGGGCGCGCGCTGCTGTAGATGGTGAGCGCGTTCGTCTGGGCGTGGGCGCCGGCGGCGGTCAGCGCTGCGGTCAGGGCGAGAGCGAGCGCGGTTTTGCGGTGCTGCATCGAAAGCTCCTCGAATGATGACGTTCCGAAAGGCTCAAACGCAGGCACGGACGATTCGGGGTTAAGATGGCGCAAAAAGAAGGGGGACGTATGTTCGAGAGCTTTCAGTATCAGCTCCAGAAAGAGCGTTTCCAGCCGATCCTCGACTCCCAGGCCGATCTCGTCATCGTCGACATCGACGACTCGCGATTCACGCCCGCGCAGGTCGCCGAGATCGCGGCGAAAAAGACGGTCCTCTCCTATCTGTCGGTCGGCCAGGCGTCGAACGTCCGCTGGTATTGGGACAAGAGCTGGGTCGACGGCAACGGCGATCCGGTCGCCGGACGCGCGCCGGGCTGGCTCGGTCCCAGGAACGCGCACTGGGCCGGCGCCTACGAGGTGCGCTACTGGGAGCCCGAGTGGCTCGCCATCCTCCAGCAGGGCATAGGCCGCATCCTCGACGCAGGCTATGACGGCGTGGTGTACGACGCGGTCGACGCGTTCGGACACTGGGGCACGGTCGGCGGCGCGCCCGACCTCATGAAGCAGCTCGTCATGCAGCTCATGGACTACGGCCGGTCCAGAAAGCCCGACTACGTCGGCATTCCCAACTCGGGTTACCCGCTCGTCGTCGACGAGGACTACCTGGCGTCGATCAGCGCGCAGCTCGCCGAATCGGTGTTCTTCAAGGACGGTATGCCGCGCCCGGAAGGCGAGAGCGATTGGGCGATCAAGTATCTCAACCGCGTCACCGAAGCCGGCAAGCCGGTCCTGCTCATCGAATACCTCGCGGCGCAGGCCCCGCGGCAGGCGGCCTGCGCCAAGGCGCGCGCCTGGGGCTACGTCCCCTACATGGCGCGCCAGCAGCTCGACACGCTCGAGCCGACGTGGCAGAGCTATGCGTGATCTCGCGCTGATCTGCGCGGCGCTGTGCTGCGCGACTCACGCGCAGGCGCAAACGCCCGTACAGTGGCCTGCGAAACCGATCCGCACGCTGGTCGGCGCGCCCGCGGGCGGCACCTCGGACATCCTGGTGCGGCTCGTCGGCGGCAAGCTCGCCGAGACATGGGGGCAGCAGGTGATCTCCGATCCGCGTCCCGGCGCCAACGGCAACATCGCGGTCGAGATGCTGGTGCGCGCGCCGGCCGACGGCTACACGCTGATGCTGATGGACATCGGCAACCTCGCCATCAGCCCGAGCATGTACACCAGGCTCCCGTTCGACGTCATCCGCGACGTGGCGACGGTCTGCACCGTCACGTACTCGCCGTATCTGCTGACCACGCATCCGAGCGTGCCGGTGAAGACCGTCGCGGAGCTGATCGCGCTGGCGAAGAAGAATCCCGGCAAGCTCAATGTGCCCGTCGGCCTCGGCAGCGCGATCCACATGTCGACGCTCCACATGCAGCAGCGCGTCGGCACCAAGTGGGAGTACATCCCGACCAAGGGCGGCCAGAGCTCGGTGGTGTCGGTGATGACCGGCGACGGCGATTTCCTGCTGATGGGCGTCGTCCAGACGTGGGTGCACGTGAAGAGCGGCAAGTTGAAGCTGATCGCGGTGTCGAGCGAGCAGCGCGATCCGATGTTCCCGAACGTGCCGACCGTCGGCGAGACGCCGGGGCTCGAAGGCTACAGCGCGGGCTCGTGGCAGGGCATCATCGCACCCGCGAAGCTCTCGCCGGAGATCGTCAACAGGATCTACAACGAGGTGAAGCGCGTCGTCGCGCTGCCGGAGGTTTCGGAGAAGCTCACGTCGCTCGGCTCGCGGCCGCAGGTGAAGACGCCGCAGGAGACGGGCAAGTGGCTCGCAACCGAAAAAGAGAAGTGGGCCAGGGTGGTGAAGGAGAGCGGTTACAAGATCGAGTAAACATCTCACCAGGGGAGGTCGCATGAAAAAGATCGCTTGCACGTTGTTGCTGATCGCCGCGGGGATCGTCGCGGGCTGCACGCATTACCACTACCTGCCCGCCCAGGGCTGGGTCACGCTGATCGACGGCACCTCGGGCATGGAGAACTTCGAGCTCTCGGGCAGCCCCGCGAAGTGGCAGGCGACCGACGGCGCGATCTGGGCCGACGGCGCGGCGCCCAAGGGCGGCGCGAGCGTGCTCGTCACCAAGAAGAGCTACAAGAACTTCGAGCTGCACGTCGAGTTCTACGCCGGCCACGACACCAACAGCGGCATCTACATCCGCGCGCCGAACCCGAAACAGGTGAACACCGCGAGCGGCGCGTACGAAGTGCAGATCTGGGACAAGAACCCGAATCCCGCGTACAGCACCGGCAGTCTCGTGAACGTCGCCCAGGTGCAGCCGATCTACAAGGCCGGGGGCCGCTGGAACAAGTTCGAGATCTTCGCGGAAGGTCCGAACATCACCGTGAGGCTCAACGGGCAGGTCACGGTGCACACCGTCAACAGCAAGTCGCCCGAAGGCCGCATCGGCATCCAGTTCAACGGGGGACCGATCAAGGTCAGCAAGATGCTCATCAAAGAGCTGTAAGCGCGGCGATGGTTCGCTGCCCGCGAGTCATCCTCGCCGTCGCCGCGCTGGCCGCGGCGACGGCGGCCGCACAGCAGTATCCCAGCCGCCCGGTGCGCTTCGTCGTGCCGTTCCCGCCGGGCGGCACCGCCGATTACGTGGCGCGCATGGTCGCACCGGGCCTCACGCAGTCGCTCGGGCAGCAGGTGCTCGTCGACAACCGTCCCGGCGGCGACGGCGCGGTCGCGGGACAGATCGTGACCAAATCGGCGCCCGACGGGCACACGATCTTCTTCGGCACCAACAGCCCGATGTCGGCGGTGCCGGCGCTGCATCGCAAGCCGCCGTACGATTCGCTCGCCGACTTCACGCCGGTCGGGCTCATCGGCCGCTTCACGTTCTTCCTCTTCGTTCCGGCGAGCCTGCCGGCGAAGACGCTGAAAGAGCTGATCGATTACGCGAAAGCCAACCCCGGCAAGCTCAACTACGGCACCGGCAACACGACCGCGATCGTGGCGAGCGCGCAGTTCAAAAGCCTCGCCGGCATCGACGTCCAGCACATCCCGTACAAAGGCGACGCGCCGACGACCGCGGACATGCTCGGCGGCACGGTGCACATGGCGTTCATGACCCTGGTGCCGGGTTTCGCGCAAGTGAAGGAAGGCCGGCTGCGCGTGCTCGCGGTGCTGCTGCCCAAGCGCAGCGCGGTCGCGCCGGACGTGCCGACGATCGCCGAAGCGGGCATGCCGGGCGTGTCGCTCACGCCGTGGGCGGGTCTCTTCGGCCCGGCGAAGCTGCCGCCGCGCATCGTCGAGCGGCTGTCGCACGATCTCTCGGCTGTCCTCTCGCGCGCCGACATCCGCGAGCAGCTCGGACGCCAGGGCTTCGAAGTGCAGTCGTCGACCGCGGCCGAGATGGACCGTTACAACCGGGAGCAGCTCGCCGCGTGGAAGCGGGTCATCCTCGAAGCCAAGATCCCGATGGAGTGACGATGCGCTTCACCCGACGCCGATTCCTGAAGGCGAGCGCGATCGCGCTGACCGCAAGCGCCGGGCTTGCGCATGCGCAGGCGTATCCCACGCGGCCGGTGCGCCTCGTCATTCCGTTTCCGCCCGGCGGCGCTTTCGACGCGGTCGGTCGGCCGTGGGCGGATCGCGTGAAACAGCACCTCGGCACGATCGTCGTCGAGAACATCGGAGGCGGCGGCTCGTCGATCGGCGCGTCGGCCGCGGCGCGCGCGAAGCCCGACGGCTACACCCTGCTCCTCGGCGGGACGCAGACCCACGTCAACGAGGCGCTGCTGAAGACGAAACCGCTGTACGACCCGGTGAAGGACCTCGATCCGATCGTCGCGGTCGCGGCGTATCCGCTCGCGATCGCGGTGCATCCTTCGCTGCCGATGCGCAATCTGAAAGAGCTCGTCGCTTACGCGAAAGCGAATCCGGGCAAGCTCTCGTACGGACACGCGGGGCTGGGCTCGATCCAGCACCTCACCGGGGAGCTCTTCAAGTCGCTCGCGGGCACGCAGGCGATTGTGCAGGTGCCGTATCGAGGCACCGGTCCGGCGATCACCGACCTCATCGGCGGCCAGATCCCCGTGGCGATACTCGGGCTGACCGGGCAGGTGATCGAGCTCCATCGCGCGGGACGCATGCGCGTGCTCGCGCTGACGAGCCCCAAGCGGCTTGCCGCGGTGCCTGATCTCCCGACCGCGGCGGAGCTCGGTTTTCCCAAGCTCAATGTGAGGGGCTGGATCGGATTGCTCGCGCCCGCGGGCACGCCGCAAGGCGTGATCGATCGCGTCGCGCAGGCGAGCCGCGCGGCGCTCGCCGAGCGCGCGTGGCAGCAGATGCTGTCCGAAGCGGGCATGGAGGCCGCGCTCGATTCCAATCCCGAGCACTTCAGGAAAGTGCTCGCCGCCGACGTCGCGCTGTGGACGCCGGTGGTGCAGGCGATCGGGGTGAAGGTCGACTGATTACGACCGTCATTCCCGACCGCGCGCTGCCGACGCGACATTGTCGCGTCGTCCCGGACCTGTCCGCGGCAGCGGACGCGATCCGGGAGCCATTTTGAATCACGTCAAAATGGGTCCCCGCCTTCGCGGGGATGACGCTGCGCGTCACCTACGCGGGAATGACGGGTGGTCAGTTCCCGCGCTGCGTTACTTCCAGCGCAGCAAGCACGTCGCGCACGAACGCTGCGTGATCCCACGCGCCGCGGTGGCGCGTGCGGCCGAGTCGGACGATCACCGTATCGCGCGCGGGCACGATGGTGACGAACTGGCCTTCGTGGCCGACGGCGTGGAAAGCGTTCGCGGGCAGCTCGCGATTCGTCCCGGCATAGTGGTCCGGCACGGCGAGCCAGAAGTGCGCGCCGAAATGCCGCTGCGGATCGGCCGGCGCCGGCGTCGTCGTGTAGGCGACCCAGCCTTCGGGCAGGATGCGCTCGCCGTTCCACACGCCGTCCTGAAGATAAAGTTGGCCGAAGCGCGCCCAGTCGCGCGCGGTCGCGAGCAGGTACGACGATCCCACGAAGTTGCCTGCGGCGTCGGTCTCCATGACCGCGCTCGCCATGCCGACACGATCGAACAGCGCGCGCCGCGGGAACGAGAGGTATTCCGCGTCGTCGCGCATCGCGCTGCGCAGCGTGCGCGCGATGAGGTTCGTCGTGGCGTTCGAGTAGCGGTACACGGTCCCCGGCGGCGCTTCGAGCTTGCGGCTCGCGGCGAAGGCCGCGACGTCGCCCGATCCGAAGAGCATGCGCATCACGTCCGAGTCGACGCTCGTCACGCCTTCGTCGACGCGTAGCCCGCTCTCCATGCGCAGCAGGTGATCGAGCGTGATCGCGGCGCGCGGATCGTCGCGCTCGCGCCATTCGGGCGCGGATACCGGCGCCGCGAGGGTGAGCCGCCCTTCGCGCACGAGGATGCCGACGAGCGCATTGGTCACGCTCTTGGCCATCGACCAGCCGGGCAGCGGCGTGTCTCGCGAGATGCCCGCCGCGTAGCGTTCGGCGACGACGCGGCCGCCGCGCATCACGACGACCGCGAGCGTGCGCCGTGGATGCGAAGGGTCGGGCTCTTCGAAAGCGCGCGCGACGACGGCGTCGAGCGGCGGACGCGGCGAGTCGCTCGAGGGCAGCGGCGACGCGGGTTTCGGCGGCGCCGCCGCGACGGGCAGGGCAGGCGGCGTCAAACCGCCGAGCACGAGCGTGCAGCCGAGGCCTTCGCGATAGACCGCTTCGCGCTTCACGCCGAGGAAATCGGCCGCGACCGATTTCGCCGCCGCATCGATGTGCGCGTCGACGTGCCTCAGCACCGCGAAATCGCCGGTCTCGAGATCGGCGGCTATCGACTCGGGCGTGAGATGGGACGCGAAGACGCCCGAGCACAGCGTCTTCGCCTTGTGGCCGACGGCGGCGGGCAGCGCACGGCTCCCATACCATCCGGCGAACGCAAGGAGCGCGAAGAGAACGGCGGCGCCGCCGAGCGCGGCGCGCCGCACGGTCAGGGTTTCTTCGGGGTCTTGTACTCGACTTCCTTGTGGAACGGCTTCCAGACGGTCTCGTAGCCGACGAACCCCTTTTCGTTCGGCGCCTTCTGACGCGTCGTATAGAAGCGCGTCTGGCCGTCAGGAACCTTGGGTGTAGGCTTTTGCTCGCTCATCGGTCACTCCTCTTCAAAGCGGTCTCATCGTCGACGGATCGATGTCCGGTGGTGCGGCCGAAGCTCCACCGGCTTTCATCTCTTCGTCGGTAGCAAAGCGCACGGTCAGGATCTCGAGCCTGAAGACGACTTCCCTCCCGCACAGCGGGTTGTTGCCGTCGACGGTCAGCGTCTCGTCGTCCATCCGCGTCACGATGAAGCTGCGGGTCTGGCCCTTGTCGTTCTCCATGAGGATGGCGGTGCCGACCTGCCGATACGCCTCGGGGACGTTCTCCAGCGCATCGGTAAAGACGAGCGACTCGTCCCGCGGGCCGAAGATGCGATTGCCGTCGATGGGCACCTCGATGACGTCGCCGGCGCATTTGCCCTCCAGCTCCCGATGGACCGAAGGCGCAAGCACTTCGTTGTATCCGTGAACGTAGCCCAGCGGGAATTCCACCCCGGTGAGGACGTGCCCGGATTTGCGGTCGGTCACCGTGTAGGTGAGCTCGACGAACTTGCCGTCGCAGATGGCTGTACTCATGCCGGTCAGAAGATCGACGCCCCGAAGATCCTGACCTCGCCCTCTTCGTAACCGAGGACGAGCCTGCCGAGCCATTCGCCCGGTTTGCGGGTGCTGCGCTGCCGATAGAGAACCGTCACGTGCTCGCCGCGGCGGATGATGCCGAGAAAGTCGGCTTCTTCCGACAGGTTCCTCGCGAGCTCGCTGTTCGCGAACTGGTGATTCACCGTGACCTGGTTCATGGCGAGCGCGAGCGACCTCGCGAACTTCTGGACGAACGCGTCGTACTGGCCTTCGTTGGAGAACTTGAGGAGATCGCGCCACAGCGGATCGGCCAGGGCGCGGATCTCCTCGTCGGTCTTTTCAATGATGTTCAACGCGAGCTTCTGCCTTCGGCTCTGTGACTTCGGTGTCGGCGACCAGGTGATAGCACGGCGCCTTCTCCATGGTGTACTCGCCGGTTTCAGGATCGCGGCGCGACACGGTCAGCACGTGCCAGTTCTCGTCGTCCACTTTCATGACGTCCCCGCGATAGTAGTAACCCGGCCAGCGCGTCTCCTTGCGGAACAGCGTGTGCTGCGTGACGCACTCCGCGGCGCGGTGGCGGTGCTTGAGCTCCCATGCACGCAGCAGCTCGTGCAGGTCCTTGGCGGCCACGCTTTCGAGATCCTCCTCCATGATCTTGAGCTTCTTCAGGCAGATGTTGAGGAGCTTCTCGTTGGTCATGTAGCCGACGGTGTAGCCGCCGCAATACTCGTCCATGAGCTTCTGCAGGCGGTCGAGGCCCTGTTGCGGATTGATGTAGTGCGGGTTGACGCTGCCCGCCACGACCGCGTTGCGGTAGATCCGGTAATGCTCGAGGGGCTTGTAGATCTCCTTCCGGCGGCGCTCGATCTGCGCGGCGGATACGACGATGCCTTCGGCCTTGCCGTCGTCGATGTATTTGCACGCGGCCTTCGCGGCGAGGCGGCCTTCGGTGAACGAGCCGGACGAAAAGGCGTGCGGCGTGCCGCCGACCGCGTCGCCGGCGCCGAACAGGCCTTCGATCGTCGTCATGCGGTTGTAGCCCCAGAAATACTCGGGCGGGGAGACGTCCTCGGGGCCCGAGCACCACGCGCCGGAGCACGTCGCGTGGGAGCCCATGACGTACGGCTCGGACGTGGTCAGCTCGGGATTCTCGTTCTTGGGATCCACGTCGGTGGCGGCCCACAGGACCGCCTGGCCGACGGTCATGCCGAGGAAGTTCTCCCAGCCGACCTCTTCCAGGTGCGGGTCCTGGAACGCGTGCATGGTGACCATGTGGATGGGGCCGCGGCCGGCGGCGACTTCCTGGATGATGCAATGGTTACGCAGGCACGTCGGGATGGGTCGATGGGTGAGGTGCGAGACTTCGGGGTCGAGATACTCCTTGCCGACCATCTTCTGCAGCGCGGGGAACCACTTCGATTCGTACTCTTCGCCCAGCGCGTTCTGCGTATAGGTCTTCAGGTGCAGGAAGTACGCGCCGACCGGCCCGTAACCGTCCTTGAAGCGCGCCAGCACGATCCGGTTTTCCATCTGCGTCATCTTGGCGCCGGCGTTGATCATCAGCCCGTAGGCCGACGCGGACGACCACGGCGCGTACCAGGTGCGGCCTGCGCCTTCGCCCGTCGAGCGCGGCTTGAAGATGTTGGACGCGCCGCCCGCGCCGCAGATCACGGCCTTGGACTTGAAGACGTGATAGTTGCCGGTGCGCACGTTGAAGCCGACCGCGCCCGCCACCCTGTTGGGCTTGCTCTCATCCATCAGCAGGTGCGTGACGCAGATGCGGTTGAAGACCTTGTCCGCCGATTTCTTGGCGGCCTCGGCCACGATGGGCTTGTAGGACTCGCCGTGGATCATGATCTGCCATCGCCCTTCGCGCAGATAGCGCCCGGTTTTCGGGTCCTTCATGATGGGCAGGCCCCACTCCTCGAACTGGTGCACGGTGGAGTCGACGTGGCGGGCCATGTCGAACAGCAGGTCTTCGCGCACCAGCCCCATCAGGTCGATGCGGGCGTACTGGACATGATCTTCGGGATTGTTCTCGCCCCAGCGGGTGCCCATGTAGCAGTTGATGGCGTACAGCCCCTGGGCGACCGCGCCGGAGCGGTCGATGTTCGCCTTCTCGGCGATGACGATCTTTTTCTTCTGGCCCCAGAACCGGGCCTCCCATGCGGCGCCGGTGCCGCCAAGCCCTGCACCGACGACCAGTACATCGATGCCCTCTTCGACGATCGTTTTAGTGCCCATCAGTAGTACACGCCTTTCTTCAGCTTGAGGCCCGCGTCCTTGAGCGTGCGCAAGGCCCCGTCGTCCATGCGGATCCATTTCGGCTCGTTGTAGAGCAGTTGGCTGTCGCGTTGTTCGTTACTGGGCGCGGGGACCTCCGCGAGCTTGGGGATCGCCGTGCCCCAGGGCTTCGTGGTGATGGGCGAGAGGAAGTTCTTTTCGGTGCCGTCGCGGAACTTGATCCGCCAGGCGATCGTGCCTTTCTGCTCGTCGCGGTCGACGCGAACGCTGTGGCCGAGCGGGGCGAAATCGGCATAGCCGCGCACGTCGATCGCATGCTGGGGACACGCCTTCACGCAGGAGTAGCACTCCCAGCACATGTTCGGCTCGATGTTGTAGGCGCGACGATAGGTCTCGTCGATGTGCATGATGTCCGAGGGACAGATGTCGACGCAGTGTCCGCATCCGTCGCACCTCGTCATGTAGACAAAGGTAGGCATGAGTCCTCCTCCTAGTAGTGGCGGGGCGCTTCGCGCTTGATGCCGAGGCCCATGTCCATCGGAGCGTTCTGCAGGAGCTCCATGGAGTGGCGTTTTTGCTGCTCGGGATCGTCACGCGTCTGCAGCGGCAGGTTCTCGGCCGTGCCGTTGGCCCTGGAGACCCGCTTGTCGAAGGCCGCCGCGGGCTTGAAGAACATGTGGGCGAACTTCGACCACGGCACCCCGAAGAAGAGCACCGCGGTGGCGAGGAGGTAGAGCCAGAAGAGCACGCCGTTGCGGGCGCCCAGCCAGGCCCAGATGACGCCGAGCGTGACGCTCGCGAGCAGCGACAGGACGAACAGGTCCGCGCGCACGATGCGCAAAGGCGAGCGGCCCTCGGCCGCGACGTCGACGCGGATGAAGAACCAGAACCAGTAGCCGCCGACCAGCACCATCGCGGCGCCGATCCACCACACGACCGGCCATACGCCCGCCGCGGTCGTCGCGGGATAGGCGAACACCATCACCGCGGTGGCGAGGATGTAGAGGATGAAGCCGTACATGCCGAGCAGGTGCGCGATACGGCGCTTCTGATTGCAGAATTCACCCGAGGCGAGCACGTCGACCACCGCGGTCTGCACCGCGATCGACACGAGCTCGCCGCCGCCGACCTCGCGGCCCTTGGCGCGCGCCTTCGTCATGTTGTCGAAGAAGTAGCGGGCGCTGCCCTTGTGGATGATGTCGAAAAGCGTCCCGGCCACCACGGCCACGGCCATCACCACCAGGAAGCCCTGCAGGAAGCCGTCGGGCAGCGACGTGCCCACCACGGCGAACGGATTGATGCTCAGCATTTCATGCTCCTCCTCCTCTTGCGCCCGATTGTATGGAGGCAGTCGGGCGTTGTCGGGTCTAGTTTTTCCAGTACTCGGCTTTCCGCGGAAAGATCCAGCGCACGCCGCCTCGCGGATCGTCGGTGTCGCCCCGGTAACGCGGGATCAGGTGGACGTGCACGTGCATGACGGTCTGGCCCGCCGCAGCGCCGTCGTTGATCCCGATGTTGTAGCCGTCGGGCGCGTGCTCGCGATCGAGCGCCGCCTTGGCTTCATCGATCAGCCCGAGCATCGCGACCCGCTCGTCGGACGTGAGCTCGAAGAACGACGCGACGTGACGTCGCGGGACGATCAGCGCATGGCCTTTGGTGAGCGGAAAGCTGTCCGTGACGGCGACCGCGAGGGCGTGAGAGGCGATGATCTCGCGGTCCTTGGCGGGACAGAAAGGGCAGTCGCGCTTCACGGCCGCGCGATTTCCTCGCGCGCCGAACGCTCGGTCGCTTCCACGTCCGCGCGCTTACCCGCTTCGAGCGACGCATAGTACTTCCGCAGGATCTCGAGCACTTCGGGCCGGCTGAACTCCGACGGCACCTTCGTTCCTTCCGATAACCATTTGCGGAGCTGCGTGCCGGAAACCTGCAGCTGTTGCTCGGGGCCGTGGGGACACGTGCGGTCCGAGGCCATGCCGCCGCACGCATAGCAGTAGAACGTCACCCCGAGCTTGATCGGCTGCGTCTCGAGCGAGCCGCGCGGAATCTCGTCGAAGATGTGCTGCGAATCGAACGGGCCGTAAAAGCTGCCCACGCCCGCGTGGTCCCTTCCTACGATCAGATGCGAGCAGCCGTAGTTCTGCCGGAATACCGCGTGGAGCAGGGCTTCACGCGGACCGGCGTAGCGCATGTCGAGCGGATAGCCCGCCTGCACCACGGTGCCTTTGACGAAGTACTTGTCTATCAGCGCGGCGATCGCCTCGGTGCGCACTTCGGCCGGGATGTCGCCGGGCTTCACCGCGCCGAGCAGCGAATGCACGAGCACGCCGTCGCACGTTTCGATCGCGATCTTCGCGAGATATTCGTGCGAGCGATGCATCGGGTTGCGCGTCTGGAAAGCCGCGACTTTCGACCAGCCGAGGCGCTCGAACTCGGCGCGGGTCTCGGCGGGCGTCTTGAAGAGCCTGCCGTATTTCGCCTTGAAACCGCCGTCGGACAACACCTTGAGCGGCCCCGCGATGTTGATGTCGCCCTGCGCGAGCACCATTTTCACGCCGGGGTGCGCGGGATCGGTGGTGCGGAAGACGTTGAGACACTCGTGCGCCTTGTCGATGCGGTACTTTTCGGTGACCGCCATCGTCGCCAGGATGTCGTCGGTCTCCGGATCGACCAGCGCGATGTCGCCGCCGGGCTCGATACGCCTGGCGTCCGCATCGCTCGCCGACAGGGTGATCGGGATCGGCCAGAACGTTCCGTCGGCGATGTGGTACGCGTCGCACACGACGCGCCAATCGGCGTGGCCCATGAATCCGGGAAGCGGCGTGAACCCGCCGATTCCCATCATGATGATGTCGCCGCGCTCGCGTGAGCTGACGCGCAGCCTGGGCAGCGAGCGCGCGCGGTCGAGCTCGGCGGCATGGGCGGCGCCGCTGAGGAGCAGGGGTTTGAGGTCGGTTCCGCCGTGGGGTCTTACGAGAGCAGGCATGCCCCGAGTAAACCGGGCTCCGGCCGCTGGGCGCAAGAGGGATTTTCTGATCGTGCGATAAGTCACACTGATTCGACCCGGGCCCGCGTGCCCCGTAAAATCGCCGCCTTTGTCCGCGCCGCCCCCCTCCAAGTGCCTGAATCCGAAGCCGCAATCCTCAAAGAACCGCAGGAGATCAAGACCACCACGTGCTACATGTGCGCGTGCCGTTGCGGCATCCGCGTGCATCTGCGCGGCGGCGAGGTGCGTTACATCGACGGCAATCCCGACCACCCGATCAACAAAGGGGTGATCTGCGCCAAAGGGGCTTCGGGGATCATGAAACAGTATTCCCCGGCCCGGCTCACGCGGCCGCTGAAGCGCAAAGCCGGCGCGGAGCGCGGCGCGGGCGAGTTCGAGCCGATCTCGTGGGAAGAAGCCTTCACTACGCTCGCCGAGCGTCTCGCGAAAATCCGTTCCACCGATCCCAAGAAGTTCGCGTTCTTCACCGGCCGCGACCAGATGCAGGCGCTGACCGGTTTGTTCGCGCGCCAGTTCGGCACGCCGAACTACGCCGCGCACGGCGGCTTCTGTTCGGTGAACATGGCCGCCGGCATGATTTACACGATCGGGGGCTCGTTCTGGGAGTTCGGCGGTCCCGACCTCGACCGCGCCAAGCTCTTCGTGATGATCGGCACCGCCGAGGACCATCACTCCAACCCGCTGAAGATCGCGATCTCGAAGTTCAAGCGCCGCGGCGGGCGTTTCGTCTCGATCAACCCGGTGCGCACCGGTTATTCCGCGATCGCCGACGAATGGGTGCCGATCCGGCCGGGCACCGACGGCGCGCTCATCCTCGCGCTCACGCACGAGATCATCAACACCGGGCTCTACGACCGGCCGTTCCTCGCGCGCTACACCAACGCCGGCTATCTCATCGACATGGATCCCGACAGCGAGCGCTTCGGCCTGCCGGTGCGCAGCGGCGAGGATCCCCGTCACGGCAATCCGTATTTCGAGCACGACGAGATGTGGTGGGACCGCACCCGCAACATCCCGGTCGTGAATCACACGCCCGACACCGATCCGGCGCTCGCGGGCGAGTTCGCGATGCCGGGCAGCGACCGGCCGGTCAAACCCGCGTTCCAGCTCCTCATGGACCGCGTGAAGCAGTACACGCCGGAATGGGCCGCCGAGATCACGGGCATACCGGCCGAAACGATCCGCAGGCTTGCGCACGAGATCGGCATCACCGCGCGCGACGAGAAGATCGAGCTGCCGGTGCCGTGGACCGACAGCTGGGGCGTCGAGCACGAAACCGTGACGGGCAATCCGGTCGCGTTCCACGCCATGCGCGGTCTCGCGGCGCATTCCAACGGCTTCCAGACGATCCGTGCGCTCGCGATCCTGATGTCGATCCTCGGCACCATCGACCGTCCCGGCGGATTCCGCCACAAGGCGCCGTTCCCGCGCGCGATCCCGCCGACCGCCAAACCGCCCGCCGGACCCGAAGCGGTGAAGCCCGACACACCGCTCGGCGGCCTGGTGCTCGGCTGGCCCGCGGGTCCGGAAGATCTCTTCGTCGACGCCGAAGGCAAGCCGGTCCGCATCGACAAGGCGTTCTCGTGGGAGTACCCGCTCGCGGTGCACGGGATGATGCACAACGTCATCACCAACGCGTGGCGCGGCGATCCGTACCCCATCGACACGCTGATGATCTTCATGGCCAACATGGCGTGGAACTCGGCGATGAACACCACCGGGACGCGCCGCATGCTGAACGACAAGCACGAGAACGGCGAGTACCGCATCCCGTTCATCGTGGTGTGCGACGCGTTCCAGTCCGAGATGACGGCGTACGCCGATCTCATCCTGCCCGACACGACCTACCTCGAGCGCCACGACGTGATGTCGATGCTGGACCGGCCGATCTCCGAGTTCGACGGGCCGTGCGACTCGGTGCGCATCCCGGTGGTGCCGCCCAAGGGCGAGTGCAAGCCTTTCCAGGAAGTGCTGATCGAGCTCGGCACGCGCCTGAAGCTGCCGGCGTTCCTGACCAAGGAAGGCGAGCGCAAGTATCGCGACTATCCCGATTTCATCGTCAACTTCGAGACCGAGCCCGGCTCGGGCATCGGCTTTCTCTCGGGATGGCGCGGGAAGGGCGGCGAGAAGTCGATGCGCGGCGAGCCCAATCCGAAGCAGTGGGAGATGTACGCGCAGAACAACTGCGCGTTCCACTACCGGTTGCCGCGCTCGTACCAGTACATGAGGAACTGGAACAAGGGCTATCACGAATGGGCGGCGCGCACGCGGCTGCGGCGTTTCCCGGACCCGATCGTGCTGCGGCTGTATTCGGAGGTGCTGCAGAAATTCCGTCTCGCCGCGCAGGGCAAAGGGCATTCGCCCAAGCGTCCGCCGCCGGAGCTGGCCGCGCGCATCGAGCAGCACTTCGACCCGCTGCCGTTCTACTCGCCGCCGCTCGAGATGCAGGCGACCGACACCACGCGCTACCCGCTCGCCGCCGTCACGCAGCGGCCGATGGCGATGTATCACTCGTGGGATTCGCAGAACGCCTGGCTGCGCCAGATCCACACCCACAACTATCTCTACGTCAATCCGAAGATGGCTTCGGCTCTGGGCATAGCCGACGGCGACTGGATCTGGGTCGAGTCGATGCACGGCAAGGTGCGCTGCATGTGCCGCTACAGCGAAGCGGTCGAGCCCGGCACGGTATGGACGTGGAACGCCATCGGCAAGGCGCGCGGCGCATGGGCGCTGACGCCCGAGGCCAACGAGTCGCGCAACGGCTTCCTGCTCAACCACCTGATCTCGGAAGAGCTCCCCGCGACCGACGGCGCCGGCGCTCGCATGTCCAACTCCGACCCGGTCACCGGCCAGGCCGGCTGGTACGACGTGCGCGTGCGCATCTACAAGGCCGGCGAGGACGAGCCGAAGGAAAGCTGGCCGCAGTTCGACGCGCAGCCGGTCGCGCCCGGCATGAACCCGGTGCGCAAGCTCTGGCAGGCCTTCTTCGCCGGCACGGGTGAATGGCGCAGCAGGTGAAGCTGCGCTTCACCTGCTGCGCTTCGCGCGGATAAACGCCAAGGAGGGAAACCAAGGTTTCCCTCCTTGAACCTCCTTTCCTTTTGTCTATGACACAACTGCGATGAATATTTCAAATAACCGTTCCCTCCCCCTCAGGGGGAGGGTTAGGGTGGGGGTGGGTTTCACCCGTTCACCCGTTCACGCGTTCACCCGTTCACGCTTTTCAAGACAATGACTCAACTCGCCCTAGTCATCGACCTCAACGTCTGCGTCGGCTGTCACGCGTGCGTGACGAGCTGCAAGGAATGGAACACCTCGGGGCAGGCGGGCTCGCTCGTCGACGAGCGTCCGTACGACCGCGATCCGACCGGCACCTTCTTCAACCGCGTGCAGACCTTCGAGGTCGGCGAGTTCCCGAACACGCAGACGGTGCATTTCCCGAAGTCGTGCCTGCACTGCGAAGACCCGCCGTGCGTGCCGGTGTGCCCGACGGGCGCCTCGTTCAAGCGCGAGTCGGACGGGCTGGTGCTCGTCGACTACGACAAGTGCATCGGCTGCAAGTACTGCGCTTGGGCGTGCCCCTACGGCGTGCGCGAGCTCGACGAGCAGCGCAAGGTCATGGGCAAGTGCACCCTGTGCGTCGACCGCATCGACGACACCGCGCTGCCCGAGGCGGACCGGAAGCCCGCGTGCGTCCTCGCGTGCCCGACCAACGCGCGGCTCTTCGGCGACATCCACGATCCCGAGTCGGTCGTGTCCAAGGCGATCCGCGAGAACGGCGGCTACCAGCTCATGCCGGAGTGGGGCACGCATCCCGCGAACCACTACCTGCCGCGCCGCAAGACCGAGATCCGCATCGACCAAGAAGAGCTCGAGCGCGCGGACAACCCGCTGAAGATCGACGGGCTGCTGCCCAAGCCGAGAGTGAGCGACGCGTCGATCGAGGACGTGACGTCGTGGTGAAGTCGTAACATGCATCCGGCTTTTTCCGTCATCTTCCTCACCACCCTGATCGGCGTCGGCCAGGGCCTGTTCGTCGCGCTGTTCGCGGCCGAAGGGGCCGCGCGCATCGGGTGGATCGCGCAACCTGCGCCGCAGTTCTATTCGAACGGCAGCTTCATCGCGCTCGCATTCCTCGCCGGCGGTCTCGTCGCGTCGTTCTTCCACCTGGGCCGTCCCGAGCGCGCATGGCGCGCGGCGGCGATGTGGCGCACGTCGTGGCTGTCGCGCGAGGTGATCGTGCTGCCGGCGTTCATGGCGGCGGTGCTGGCCTACGGGCTGATGCACGCCGCGGCGCTCGACGCGACGCTCGCGGTCGGCTGCGCCGGGCTGGTGCTGTGCGCAGCGCTCTTCATCTGCACCGGCATGATTTACGCGTGCATCAAGTTCCTGCAGGAATGGGCGACATCGCTCACGATCGTGAGCTTCACCCTGCTCGGGCTCGCCTCCGGATTCACGTTCGCGGCCGCTTACGCGGTGCTCGCCGCGCCCGCGCTCGCCGCGCCTCTCGCACAGGCGGCGATCGCTTTCACCGCGCTGGGGCTGCTCAACCGCGTCGCGACCCTGGTGCGCAACGCGAGGCTCAAGCCGAAGTCGACATTACAAACCGCGATCGGCGTGAAGCACCCGAAGATCCAGCAGAAATCCCAGGGTTTCATGGGCGGTTCTTTCAACACCCGGGAGTTTTTTCACGGCAGGGCGGCGGCGGTCGTGCGCGCAGTGAAGTGGGGCTTCCTGCTGTGCGCGTTCCCGGTGCCCGCCGCGCTGCTTGCCGCAGCCATCGCGTCCGGCTCTTCCGTCCTCATGGCCGCCGCGTTCGTCGTGCAGTATGCGGGGCTGCTCGCCGAGCGCTGGTTCTTCTTCGCGCAGGCGCGCCATCCGCAGAATCTCTATTACCAGGTCATCTCGTAGCAGTCCGCTGTCATGCCGATGGGCACGGCGGTTGATAGTGGGGGTGAAACTCGGTAGCCTAACTTTCCCACCCCGCAACGAGGAACCATCATGAGCGAAAATCCCGCCCCGGCCGAACGCGATTCAGAAGTCTCCGACGTGCGCTCCGTGCTGTCGAACGCCGCACAGGACCTCATGCGCGCAGCCACCGCGCAGACCGGCGAGACCGTGATGATGGCTCGCGCGCGCATCCAGGACAGCCTCGACATGGCGCGCGCCAAGCTCGCCGACGCAGACGCGCTCGTGAGGGAGCGCGCCCGCCAGGCTGCGCAATACACCGACGAATACGTCCGCGAGAACCCGTGGCGCGCGATCGGCATCGCCGCCGGTATAGGGCTCGTCCTCGGACTGATCCTCAGCCGCAAGTAGCGCTTCGATAATGGCGCTCAACGCGAAGACGCCGCAGCCCGCTTCCCCGGGGCTGCTCGTCTCGCTGCGTCGCGCGGGCTCCGCGCTCGCGGCGCTGCTCCACTCCCGCTTCGAGCTGTTCACGCGCGAGCTTCAGCGCGAGCGCATCCTCGCGACGCGCCTGCTGATCAAGGGCGTGATGGCGCTGTTCTTCTTCGCCCTCGGCATGCTCACGCTGACGCTGTTCGTCATCGTGATGTTCTGGGATACGCACCGGCTGGAGGCGATCGGCGGGATCACGCTGGTCTACCTCGCCGTCGCGGTCGCGCTGGCGCTGTCCGCCAAAGGCGAGGCCGGGCGCGTGGCCCGGCCCTTCGCTTCGACGCTCGCGGAACTGAAGAAGGACCGCGAGCACTTCCACCGCTAGCTCATTTCGCGCCTCCCGCCGCCGAACCCGGCGTGCCGCCGGGCGGCGGCTGCGTCGCGCTCGCGGACGCATCGGCGGGCAGGCTGGGCGGCGGGCCCTTCGGCGCTTCGACCGAGGGCTGCGTCCCGGGCGCCGACGGCTGCACGTTCGGCGTGGTGTTGTCTTTTTGACCGGGCAGAGGCAGCAAGCCCGCGAACAGCAATATGACGATCGCGACCACCGCGATGATGATCCACGTCGATTTCGAGCTTCGCTTCGTGTCGGCCATGGTCCTCGTTCCCGTTCCGTTTTTGCGGTACGCCGTTCCAGCAAGCGTGGTGCCGCGTGTGATCCAGTGCCCACTGCGCCTCTTTCAAAACTCGCTAAAATAAACACTTAAACGCGCCCGGCGAGGCGCCGGGCACGAGAAGGGAGAGCGCGATGGCGGGCAGGAACACACTGGGTGCGTACAACATCTTCGATCTTCGCGACCAGGCGCTGTCGCGCGTGCCGAAGGGACTCTTCGAGTTCGTCGACCGCGGCACCGAGGACGAGGTCTCGCTGCGCAACAACCGCGCGGTGTTCGAGAAGATCAAGTTCAAGCCGCGCACGCTCGTCGACGTCTCCAGGCGCAGCCAGGAGATCACGCTCCTCGGCCAGAAGCAGAAGATGCCGATCTGCATCGCGCCGACCGGCACCGCGGGGTTGATGTGGCACGAGGGCGAGATCGCGCTGGCGCGCGCCGCGAAGGAAGCGGGCATCCCGTTCACGCTCGCGACGGGCTCGATGACCTCGATGGAGCGCGTCGCCCAGGAAGCCGGCGGGCGCCTGTGGTTCCAGCTCTACATGTGGCCCGACAAATCGATGTCGCACGCGCTCGTCGAGCGCGCGCGGGCCGCGGGCTACGAGGCGCTCATCGTCACCGTCGACGGCGCGGTGTCGCCCAACCGCGAATACAACCTGCGCAACGGTTTTACGATTCCCTTCACGTTCACGCGCAAGAACATCACCGACGTGCTGATGCACCCGCGCTGGCTGTTGGGCGTGCTGGCGAAGTACATGATGACGACCGGCATGCCGCGCTACGAGAACTACCCGAGCGAGATCAAGTACAAGGTCACCGCGGCGCCGATGGGGCGCTCGCAGATGAAGAACGACTCGCTCAACTGGGAAGACCTGAAGGTGCTGCGCAAGATGTGGCCGGGCACGCTGATCGTCAAAGGCCTCGCCCATCCGCACGACGCGGTGATGGCGGCCGACTGCGGCGCCGACGGCGTCGTGGTGTCGAACCACGGCGGGCGCAACCTCGACGGGTCGATGGCGCCGCTCGAAGCGCTGCCCGACGTGGTGGAGGCGATCAAGGGCCGCATTCCGGTGATCGTCGACAGCGGCTTTCGCCGCGGCTCGGACGTCGTCAAGGCGCTCGCGCTCGGCGCGAGCGCGGTGCTGATCGGACGCGCCACGCTCTACGGCGTCGCGGCCGGCGGTTACGACGGGGCGACGCGCGCGATCGACCTGTTGCGCGAAGAGATCGGCCGCGTGATGGCGCTGCTCGGCGTCAACACGATCGAAGAGCTCGGCCCGGAGCTCCTGCACTTCACCGACAACACCTTCCGGCGTCCGCTGCAGCGCGCCGACCTGAAGCTGCTCGATACCGCACGTGCAGCCGCGGCCGAAGGCTAGGGCGTCTTGGTCCTGATCTACATAGTACTGGCGCTGCTGCCGATCGCGGCAGTCGGTTACATCGTCTGGGACCACAAGCGCAAAGCCGCGCAGCGCGAGGCGATGAGCGCGGGCCGCATGGAGGAGCTGCTCGGCATCGCGCAGCAGGCCGCGCGCGGCGGCGCGATCGAGCCGAGCCTCGCCCCGACGCCGCGCGAGCCGGCGCCGCCTCCGGTGACCTTCGTGCTCCGCGAGCGCTTTCTCTCACCGCCGCAGACGCTGCTCTACTATCTGCTCAAGACCGGACTTCCCGATTACCTCGTCGTCGCTCAGGTGCCGGTCGCCTCGCTGCTCGATCCCGCGCCCAATCTCGCGGCCTACGCGCGTGAAGAGCAGGCACGCACCTTCGCGCGCCACACGGTCGACTTCGCCATACTCGACAAGAGCACGCGGCCGGTCGCTGCGGTGGTGATGGGCGGCCCGGCGGATCCGGCGCGCGGCGCCGCGTCGCAGATGAAGGCGTGGCTCACCACCGTCGGCCTGCGCTACATCGAGCTCGACGCCGCGCAACTGCCGCGAAAAGAAGCGGTGCGCGCGCTCGTGCTGGGCGCCGAAGCGGCGAGCGTAACGACCTGACGCAAACGCCCTGCGTGGGAGCCAAATCCTTTGCGCGACACGCCTTTTGACGGGCGTCCGCGGCTCGCCTGATTTTTCTTGACGGACGGCGGAAAAGCGGTATACCGTGAAGTCGTGTTTAGTTCTGAGTACTAGAGAATGTCGACTCCTTCGTTGCCTGGTGTTGGTTCTTCGGCGCTTGGAAATTAAACATCGGTTGGGGGAACCCCTCGTTTAATTTCTTTTTTGAGGAAGCACCAGATGGCAACTGGCACCGTGAAGTGGTTCAATGATTCCAAGGGTTTCGGTTTCATAACGCCCGACGGCGGTGGCGAAGACCTCTTCGCACATTTCTCCGCGATCAACATGCCCGGCTTCAAGACGCTGAAAGAAGGCCAGAAGGTCTCTTTCGAAGTCACCCAGGGCAACAAAGGCAAGAAGCAGGCGAGCAACATCCAGGCAATCTAGCCTCGACCTTCTCCATTGAATCGGCCGGACTCGAAACTGTCCGGCTTTTTTACGTACGTACGTCCTGAACGCTCGCGACCGCGGCTTCGATCTCGCGCCTCAGCTCGGAGCGCGCCGAGCGCGCTTCCTCTTCGTCGACTTCCCGGAACGACACGCGCGAGCCGATGCGCAGCCGGCCCGCGGCAGCCAGGTCGGCGCTGACGATCGTCGCGATCTTCGGGTAACCGCCGACCGTGGGATGGTCGCCGATCAGGATCACCGGCAAACCCGATCCCGGCACCTGTATCGATCCCGGCGCCACGCCTTCCGATACGAGATCGAATCCGCCGACGTGCGAGAGCGCCTCGCCTTCGAGCCTCAGACCCGAGCGGTCGGAGCTGGTCGAAACGGTATAGGCCGCCGCGAGCAGACGCTGCCGCGATGCGTCGTCGAAGCGCGCGCTCTGCGGACCCCTCATGATGCGCAACGCCGACGGCGTATCGAGCATCGGCGCGCTCGCATAACGGCGTTCGGCCCGATCGGCCGGCCGCTCGAGCTTCGCCGTGAGCACGTCACCCGCGCGTAGCGGCCTGCCCTGGTAACCGCCCAGCGCGCCGCGCAGATACGTCGATGCACTGTCGAGCACGCGCGGTACGTCGAGGCCGCCTTCGATCGCGAGGTAAGCGGTGGCCGCTTTCGCGATCGTCGCCACCCGCAGCGTATCGCCGGCGGCGAGCGTCGCGCTGTGGAAAGCGCCGAGCGGCGTCGTTTCGCCATCACGCTCGATGCGCGCATGGGCGCCGGCGAGCGCGACACGCACGCTGCCGCCTTCGGCGCGCAGGGCCACGCCGGAGTACATCATCTCGATCGCCGCCACGAAGGCGGAGTTGCCGACGAGCCGATTCGCAAGCTCGAGCGAAACGCGATCGAGCGCGCCCGACTGCGGCACGCCGTACACCCGGTAGCCGGTGCGTCCGAAGTCCTGAACGGTGGAGCAGATGCCCGCCTTGATCACGCGCAAACGGGTCATGCGGCCGGGCGCGGCGTCGTGCTCGCGCGCTCGTACTCGCTCGCAGCGACCGCGTAGAAGCGCACGGTGTCCCCCGGCGCAATGAGCGCCGGCGGATTCGCATCGAGATCGAACAAGCGCACGGGCGTCCGGCCGATGATGTGCCAGCCGCCGGGCGTCTCCTGCGGATAGATCGCGGTGTAGCGCGTCGCGATCGCCACCGATCCCGCGGGCACCCGCGGGCGGGGCACGGCGCGCCGCGGCAGCGCCAGCGCCGCGTCGATGTCGCCGAGATAGGGAAATCCGGGGCTGAAGCCGAGCAGGTACACGACGTAGCTGCGCGAGGTATGCGCCGCGATCGCCTGTCGTTCGGTGAGGCCGCACGCTCGCGCGACCTCCGCGAGGTCCGGCGCGAGCTCGCCCTCGTAGCACACCGGGAAATGCCACTCGCGCGCACGCGCGGACGAGGCGTTCGATCCCGCGATGCGGCGCCGCACGTCCTGCTCGAGCGCCGCGCGGCTCGTCACGTCCGGATCGAACAGGAGGGTGAGCGAGGTCAGCCCCGGCACGCTTTCGATGAAGCCGGGCGGCGGCGCGCGGCGCAGCAGGTCGTGCAGTCCCGCGAGGCTGCGCGTGAGCAGCAGGTTGGGCGTTGCGCCGAGCTCGACCGTCAGCGCGGCATCGCCGCAGCTCGCGAAACGCACTAGAGCGACATCTGCGGCAGCGGCACGATCGTCACGCCTCGCGCTTCGAGCGCGCGCCGCACCGCACTCATGACCGCGACGCCGCTGGGCTCGTCGCCGTGCGCGCAGACCGTGTCGATGCGCGTCGCGATGCGCTTGCCGCTGCCGGTGACGAGCCCGCCCGCGTCGATGAACGACAGTACCTGCTTCACGGCAAGCTCGGGATCGGTGATCAGCGCGCCGGCGACCTGGCGCGAGGTGAGACGGCCCGCATCGTCGTAGGTGCGGTCGGCGTACGCTTCGTGCGCGACCTTGAGGCCCGCGGCTTCGCCCGCCGCGACCATCTGCGAGCACGCGTTCGCGACGAAGATGAGGTCGCGGTCGACCGCCCGTATCGCGCGCGCGATCGCGTCGGCGCAGTCGCGATCCTCGTGCGCGACGTTGTTGAGGGCGCCGTGCGGCTTGACGTGCGTGACCCGCATACCGCAGCCGGCGGCGACGCCTTGCAGCGCGCCGATCTGATAGGCGATCGCGTTTTCGACCTCGCGCGCCGACAGCCGCATGGCGCGCCGTCCGAACCCCTGGAGGTCGGGGTAGCTCGGGTGCGCGCCGACCGACGCGCCGTTGTCCCTGGCGAGCTTCACCGACTGCGCCATGACGTTCGGATCGCCGGCATGAAAACCGCACGCGATTGATGCAGACTTCACCACTTTTATGAGCGTGGCGTCGTCGCCGAGCGAGTAACGGCCGAAGCTCTCGCCCATGTCGCCGTTGAGATTGAGTACCGTCATGTCTCGTCCGTCCGCAGTGTCCGTCGTCATTCTACGGTGATGCGTAACACAGAGCGTTGGGACATCTTCTGCCGGGTCGTCGACAACTTCGGCGATGCCGGCGTGTGCTGGCGGCTGGCGCGCATCCTCGCCGCCGAGCACGGCTTCGACGTGCGCGTGTGCATCGACGACGTCGCCACGCTCGCACGGCTGCAGCCGCAGGCGACCGAGGGGCTGGAAGTCGTGTGCTGGGGGCGGGAAGGTGACATCCCGGCCGACGGCGTGACGGTCATCGTCGAAGCGTTCGGCTGCGGCGTGCCCGACGCCTATCTCGAGGACGCCGCACGCCAGGGCACGCGGCCGCTGTGGATCGTCCTCGAATACCTGAGCGCCGAAGCGTGGGTCCCGGAGCACCACGGCCTCCCGTCGCCGCATCCGCGGCTGCCGATCGAGCGCTGGTTCTTCTTCCCCGGTTTCACGCCGCGCACCGGAGGGTTGCTGCGTGAGCGCGATCTGCTGGCGCGCCGCGACGCGTTCGGTGCCGAGGCGGGGGCAGCTTGCTGGCGAGAGCTGGGGTTTGCGCCGCCGGCGCCTTCGGCCACCACGGTCCTCGTCTTCGCCTATCCGTTCGCGCCGTTGTCCGAGCTTCTCGCGGCGTGGGCGGATGGCCCCGATCGCGTCGTCGCCGCGATCCCCGACAGCGCGCTGGCGGCCGAGGCGCTGCGCTTTTTCGGCGCGACCGGGCCGCCGCAGGACCGCACGCTCACCCGCGGCGCGCTGGAGGTGCGTTTCGTGCCCTTCGTTCCGCAGGCGCGCTTCGACGAGCTTCTGTGGTCGTGCGACGTGCTCTTCGTTCGGGGCGAGGACAGCATCGTGCGGGCGCAGTGGGCCGCGCGCCCGTTCGTCTGGCACATCTACGCGCAGGAAGAGCAGGCCCATCGGCGCAAGCTCGAAGCCTTCGTCGACGCCTATTGCGCGGGCCTGGAGCCCGCCGCCGCAGCCGCGGTGCGCGATCTCATGCTGGCGTGGAACCACCTCGACGGCGGCCGGGTCTCAGTCGGTTCCGCGTGGGCAGCCTATGCACGCCTGTTGCCCGTCCTGGAACGGCACGGCCGGGAATGGTCGGAACGCCTCGTCCAAGCCGGCGAGCTTGCCGCCAAACTGGCGTTGTTCAGCGCGGACAAGCTAAAATAGCGGTTTTACTTCAACGACCTATCTTTTGGGGCAGTCATGAAAACGGCGCAGGAAGTCAGAGCAGGGAACGTGATCATGGTGGGCAAAGACCCGCTCGTGGTCCTCAAGGCGGAGTTCAGCAAGTCGGGCCGCAACGCATCGGTGGTCAAGATGAAGCTCCGGAACCTGCTTTCGGGCAGCGCGTCGGAGACGGTCTATCGCGCGGACGAGAAGTTCGACGTCGTCCAGCTCGAGCGCAAGGACGTCACCTATTCGTATTTCGCGGATCCCGCCTACGTCTTCATGGACGAGGAGTTCAACCAGTACGAAGTCGACAAGGAGAACATGGGCGACGCGCTGAACTACCTCGAGGACGGCTGGCAGGTCGGGGTCGTGATCTACAACGGCCGCCCGATCTCGGTCGAGATCCCGCAGACCGTCGTGCGCGAGATCGAGTACACCGAGCCCGCGGTCCGCGGCGACACCTCGGGCAAGGTCCTGAAGCCCGCGCGCCTGAAGACCGGTTTCGAGATCCCGGTGCCGCTGTTCTGCTCGACCGGCGACAAGATCGAGATCGACACCCGCACCGGCGAGTACCGCAGCCGCACCAAGGGCTGATCGCCGCCTGCACCCAAAGAGAAGGGCACCCGAGGGTGCCCTTTCCTTTTGCGGTTTAGAGGCCTTACTTGGTGCCCGTCGCGTCTCCGGGGTTGCCGTGTACGCTGCCCCCCGCGTTCGCACCGACTCCGACGCCGACGCCGCCAACGCCGACACCCACGCCTGCGCCGGTCGTGGCGCCGATGCCGCCGATGAGCGAGCCGTTCGCGTCACGCCCGCCCGGATAGGGCCGCGTCGGGATCGTGTCGGCGGTGCGGTCACGGCGCGCGTGCGAACGATGGCGTTCCTTCGCGCGGTCGGCTCTGCGCTGATCCGCTCGATCCACGCCCGTCGCGCGATCCGGCATGCCCGGACGATTCGCGTTGATCTCCGCGCTGCCGCTGCCCTGCGCCTTCACGCCGGCGCTCGACTGACCCGCCGTCTCGTTCACGCCGGTCGCACCGATCGTGGTGGAAGCGCTGCCGCTCGCGCTGGAAGACACCTGCGCGAAAGCGGGTGCGGAAAGGGCGCAAATACCCAGGATCGTTGCCAGTTTACGAAGCTGCATCGAATGCCTCCGGTTTGAATGCTCGGGAGGTCTTCGCTGCAAGGGCCATGCCTCGCCCGGGAAAGACGGCTGTCAGGAGCGGCGGCGGGAAACGACGCGTTTGGGCAGGTCGACGGTGCGGCGGGGCGTAGGCGCGGCTTCGGCCGCGCGGGGCGTATCGACGAGGTCACCGGAGATGCGCACCAGATCGTCGCGCAACGAAGCGGGGCCGCCGAGCGCGGCGATGCGTTTCGCCCGCGTTTCGCGCGGCGCATCGACCGGCACGCCGACGAGATACATGAGCAGATCCTCGGTCGTGTAGACGTTCTTCTGCGCGCCCTTGAAGTTCGCGGGCAGGCGCTCGGGATAGAGCACGCCCATCGCGAGCGAGAGACAGCTCACGCACAATTCGCGCGCGGGCGTGAGCTCGTCGCAGTACGGCACGCCCAGCCACGCCTGGACGCGGGTATCGAGCTGCCGCTGGAGCGTGCGCATCGCGGCATCGTCGGCGAACGGGCGGATGCCGTATAGATGCTCGACCTCGTAGACCTTGCCGGCGGAGGTCGTGACGGCGCCGTTCCTGACGAAAGGCGTGATCGACACGCCGTCGTCGGGAAACGAAGAGACGATGCGCTGGCCGTCGATCTCCACCGCGACATGATGGATCGGCTGCCCGTCGGGACCGGTGATCAGGAAGTAATGGACGTAGCCGGCCTGCCCGGGGCCGGTGCCCTGCACGGTCACCACCGGAAAGTCCGGCGAGGACGCCCGGGCGGCGGCCGGCGCGCGCGCAGGCGCGCGAGCGACTTTCGCGCTCGTCTTCGATGCGACGGCGCGATCAGCCGAGCGCGACGTGTTCGCTTGCGCGAGCGGGCTGAATGCCAGCGCGCACGCGAGCGCGGCAAGGGCGGAGCTGCGATGGATGAAGTGCCTGGGCATCGTCACGAGTCGGGAAGTTACCATGGCCTCAACGCGCGAGCGAGCGCGCGGTTGTCTTCGCCGTGCGCGCGGCGAGTCGGTACAATCGAGCACCCCCGCTCGCGTTTCGATCCGATTTCCTTTCGCAATAATCCATGTCTGAAAAATCCATGCCTGTCGCTGCACCCGCCGGCGCCCCGGTCCTGAAAGGCCTGCGCATCGTCGAATTCCCCGCCTTCGTCGCAGCACCCCTGGGCGGCCTCACCCTCGCGCAGCTCGGCGCCGATGTCATCCGCATCGATCCGATCGGCGGCAACATGGACATCACGCGCTGGCCGCTCAACGCCGACGGGCGCAGCCTGTACTGGGCGTCGCTCAACCGCGGCAAGCGCTCGGTCGAGATCGACGTGCGCAATCCCGAAGGCAAGCGCCTGGTGCGCGATCTCGTCACCGCCGCCGGCGAAGGCGGAGGGATCTTCCTCACCAATCTGCCGGTCGACGGCGAGCTGTCGTACGCATCGCTGAAAGCCGTGCGGCCGGACGTGATCATGGTGCAGCTCGTCGGCTCGCCCGACGGCGCGAACGCGCTCGACTACACCGTCAACTCGGTCGCCGGTTTTCCGCTGGTGACCGGCGACGCGCGATCGGTCCCGGTCAACCACGTCGTGCCGATGTGGGACGTCGCGGCGGGTCTGAACATCGCGCTCGCGGTGCTCGCCGCCGAGCGCTGGCGGCGCGAGACCGGAGAAGGGCAGTTCATCCGCCTCGCGCTCTCCGACGTCGCGATGGCGACCGTGAGCAACCTCGGCTACATCGCCGAAGTCGAGGTGAACGACGCCGACCGCCAGCCCGACGGCAACTTTCTCTACGGCGCATACGGCGACGCCTTCGAGACCGCGGACGGGCGTCACGTCATGGTCGTCGCGATCAGCCGCCGCCAGTGGCAGGCGCTCGTACGCGCGACGGGCATGGAAGAAGCGCTCGGCCAGGCCGCGCGCTCGCTCGGCTACAGCCTCGAAGACGAAGGCGGGCGTTACGAAGCGCGGGCGCTCATCTCCGCGTTCTTCAAGCCGTGGGTCCGGCGCCGCACGCTCGCCGAAGTGGAAGCGGCGTTCAGCGACCCGACGATCCTGTGGGCGCCTTATCGCACGTTCCGGCAGATGCTCGCCGAAGACAAGCGCGCGTCCGAATGGAACCCGATGTTCAGGCGCGTGGCTCATCCCGGCGTCGGCGAGTTTCTTACCGCGACGACGCCGCTCGCGTTCAGCGCGGCCGAGCGCGTGGCGCCGGGCGTCGCGCCGAGGCTCGGACAGCACGGTCCCGAAGTGATGCGCGAGGTTCTCGGCATCGACGACGCGCGCTACGCGAGCCTCGCCTCTGCGGCGATCGTGGGCAAGGCGCGCTGAACCAAACGACGACTGGGCTTCCCGATGGCGAACAATCTTCCTGCACTCTCCCTCGCTCGCACGCTGCTCGAGCGGCTGCAAGCCGCCTTCGACGCCGGTGTGCAGCGAGCGGCGCAGCTCGCCTCGCGTGACGGCAAGCTCGACAACCCGCGGCTCGATGCTGCGCAGTGGATCTCGTACGAGCTCGCGCTGGCGAGCGCCGATCTGCTCGCCGCGAAGACCGGCGTCTCTGTGGACGCGAACGAGATCGACGCCGGCCTCGCGCTGGCGTTCGCGTCGGAGGCGATCGGCAACGTCGTCGGCCGGCTCGAAGGGGTGTATCTCGAATGCGGCCTCGACGCGCGCGAGCTTCACGACATCGCGAGCGGCGCCGATTTCGCGGAGCTGCGCCGGCAGGCCGCGAGCGCAGCGGCGCTCGCCAAGCTCGGCAAGGCCGTCGCCGACACCGATCGCGAGATCGGCGACGTCGCGCTCGACGAGCAGGCCTTGATGGCGCGCGACGCGTTCCGGCGCTTCGCCCGCGACGTCGTCGCGCCTCAGGCCGAGAAGATCCATCGCCACGACCTCACCGTGCCCGAATCGATGCTGCAGCCGATGCGCGAGATGGGCGTGTTCGGGCTGTCGATCCCCGAGGAATACGGCGGCAGCTCGCAGGGCGGGCGCGAGAACACGCCGATGATGATCGCGGTGACCGAAGCGTTGTCCGAAGCGTCTCTCGCCGCGGCGGGCAGCCTCATCACGCGCCCGGAGATCCTCGCGCGCGCGCTGATGGCGGGCGGCACCGAGGCGCAGAAGGCACACTGGCTGCCGAAGCTCGCGTCGGGCGAGCCGCTGTGCGCGATCGCGATCACCGAGCCCAACTACGGTTCGGACGTCGCGAGCCTCGCGCTGCAGGGCTCGCGCACCGCAGGCGGATGGCTCCTGAACGGCGCCAAGACGTGGTGCACGTTCGCGGGGAAGGCGGGCGTGCTCATGGTGGTGACACGCACCCATCCCGACCGCTCGCTCGGCCATCGCGGCCTGAGCCTGCTCCTCGTCGAGAAGCCTTCGTACGAAGGCCACGAGTTCGGCTACGTGCAGCCGAGCGGCGGCAAGCTCACCGGCCGCGCGATCCCGACGATCGGGTATCGCGGCATGCATTCGTTCGATCTCGCGTTCGAGAACTTCTTCGTGCCCGACGCCAACGTCGTCGGCGGTGAAGGCGGGCTCGGCAAAGGCTTTTATCTCACGATGGCGGGCATGGTCGGCGGCCGCATGCAGACCGCGGGGCGCGCGCTCGGCGTCATGCGCGCGGCGCTCAACGCCGCGATCCGCTACGCGAAAGACCGACATGTCTTCGACGCGCCGCTCGTGGAGTATCCGCTGACGCAGATCAAGATCGCGCAGATGGCGGCGCGCTTCGCGGCGTGCCGGCAGCTCGCGTATGCGATCGGGCGGCGGCTCGATACCGGCGCGGGGCGCATGGAAGCGAGCCTGGTCAAGCTGCTCGCGTGCCGCTCGGCCGAGCTCGTCACGCGCGAAGCACAGCAGATCCACGGCGGCATGGGTTACGCCGAGGAGACGCCGGTGAGCCGCTATTTCGTCGACGCGCGCGTGCTGTCGATCTTCGAAGGCGCGGAAGAGACCCTTGCGCTCAAGGTGGTGGCGAAGAGCCTGTTCGAAGAGGCGCTGGCGCGCGGCGAGAGGACGTCGTGATCGACCTTCCGACGCACCAGCTCTCGATGACGGTGCTGATGACGCCGGACACGGCGAACTTCGCCGGCAACGTCCACGGCGGCACGATCCTCAAGCTGCTCGACCAGGTCGCCTACGCCTGCGCGAGCCGCTACGCGGGGCGCTATGTCGTCACGCTCTCGGTCGACCAGGTGACGTTCCGCCAGCCGATCTACGTCGGCGAGCTCGTCACCTTCCTCGCGAGCGTGAACTACACCGGCACCTCGTCGATGGAGATCGGGATCAAGGTGCTCGCGCAGAACATCCGCACCCGGGACGAGCGGCACGTCAACAGCTGCTTCTTCACCATGGTCGCGGTCGACGACGACCGCAAGCCGGTGCCGGTGCCGCCGCTCGTGCCGTCGACGCCGGACGAGCAGCGGCGTTTCAAAGCGGCACAAGTTCGTAAGCACAAAAGGGCGGAGCAGGCGGGCACGTAACACACCGACTCATTGGACCAAGGTCCAATGAGGGGCCGCGCGGCGCGTGATACCTTGAGCCGGGACGTCAAAATGTCTTTACCAAAGCTCCGGTGGCCGTCGTTCGACCGGCGGCGCCTCCTGCGCAGCAAGCTGCTATGGTCGTTCGCGGCGGTGCTGGTCGTGTATACGTTCGTCGGTTTCCTGCTGGCGCCGTATCTGATCGAGCGCTATCTGCCGTCCTTCGCGCAGGAGCGTCTCGGCCGCCGCGCTTCGATCGAGAAAGTCCGGATCAATCCTTACGCACTGACGTTCGAAGCTTCCGGATTCCGCCTGGAGGACAAAGGCGACAAGGCGCTGCTCGCGTTCAAGCGGCTGTTCGTCAATTTCGAGATGTCCAGCCTTTTCGCGCGCGCGTGGCGATTCGGCGAGATCACGCTCGAAAGCGCGGACCTCGGACTCGAGATCGACCGTAATGCGCGCCTGAACCTGCTCGAAGTGCTGCGCCGGCTGTTCAAGGAGCCCGAGCCCGACGAGCCGACCGCGCGCGTGCTCATCGATCGCCTCGTCGTCAGGGACACGCGGGTCGGGATCACCGATCTGTCGGGAGAGCTCCGCGCGGAAGCCGCTTTCGCACCGATCAATCTGGAGCTCGACAATCTCAGCACGCTTCCGGACAGCGAAGGGCGTTATACGCTGAACGCGCGGCTGCCCGCCGGCGGATCGCTCGCGTGGAAAGGCCGTCTGTCGCTCGAGCCGATCGCCTCCGCGGGCGAGCTTTCGATCAAGGGCGCCAAGCTCGAAAGCCTGTGGCGATTCCGCCGGCCCGGCCTGAATCTCGCGCGGCCCGACGGCGATCTGTCGATCGCGGGGCATTACGACTTTCGCTACCAGGAAGGCCACGCGACGCTGCTGCTGAACGGCATGCAGGCGCAAGCCAACGGCCTGCTGTTCGCGCTCGAAGGCGAGAAAGAACCGCTGCTCGCGCTGAAGAAGGTCGCGATCGAAGACGCGAGCTTCGCCTTTCCCAAAGGCGAGCTCACGGTCAAGAAGCTGGTGGTTGCCGACGGCGCGGTCAACACGATCGTCGGCGCGAACCGCGCGATGAACTGGCAGCGTCTCATGGACCCGCCGAATGCCGCCCCCGCCGTCCCGGCGCAGCCCGCCGCTGCTCCGGCCGCCGCCCAGCCTTGGCGGATCCGGTTGCTCGGCGTCGCCGTCGAGAACGTCGCGCTGAATTACGTCGACCAGAGCGCATCGCCCGCGCTCGCGATTCGCACCGGGCTGACCGCCGGTCTGAACGTCGAGGTGAGCACCGGCGCGGGGCCCGCGCAGTTCGTCGTCGGCGACCTCGAAGTCGCGCTCGAGGACACGGCCGCGAGCGGACCGACCGCGGCGACGCGTCTGGCGGCGCTCGAGGGGCTCACGATCGCCGGCGGCCGCATCGACAGCAAGCAACACGCGATCGCCGCCAAGCTCGTCGAGCTCAAGCGCGGCAATCTCGCGCTCGCCGTGGGCCCGAACGGCCCCGAGGGACTGCTGAAGGCGCTGTCGGCGCCCGCGCCTGTGCAGCCGGCCTCCAAGGAAGCCGGCGAGCCGTGGCGCGTGCAGGTCGACAAGGTCGCCCTCGAAAAGATCGCGCTCCAGTACGACGACACCAGCCGCAAGCCGGGCTACTCCGCAAGGGCCGAGGAACTGAATGCGTCGTTCGGCCTGAACGCCGGCGCGGCGGGCAGCACGATCGCCACGGATCTGCAAGTCGCGATCGATCGCGTAAAGCTCGCTGCACCGGGGGCGACCGCGCCGCACGCCTCACTGGAGTCAGTGCGGCTGACCGGCGGGCGCATCGACACCGCCGAGCGCACCGCCACGGTGAAGAACCTCGCGTTGAGCGGCGGCGGCGTGCGGCTGATACGCGGGGCCGACGGCCGCATCGACCTCGTCGACGCCCTCGTTCCGAAGCCGGCGCAGCCGCCGGCGCGAGCGTCGAGCGGCACGCCCGCATCCGGCGCGTGGCGATACCGCGTCGATTCGGTCTCGCTCAAGTCCTTCAAAGCCGCGCTCGCGGACCAATCGTACAAACCGGCGGTCGCTTACGACCTCGAAGCGGCCTCGGTCACCGCCAGCCACATCGACAGCGCGAGCAGGAAGCCGATCGCCTTCACGGCCGCGCTGCGCGTGGGCAAGGACGGGACGCTGAGCGGAACGGGGACGCTGCAGCAGGACTTCGCCGGCGCGGGCGCGCAGGTGGACCTTGCGCGCATCGCGCTCGAACCGCTGGAGCCGCTGCTGACCAGGCACGCGACGCTCGATCTCAAATCGGGCCAGCTCTCGGCGAAAGCGCGCGTGGCGTATCGCCGCGGGCGCCAGCCCGAGCTCACCGCGCGAGGCGAGGTCGCGTTGAGCGACGTGCTGATCAATGAAGCGGGCACGAACGAGCGCTTCGCGTCGTGGAAGACGCTCGCGGTCGACGGCGCCGACCTGAGCCTCGCGCCGGACAGGCTCGCGATCCGGGAGGTCCGGGTGATCGAGCCGGGCGGCAAGATCATCATCGCCAAGGATCGCACGGTGAACCTGACGAAGGTCGTGAAGACGGACGCTTCGCCGGCGCCGCCGCAGCAGCCGACTTCGTCCGGGGCCGAAGCGCCGGCGTTTCCGTACGAGATCGAGACCGTCCGCATCAGCAAGGGCACGCTCGATTTCGCCGACCTCTCGCTCGTGCTGCCCTTCGCTACGCAAGTGCACGAGCTCGACGGCGCGATCGTCGGCATCTCGTCGGATCCGCAGGCCAAAGCGCAGATCAAGCTCGCCGGACAAGTCGACAAGTACGGCGAAGCGCGCGCGGACGGGACGCTCATCCCGCGCGATACGAACAAGTTCATGGACATCACCGCGCGCTTCAACAACATCGACGTGGGGTCGTTCTCGCCGTATTCGGCCACGTTCGCCGGGCGCAAGATCGCCGAGGGCCGGCTCTCGCTGGTGCTCGAATACAAGATCGTGAACTCGCAGCTCGCGGGCGAGAATCGCGTCGTTCTGAACAACTTCAAGCTGGGTGAGCGCGTCGACTCGCCGGGCGCGACCAACCTGCCGCTCGACCTCGCGATCGCGTTGCTCAAGGACAGCGAGGGCCGGATCAATCTCGACGTCCCGGTCCGGGGCAACGTCGGCGACCCGAAGTTCGAGTACAGCAAAGTCATCTGGAGCGCGATCGCGAACGTGCTCACCCGCATCGTGACCGCGCCGTTCCGCGCGCTCGCGGGACTCTTCGGAAAAGGCGACTCGGATGCGGTGCGCAGGGTCGGCTTCGCGCCGGGCAGCGACGCCATCGCGCCGTCGCAGCGCGAGCAGCTCGACGCGCTCGCCAAGGCGCTGAAATCGCGGCCGCAGCTCAAGCTCGTGGTCAAAGGCCCGTACGACAGTGGGGAAGACGCGAAGGCGCTGAAACGCCGTCAGGCGCGGCTCGAGCTCGCGGGCGCGCTGGGCGCCAAGCTGCAACCGGGCGAGCCGCCGGGATTGATTGCCTACGGCAATGCCGACACGCAGAGGGCGCTCGAAAGGCTGCTCGCGCTGCGCGCGGGACCCAACGCGCTGGCCGAGCTCGAAAAGAGCTACGCCAAGCGCACCGGCCGCGAGCCCGACCGCGTCAACCCCGTCCTGGGCCTCATCGGGCGCGGCAGCAAGGACACCGAGTTCTACGAGGCCGTCTTCGAGCGCCTCGCGCAGGCCGAGCCGCTGCCCGAGGGCGCGATGCAGGAGCTTGCCGCGAGGCGCACACGCGCCATCCTCGACGCCCTCGCCAAAGGCGGCATCGACAGCGGACAGGTCTCGTCCGGGGGTGTCACCCAGGTGAAAGCGGACTCGGAGAAGCGCGTCGTCACCGAGCTTGCGCTGGAGGCGTTGTGACCCATCTATGAAGTCCTCGCCGTGACGCTGAAGAATCGCTGTATAAAGGCTTCGCGTTCCTGCCGGGCGCGGTCGGTGTAACGGCCGTTGCGCGGGGTGAGCGCCACGTATTTGTCCAGGACCAGTCGAGCCCGCTCGCGCTTGTATCCGCGCATGTAAGGCGCGATCCCGGCGAGCAGATCGAGCGCCTGGCGATTGCAGATAGCAAACGTGAAGCTCGGGGTATGCTCGGTGCGGTAGGTGCGTTTCGACGTGATGCGGCCGGCGCCGGCAACGCGCTTCACGTGTTCCAGCAAATCGCGCTCAGTACTGCTGATCGACACTACGAGCTGACGTTCGTCGGCTCGATGGCGGCGGGTGAGTGTGGCCGTGCCTTCTCCGTCGACCAGGCCGGCGATATACGCGGCATCGACGGCAGCGAGGGCTGCGATCTTCCGGGAGATCGACATTGGCAACTCCGAGTTACCCGATGGCGCAAATAATAAGCCCCCGGACCGCTCGCGCGGTCGGGGGCTTCGCCATTGGTGGAGGCGGCGGGACAGCTGGTCCGCTCCTTTCGGAACGGGCTGGACTATGCCTTCATCCTGGTTGCCCAGGATGCGGAGCGTGTTATTCGCCGAACGGCGAATCCTAGTGCCCACCCGCCGGCTGTGCAGCCGGTCGGCGAGTCTATGAGTCTCTACAGGGCAGGCCTGAGGTTGGCCCTCTTCCTACCCCTCGGCGTTGCCCTGCCGGCCTGGCGAGGCCGGTTTAGGTTTCACCGATGTGAGCTCCGTTTTCATTCTGCCCTCACGGACAGACGCGACCATTGATCGAACCCGCGTCCGCAAGCCCTCTACAGTCAGGACTACATGCTTAGCCTGATGATTTGGGTCTCGCCTTGCGTGCGCCCATCGGCAGGCTCACGCTCGGCCAGCCGCTTCGACGGATCCGCACGGCCAAGCGGCCAGACCGTGTAGAGAGGCTGATGTAAATGACGCTGCACCCTTCGATAGCCTTGCGGCTACTTCCAGGCCTGACCCATCAGCAGATCAGTGCAGCGTCTAGCCGGTGTTAGGCGGCTAGAGCGAAACGCTCGTCGTTGGCGTGTATGAAGTTTCGAGCTGTTTAACAAGGTGACTCGACCTTGGCATGCCCTGTGCTGCTTCGTAACCCACGTCGAAACCAGGTCGCCCCCGGTATCGTCGCCGCTCGAATGCGCGACAGCGAACATTATCGCATATGGTGTCCGCCGCCCCGTTTTCAAGCGCGAAGGGATTGGAGCGGGATGCGCCGGAATGGTTCCCGCTTTCTACAGGTGCGCCAGCACGTCCTGCGGGCAGTCGACCACCGCGTCGGCCTCCCACGTGTCCGGATCGCCGCCGTTGAGATAGCCGTAGCGCACCGCGAGCGTCCGCATCCCTGCGGCGCGTCCTGCCGCGACGTCGCGGGCGTCGTCGCCGACGTAGATGCAGGTGCTCGGACGCACGTCGACGAGCGCCGCGGCGGCGTAGAGCGGATCGGGATGCGGCTTCATGCGCGGGGCGGTGTCGCCGCCCACCACGCACGCGCAGCGGCCGTTCAGGCCGAGCCGGGCGATGAGGGGCTTGGCGAGGCCTTCCGCCTTGTTGGTCACGATGCCCCAGCGCACGCCGCGCGCTTCCAGGCCGCCGATGAGCTCGTCCATGCCGGGGAACAGCGTGGTCTCACGGCACAGGTTGCTCGCGTAGATCTCGAGGAACTCGCCGCGCATCGCGACGTACTCCGGGTGCTCCGGCGTGAGACCAAAGCCGACGCGCATCATCCCGCGCCCGCCGGTCGAGGTGACCGGCCGCGTGAGCTCGATCGGGCAGGGCGGCAGCCCGCGCGCTTCGCGCATCACGTTGAGCGCGTAAGTGAGGTCGGGTGCGGTGTCGGCAAAGGTGCCGTCGAGGTCGAAGAAGACCGCTTGGGTCGCGGCGCTCAATTCCTGGCGCCGTGCAGGATGTAGTTCACGTCGGTGTCGCGGCCGAGGGCGTAGACGCGCGTGAGCGGGTTGTAGGTCATGCCGATCGTTCCGGTCACGGTGAGGTCCGCGTCGCGGCACATGCGCGCGAGCTCGGAGGGTTTGATGAACTTCTCGTAATCGTGCGTGCCGCGCGGCAGCAGCCGCAGCACGTATTCGGCGCCGACGATCGCGAAAGCGTACGCCTTCAGGTTGCGGTTGATCGTCGCGAAGAAGACGTGCCCGCCGGGCTTCACGAGCTCGCCGCAGGCGCGCACGGTCTGCGCCGGATCGGGGACGTGCTCGAGCATCTCCATGCAGGTGACGACGTCGTAGCGCTCCCCGGGGTCGCGCGCGAGCTCCTCGGCCGCGATCCTGCGGTAATCGACCTTCAGTCCCGATTCGAAAAGGTGCAGCTTCGCGACCTTGAGCGGCTTGTCGGCGAGGTCGATGCCGGTGACGATCGCGCCGCGCGCCGCCATCGCTTCGGAGAGGATGCCGCCGCCGCACCCGACGTCGAGGACGCGTTTGCCTTGCAGCCCGCCGGCGATCGTCTCGATATAGCCCAGGCGCAGCGGATTGATCTCGTGCAGCGGCTTGAACTCGCTCTGGGGGTCCCACCAGCGATGCGCGAGCTGGCTGAATTTCTCCAGCTCGAGCGGATCGACGTTCGAGGTCAGCTCTTGATCCTGTCTTTCCAATGCAGTGCCTTCAACTGTAGCTCGCGCTCGTCGATGTCGACGAGCTTGCGGTCGCGCACCCGCGCCTTGCCGTCGACCCACACGTGCGTGACGTGCTGCGGGCCCGCGGCGTAGACGAGCTGCGAGGCGGCATCGTAACAGGGCGCGAGCTCGATCGACGAGAGATCGATCGCCGCGAGGTCGGCGCGCTTGCCTTCGACGATCGAGCCGACCTTCGCGTCGAGCCCGAGCGCCCGGGCACCGCCCAGCGTCGCCATATGGAGCGCGGTGTGCGCCGGAACGGCCGTCGCGCTGCCTGCGCTGCCCTTGGCGAGGAGCGCCGCGAGCCGCGTCTCGCCGAGCACGTCGAGGCGGTTGTTGCTCGCCGCGCTGTCGGTGCCGATGCCGACATTGACGCCGCGCTCCAGCATCGCAGCGACTTTCGCGATGCCGCTGGCGAGCTTCAGGTTCGACGACGGACAGTGCGCGACGCTGCACCCGTGGCGCGCGAGCGTCTCGATCTCGTTCGCTTCCAGATGCACCGCGTGCACCGCGATCAGTCCCGGGCCCAGCAGCCCGAGCTGCGAGATGCGCTCGAGCGGCCGCACGCCGTGAGCCTTCAGGCTCTCGGTGATCTCGTCGCGGGTCTCGTGCAGGTGCACGTGCACCGGGACGTCGAGCTCGGCCGCATACGTCGCGATCGTCTGCAGCGTCGTGTCGGAGACCGTGTACGGCGCGTGCGGCGCGAGCGCGAAGGAAAGCAGCGGCTCGTCGCGCAGCGCATCGCGCATCGCGAGTCCCTTCGCCAGATAGTCGCGCGCGTCCGAGGCGTAGGCGCTGGGAAACTCGAGGGCGATCATGCCGATCACCGCGCGCATGCCGGCGCGCACCGCGGCGTTGGCGGCGTCCTCGCCGAAGAAGTACATGTCGGAGAAGCACGTGACGCCTGCGCGCAGCATCTCGGCGCAGGCGAGGAGGGTGCCGTCGTGCACGAACTGCGGCGACACCACGCGCGCCTCGACCGGCCAGATATGGTTCGCGAGCCAGTCCATCAGCGCGGTGTCGTCGGCGAGCCCGCGCATGAGCGACATCGCCGCGTGGGTGTGCAGGTTCACCAGGCCGGGCAGAAGCGCATGATCGGCGAGCGCGACGCGCTCGCGGACTTCGTACTCGCTTTCCAGCTTCGGGGTCGGACCGATCGCGGCGATCTCGCCGTCGAGGATCGCGACGGCGTGATTCTCGAGCACCACGCCTGCAGGCTCTATCGGCACGATCCAGCGTGCGGTGATCAGGGTATCGGCAGCTTTCATCCCATGATTAGACACAAAAAAAGCCCCGCCGAAGCGGGGCTTTTGATTTGACGCAGTCGAAGCTTAAGGCTTCGGCTTGGCTTCCGGTTTCGCTTCCGGCTTGGCGGCTTCCGGCTTGGCTTCCGGTTTCTTCGCGGGCGGCTTCGGCATACGGCCCACCGCTTCGACGGTCACGCGACGGTTCGGAGCCAGACACTCGATGAGCTGCTTGCGCTTCATCTTGTTCGAGCAGAACTTGGTGACCGGTATCGGCTGCTTGAACGCCTTGCCTTCCCAGAAGATCAGCTTCGGATCGATGCCCTTGCTGACGATGTAGTCCTTGACCACGACCGCGCGACGCTCGGACAGGCGCTGGTTGTACTTCAGCGAGCCGATACGGTCGGTGTGGCCGGTGACGATCATCGCGCCGAGGGTCACGGGCTTGAGATCGGCCATGAACTTGTCGAGCTCTTTGACGTTGTCCGGCGTCATCTCGGCCTTGTCGAACGGCATGCCCTGGAGCTCGATCTTGCGCTCCACGTTCATCATCTCGGGCTTGGGCTTGGGTTTCGGCTTGGCTTCGGGCTTCGGAGCCGGTTTCGCTTCGGGCTTGGCTTCGGGTTTCGGCGCCGGTTTCGGAGCGGGTTTCGGGACCAGATCCGGATCGCACTCGGCGACGGCCAGGGCGGGCGTCCACTGGCTGGTGCGGACGCACACACCGGCACCGAGCGCGCGCACTACGTTCCCCTGCACGTCGGTGAGATAGCCGTCCTTCCTTTCCCCGGTCGCGGCTGAGCCGACCTGGGGGAGGAGCGCCGCGCATACGGCCGCGGTCGCGAGAGAAATCCGAAAAGCTGCACTCATGTTCTTGTTCCTCCTGATTTACGATGAAGTCAGGCCCCGCCAAGCGTCGGAACCTAAAAGAGAATCTCCCCAGGGTTCACTTAATAGCACAGAGAAAATGCCAAAGCAAACATGCCGAAATCATAACATGGTTTAGAGAAAAAAAAGGTATCGGCTTGTTGCGTAAATGAAACGCCCGGCTCGCTTCCCGGCTCGATTTTGCGTAACTTCGCTTGACACTCCCCTTGCTCCGTTACACGTCGGCGCCCAACATGCGAACGGCATGCCTGGTCGCCGACGGCGCGCGCCGTCGACCGATCCGATTCCGCCGATCGAGGTTCGCGCCGCAATCCCGACGCGCGTTTCCGAAACGCCCTGGCTGAATCCCCTTTTGTTGCCGCATGCACCGAGCAACTACTGCGCCCGTGTTCGCGGCGCGCGGCTTGCGAGTCGATGCGGCGCGAGTATGTGCTGTCGCAGTCGATCTTTTCGGGGCGTTCGAAACGATGCGAAGCGTCTGTCCCGCATGGTAAAATTGACACTTTTTAGCTCGTCGTACAGCGGTTTTTCCCGCCAGCCGAATGGATCAAGTCGCCAAAGAAACCCTCCCCATCAGTCTCGAAGAGGAGATGCGCCGCTCCTACCTCGATTACGCCATGAGCGTGATCGTCGGGCGTGCGCTCCCCGACGTGCGCGACGGCCTCAAGCCGGTGCATCGCCGCATCCTCTTCGCCATGCACGAAGCCAACAACGTCTGGAACCGGCCCTACGTGAAATGCGCGCGCGTCGTCGGTGACGTGCTCGGTAAATACCATCCCCACGGCGACGCGGCGACCTACGAGGCACTTGTGCGCATGGCGCAGGACTTCTCCATGCGCTATACGCTGATCGACGGGCAGGGCAACTTCGGCTCGATCGACGGCGACTCCGCGGCGGCCTACCGCTACACCGAGTGCCGTCTCGAGCGGATCACGTCGGACATGCTCGCGGACATCGACATGGAAACGGTCGATTTCGTCCCGAACTACGACGGCAAGGAGCGCGAGCCGGTCACGCTGCCCACCCGCGTGCCCAACCTGCTGGTGAACGGCTCGTCCGGCATCGCGGTCGGCATGGCGACCAACATCCCGCCGCACAATCTCGGCGAAGTGGTCGACGCCTGTCAGGCGCTGCTCGAGAACCCGCAGATGTCGGTGGACGACCTGATCGACATCGTGCCGGCGCCCGATTTCCCGACGCGCGGGATCATCTACGGTGTCGCGGGCGTGCGCGAAGGGTATCGCACCGGCCGCGGCCGCATCGTGATGCGCGCGCGCACGCACTTCGAGGAGTCGGAGAAGGCGGGCCGCGTCTCGATCGTCATCGACGAGCTGCCGTACCAGGTCAACAAGGCGAACCTGCTCATGCGCATCGGCGAGCTCGTTCGCGAGAAGAAGCTCGAAGGCATCTCCGACATCCGCGACGAGTCGGACAAGCGCGGCATGCGCGCGGTCATCGAGCTCAAGCGCGGGGAGGTGCCGGACATCATCCTGAACCGCCTCTGGAAAGAGACGCAGCTCCAGGACACGTTCGGGATGAACATGGTCGCGCTGGTCGACGGCCAGCCGCGCCTCCTGAACCTCAAGCAGTTCCTCGAAGCGTTCCTGCGCCACCGCCGCGAAGTCGTCACGCGCCGCACGGTGTTCGAGCTGAGGAAAGCGCGGGAACGTGGTCACATCCTCGAAGGTCTGGCGGTCGCGCTGTCGAACGTCGACGAGATCATCGCGCTGATCAAGGCCGCGGCGAGCCCTGCCGAAGCGAAGGTCCAGCTCATGGCGCGCTACTGGCGCTCCGCGCTGGTCGAGGAAATGCTCGCGCGCAGCGAAGGCGCGCTGTCCAAGCCGGAAGGGCTCTCGCCGGAATACGGGCTGCACGCGCAAGGCTACAAGCTCTCGGACGTACAGGCCCAGCGCATCCTGGAGATGCGCCTGCAGAACCTCACCGCGCTGGAGCAGGACAAGATCGTCGCGGAGTATCGCGACACCATGGCGAAGATCGCCGATCTGCTGGACATCCTGTCGAAGCCGGCGCGCGTGACGAAGATCATCTCGGAAGAGCTCGAAGCGATCAAGGCGCAATACGGCGACGAGCGCCGCAGCGAAATCGTCGCGACGACGCAGGATCTCGCCACCGAGGACCTGATCACGCCCGAGGACGTGGTCGTCACGATCTCGCACGGCGGATATCTCAAGTCGCAGCCGGTCGCCGACTACCGCGCACAGAAGCGCGGCGGCCGCGGGCGTCAGGCGACCACGACGAAGGAAGACGATTTCGTCGAGAAGCTCTTCATCGCCAACACGCACGACTACATCCTGTGCTTCTCGAGCCGCGGGCGCGTGTACTGGCTCAAGGTGTACGAGGTGCCCCAGGGCAGCCGCACCTCGCGCGGCAAGCCGATCGTCAATCTCGTTCCGCTGATGGAAGACGAGAAGATCACCGCGGTGCTGCCGGTGAAGGAGTTCGACGAGGATCACTACGTCTTCATGGCGACGGCCAACGGCACGGTGAAAAAGACCGCGCTGTCCGCGTTCTCGCGCCCGATGGCCAAAGGCATCATCGCGGTCACGCTCGACGACGGCGACTACCTCATCGGCGTCGCGCTCACCGACGGCAAGCACGACATCATGCTGTTCTCCGACGCGGGCAAGGCGGTGCGCTTCGACGAGTCCGAAGTTCGCGCCATGGGACGCAACGCGGGCGGCGTGCGCGGGATGAAGCTCGGCGACGGGCAGCACGTGATCTCGCTCATCGCGGTCGCCGACGAGACGCTGTCGGTGCTGACCGCGACGCAGAACGGTTACGGCAAGCGCACCGCGGTTCTCGATTACACGCGCCACGGCCGCGGCACGCAGGGCATGATCGGGATCCAGTGCAGCGAGAGGAACGGCAAGCTCGTCGGTGCGCAGCTCGTGAGCCCCGAGGACGAGATCATGCTGATCACGACCGGCGGCGTGCTGATCCGCATGCGCGTCGCCGAGATCCGCGAGCTCGGGCGCTCGACGCAGGGCGTGCGGCTCATCAACCTCGGCGACAACGAAGCGCTCGCGGGCGTGGAGAAGATCCAGGAGCCGGAGGATGACGGCAACGGCAACGGTCACGGCAGCGGCAACGGCAACGGCAACGGCAACGGCAACGGCAACGGTCACGGCAGCGGCAACGGTGAAACGAACGGCGGCGGGGATTCGGAGCCCGGCGCCGAGACGAGCGGCCCCGCAGAGCCGGCTCAATAAAGTAAAAGCGGAAAGCGAGACCATCGATGGCACGTGTATTCAACTTCAGCGCGGGACCGGCGGTGCTGCCGGAGCCCGTGCTCGCGCAGGCCGCGCAGGAGATGCTCGACTGGCACGGCAGCGGCATGTCGGTCATGGAGATGAGCCACCGCGGCGGCGAGTTCATCTCGATCCACGCCAACGCGGAAGCAGATCTGCGCGAGCTGCTGAACATCCCCAAGAACTACAAGGTGCTCTTCCTGCAGGGCGGCGCCGCGGCGATGTTCGCGATGATTCCGCTCAACATCCTGCGCGGCAAGGCGAGCGCGGATTACGTCAACACGGGGCAGTGGTCGAAGAAAGCGATCGGCGACGCCAAGAAGTACTGCAAGGTGAACGTCGCGGCCTCGTCCGAAGCGGCGAACTTCACCTGCGTGCCGAAGCAGTCGGAGTGGAAGCTCGATCCGAACGCCGCCTACGTGCACGTCACGACCAACGAGACGATCGGCGGCGTCGAGTTCCACTGGACGCCCGACACCGGCGAGGTGCCGCTGGCCGCCGACGCCTCGTCGCACATCCTGTCGCGCCCGATCGACGTGTCGCGTTACGGGCTCATCTATGCCGGCGCGCAGAAGAACATCGGCCCCGCGGGCCTCACCATCGTGATCGTGCGCGACGACCTCATCGGCCACGCCGCGCGTGAAACGCCGACGGTCTTCGACTTCAAGACCCAGGCCGAAGCCGATTCGATGTACAACACCCCGCCGACGTACGGCATCTACATGGCGGGGCTGGTGTTCCAGTGGCTGAAGAAGCTGGGCGGCCTGAAAAAGATGGAAGAGCTCAACATCGCCAAGTCGAAGCTCCTCTACGATTACCTCGACGCGACCGAGTTCTACGGCTCGCCCGTGGCGAAGGACGACCGCTCGCGCATGAACATCCCGTTCACGCTGAAGAGCGACTCGCTCGACAAGGATTTCCTCAAGGAAGCGGACAAGCGCGGGCTGCTGCAGCTCAAGGGCCATCGCTCGGTCGGCGGCATGCGCGCTTCGATCTACAACGCGATGCCGATGGAGGGCGTGCAGGCGCTCGTCGAGTTCATGCGTGAATTCGAGCGCAAGCATGGGTGAGTCCTTTCGCGTCCTCACACTCAATTCGATCTCGCAGCTCGGGCTGAAGCGCCTGCCCGCCGGCAGGTTCACCGTCGGCAACCATGTCGACTCGCCGGACGCGATCCTCGTGCGCTCGCACGACATGCACTCGATGGACATCCCGCGCGAGGTGAAGGCGATCGGCCGTGCGGGCGCGGGGACCAACAACATCCCGGTGAAGGCCATGAGCGAGCGCGGCGTTCCGGTCTTCAACGCGCCCGGTGCGAACGCCAACGCGGTGAAGGAGCTGGTGATCGCCGCGATGCTGATCGCCGCGCGCAACCTCGTGCCGGCGCTCGACTTCACCCGCGACCTCGAGGGCGACGACAAGACGCTGCACAAAGCGGTCGAAGACGGCAAGAAGCAGTTCGTAGGCTCGGAGCTTCCGCGCCACACGCTCGGGATCATCGGCCTGGGCAAGATCGGCAGCCTCGTCGCCGACGCCGCGATCAAGCTCGGCATGAACGTGATCGGCTTCGACCCGCACATCACCGTCGACGCCGCGTGGAGCCTGCCGTCGCAGGTGAAGAAAGCGCACTCGATCGAGGAAGTGCTGAAGGCGGGCGACTTCGTCACGCTGCACGCGCCGCTGCTCGACGTCACGCGCAACATGATCGACGCCGAACGCCTGAAATGCATGAAGCACAGCGCGATCCTGCTCAACTTCGCGCGCGACGGGCTGGTCGACGAGCGCGCGGTGCTGGAGGCGCTCGACGGCAAGCGGCTGCGCTACTACATGTGCGACTTTCCGATGCAGGCGCTGCAGGGGCACCCGCGCGCCGTCGCCCTGCCGCATCTCGGCGCGTCGACCCGCGAGGCGGAGGACAACTGCGCGGTGATGGTGGTCGATCAGGTGCGCGACTTCCTCGAGCACGGTAACATCATGAACGCCGTGAACTTTCCGGACGTCGTGATGGCGCGCGAGGCGCCTTACCGCGTCGGGATCGCCAACGCGAACGTGCCCAACATGGTCGGCCAGATCTCCACGGCGATGGCGCGGGCGGGCCTGAACATACACACCATGCTGAACAAGTCGAAGGGCGACATGGCGTATACGCTCGTCGACGTCGACAGCGCCTTGCCGGCGTCGCTGCTCGCCGAGCTCGCCGCCATCCGCGGCGTGCTCTCGGTGCGTTTCCTGCCCGAGGAATGAGCGACACGCTCAAGAACCTGCGCGACAAGATCGACGCAGTCGACCAAAAGCTCGTCAAGCTGCTGGCGCAGCGCGCGCGCGTGGTGGAGCAGGTCGGCCGCTTCAAGAAAGGCGTCGCGGTCTATCGCCCCGAGCGCGAGGCGCAGGTCCTGCGCCGCGTCGCCGAGCTCAACAACGGGCCGCTGCCCGACGCGGCGTTGCAGCGCGTCTTCACCGAGATCATGTCCGCATGCCGGGCGCTCGAAGACCGCATGGTCGTCGCATACCTCGGCCCGGCCGGCACCTACAGCCAGGAAGCCGCGATGAAGCACTTCGGCGGGGTGGTGCCGACGCTGCCGTGCGCTTCCATCGACGAAGTGTTCAGGCAGGTGGAGACCGGGACCGCGGGGCATGCCGTCGTGCCCGTCGAGAATTCCACCGAAGGCGCGGTCGGCCGCACGCTCGACCTGCTCCTCACGACGCCCGCGCGCGTGTGCGGCGAAGTGATGCTGCCCATCCGGCAGTGCTTCATGAGCAAGGCGAAATCGCTGTCGGCGGTGCGCAAGGTGTACTCGCACACCCAGAGCCTCGCGCAATGCCAGCGCTGGCTCGCACGCAACCTGCCTCAGGCTGAGACAGTCGCCGTCGTGAGTAATGCCGAAGCCGCGCGCATGGCCGCGGCCGAGCGCGGGACCGGCGCGATCGCGAGCAAGACCGCGGCGGAGCTCTACGGCCTGAACCTCCTCGCGCGCAACATCGAGGACGAAGCGACCAACACCACGCGCTTTCTCGTGATCGCCGAGAGCGACGCGCCGCCTTCGGGCAAGGACAAGACCTCGCTGATCCTCGCGACGCGCAACGTGCCCGGCGCGATCCACGAATTGCTGACGCCTCTGGCCGCGAACCGCGTGAGCATGAGCAAGCTCGAGTCGCGCCCGGCGCGCACCGGCCGCTGGGAGTACGTGTTCTACGTCGACATCGAAGGCCACGCGCACGACCGCAACGTCGCCGCGGCGCTGGGTGAGCTCGAGCGCACGGCGTCGATGTACAAAAACCTCGGCTCGTATCCTGCCGCAATCTAGTGTCAAGTGTTGAGTGTTGAGTGTTTAGTGAAAACCGTGTTCGCTAAGCACCCGAGGCTCAAGACCGACCAACGCCCAACTCAACACTCAACACTCAACACTCAACACTCAACACTGATCTTATGAGCGTTTCCGATTTCGCCCCTTCGTACATCCGCGCCATCGCGCCGTATCAGCCCGGCAAGCCGATCTCCGAACTCGCGCGCGAGCTGAACCTCGAGGAGGCGAGCATCATCAAGCTCGCGTCGAACGAGAATCCGCTCGGCGTGAGCCCGCGCGCGCAGGAAGCGATCGCCAAAGTCCTGGCGGACCTCGGCCGCTATCCCGACGGCAACGGCTTCGAGCTGAAGCAGGCGCTGTGCAAGCGCTACGGCGTCGCCGCCGATCAGATCGTGCTCGGCAACGGCTCCAACGACGTGCTCGATCTCGCTGCGCGCGCGTTCCTCACGCCGGAAGACGAGGCAATCTACTCTCAGCATGCGTTTGCGGTGTATCCGCTCGCGATCCAGGCGATCGGTGCGAAAGGCATCGAAGTGCCGGCGCGCGATTACGGCCACGACCTCGACGCGATGGCGAAAGCGGTCACGCGCAAGACGCGCATCGTCTTCATCGCGAACCCGAACAATCCCACCGGCACCTACATCGCCGCCGACGCGCTGGAGCGCTTCATCGGCAAGCTCCCCGATCACGTGCTCGTCGTGCTCGACGAGGCGTACAACGAATACCTGCCGCGCGAGGTGCGCGTCGAGACCGTCGCGTGGCTGGCGAAGCACCCGAACCTCGTCATCAGCCGCACGTTTTCCAAGGTCTACGGTCTCGCGGGACTGCGCGTGGGTTACTCGCTCGCCAACGCAGCCGTAGCCGATCTCATGAACCGCGTGCGCGAGCCGTTCAACGTGAACAGCGTCGCGCTCGCCGCGGCGGCTGCCGCGCTGGCGGACGAGGCGTTCGTGAAGCAGAGCCACGACCTGAACCTTGCGGGCATGAAGCAGATCGCCGCGGGGCTCACGGCGATGGGGCTCGCCTACATCCCCTCGTACGGCAACTTCGTGACCTTCGAAGTGAAGGACGCCGCCGGCGTGTTCCAGCGCCTGCTGCGCGCGGGCGTGATCGTGCGGCCGATCGCGAGCTACGGCATGCCGAACCACCTGCGCGTCTCGATCGGACTGGAAAGCGAGAACGCGCGCTTCCTGGAAAGCCTGAAGGCGGCGATTCAGTGAGCGCGGCGCGTAAGAAAACGGCCGCCGGCAAACCGAAGATCGGCAAGCTCGTCGTCATCGGCGTCGGCCTGATCGGCGGCTCGTTCGCGCTCGCGCTGAAGAGGGCGAAGCTCGTCAGGCACGTCGTCGGCGTCGGCCGCACGAAGAAGAACCTCGACGCCGCGCTGAAGCTCGGCGTCATCGACGAAGCGAGCCGAGACGCCGCCAAAGCGGTGCGCGACGCCGATCTGGTGTTCCTGGGAACGCCGGTCGGGCAGATGCCCGAAGTCATGGCGCAGATCGCCCCGGCGCTCGGCGACAAGACCGTGATCACCGACGGCGGCAGCACCAAGCAGGACGTGATCGCGTACGCGAAGCGCTTCCTGGGTGACCACTTCGAGCGCTTCGTGCCTTCGCATCCGATCGCGGGCACCGAAAAGAGCGGCGCGACTGCTGCATTTCCCGAGCTCTTTCGCGACCGCAACGTGATCCTCGCACCGCAGCCGGAAACGAAAACCTCCGCCTCGAAGCTCGTGCGCGACGCGTGGCTCGCGACCGGCGCGAAGATCGTGCGGCTCGATCCGAGGCGCCACGACGAGATCTTCGCGGCGGTGAGCCACCTGCCGCATGTCGTCGCGTTCGCGCTCGTCAGCATGCTCGCCAAGCGCAAGGACGCGCCCACGCTGCTCGGCTACTCCGGCGGCGGCCTGCGCGACACCGTGCGCATCGCCGGCAGCTCGCCGGAGATGTGGCGCGACATTTGCGTGGCGAACAGGGAAGCGCTGGTGGCGCTGCTCGATAATTACGTCGAAGAGCTCGAGATCGCGCGCGGCGCGATCGAGAATTGCGACGCGGCCGCGCTCACCCGCATGTTCGAGCGCGCGCGCGACGCGCGCAGCCGCTGGCTCATCAGGAAACCCGCCTGACCGTGGAACATCTCGACCTCGCTCCCATACGCCGCGTGAGCGGCAGCGTGCGGCTGCCGGGATCGAAGAGCATCTCGAACCGCACGCTGCTCCTCGCCGCGCTCGCGCACGGCGAGACGCTCGTACGCGACGTGCTCGAGTCCGACGACACACGCTACATGCTGGATGCGCTGCGCGCGCTCGGCGTGCGCTGCGACGCCGTGGCGAACCGCACGGTGCGCGTGCACGGCGCCGGCGGCGCGTTTCCGGTGAAGCAGGCCGATCTCTTCCTCGGCAATGCGGGCACCGCGTTCCGTCCGCTGACGGCCGTGCTCGGCGTGCTCGGCGGCGAGTACCGGCTCTCCGGCGTGCCGCGCATGCACGAGCGGCCGATCGGCGACCTCGTCGAAGCGCTCGCCGCGGCCGGTGCTGCGATCGATTACCTCGGGCAGCAGGGCTATCCGCCGCTGCAGATCCGTGCCGCGGCGCTCGACGTGTCGCGGCCGCTGAAGATTCGCGGCAACGTGTCGAGCCAGTTCCTCACCGGACTGCTGATGGCGTTGCCGCTCACCCGACGCGCGTGCGGCATCGAGATCGTCGGGGAGCTCATCTCCAAGCCGTACGTCGAGATCACGGTCAACACGCTGAAGCGCTTCGGCGTCGAGGTGAAACGCACGGAGTGGTCTCGCTTCGACATTCCCGCGACGAACGGGTACGCGAGCCCCGGCGAGATCTACGTCGAAGGCGATGCGTCGTCGGCGTCCTACTTCCTCGCGGCGGGCCTGATCAGCGGGCTGACGGGCGGCGCAGCGGTGCGCGTCGAAGGGGTCGGGCGATCGAGTATCCAGGGTGACGTGCGTTTCACCGAAGTGCTCGAGCGCATGGGCGCGCACATCACGATGGGCGATAACTGGATCGAGGCGACCGCGGCCGACGACGTAAAGCGCACAGGCAAGCTCCGCGCGCTCGACGCGGACCTGAACCACATCCCCGACGCCGCCATGACCGCGGCAGTGCTCGCGCTCTTCGCCGACGGCCCCAGCACCTTGCGCAACATCGGAAGCTGGCGCGTGAAAGAGACCGACCGGATTTCGGCGATGGCGACGGAGCTGCGCAAGGTCGGCGCGGACGTGGAAGAGGGCGCCGATTACCTGAAAATCACGCCTCCCGCCTCACCCCTCACGCCTCACGCCTTCGGACTCAGGCCCGGCGCTTCCATAGCCACCTACGACGACCACCGCATGGCGATGTGCTTTTCGCTCGTCGCGCTGGGCGGTGTGCCGGTGCGCATCAACGACCCCGGCTGCGTCGGCAAGACCTTTCCCGAATATTTCGACGTGCTCGCTTCCATTTCCGAGAGTCAGCCTTGAGCCTTGCCCCCGTGATCGCCATCGACGGACCGTCCGCTTCGGGCAAGGGGACCGTCGCCGCCAAGGTCGCCGACGCGCTGGGCTTCCATTTTCTCGACAGCGGCGCCCTTTACCGGCTCGTGGGACTCGCGGCGCTACGGCGCGGCATCGGCCTGGACGACGTGCCCGCGCTCGCGCAGATCGCCGTCGACCTCGACTGCCGTTTCACCGGAGCCCGCATCGCGCTGGAGGGCGGCGACGTCACCGACGCCATCCGGGCCGAGGACGTGGGTGCCGCCGCCTCGCGCGTGGCGGCCCTGCAGCCGGTGCGCGACGCCCTGCTGGAGCGCCAGCGCGCGTTCCGGCAGCCGCCCGGGCTGGTCGCCGACGGCCGCGACATGGGCACGGTCGTTTTCCCCGACGCGGGCCTCAAAATCTTCCTGACCGCGGACGCCGTGGAAAGGGCCAGAAGGCGCTATAAGCAGTTGATCGACAAAGGAATGAGTGCTAACATGGACGCCCTTTTGCAGGATATCCGGGCGCGGGACGCGCGCGATACTCAACGCGCCGCGGCCCCGCTTTTGAAGGCCCCGGACGCCGTCGAGCTCGATACGACAGCCCTCTCGATCGAGGCCTCGGTGGCGAAAGTGCTGGAGCTGCATCGCGGTAAGACCAGGTAGCGCAGGAGGGCAACAACAGGCGCCATGGACCCCCTCGGTTCGTGGTTTTTTCAACTGACCCGCCGACCACCGGCGGCGACCAAACTCCCAAACCCCTAATGATGAAAACCTCTACCCCGGCCTCTCCGACCACGTCCGCTCCTGCTCCCGCGCTGGATCCCGAAAGCTTCGCGGCCCTTTTCGAAGAAAGTCTCGCGCGCAAGGAAATGCGCATAGGCGAAGTCATCACCGCGGAGGTGATCCGCGCGGACGACAACTTCGTCGTGGTCAACGCCGGGCTCAAGTCCGAAAGCTACATTCCGGTCGACGAATTCCGTAACGACCGCGGCGAGATCGAAGTCCAGCCCGGCGACTTCATCAGCGTCGCGATCGAATCCCTCGAAGACGGCCACGGCGAGACGCGGCTCTCGCGCGACAAGGCGAAGCGCCTTGCCGCCTGGCACGAGCTCGAGGAAGCCCTCGAGAAGGGCAACGTCGTGCAGGGCACGATCAACGGCAAGGTCAAAGGCGGCCTCACCGTCATGGTGAACGGCATCCGCGCCTTCCTCCCGGGCTCCCTCGTGGACATCCGCCCGGTCAAGGACACCACGCCGTACGAAAACAAGCAGATGGACTTCAAGGTCATCAAGCTCGACCGCAAGCGCAACAACGTGGTCGTGTCGCGCCGCGCGGTGCTCGAAGCCAACCAGGGTGAAGAGCGCCAGAAGCTCCTCGAGACGCTGCAGGAAGGCGCCGTCGTCAAGGGCATCGTCAAGAACATCACCGACTACGGTGCGTTCGTCGACCTCGGCGGCATCGACGGCCTGCTGCACATCACCGACCTCGCGTGGCGCCGCGTCAAGCACCCGTCCGAGATCCTGTCGGTCGGCGACGAAGTGCAGGCCAAGGTCCTGAAGTTCGACCAGGAGAAGAACCGCGTCTCGCTCGGCATGAAGCAGCTCGGCGAGGACCCGTGGGTCGGCCTCTCGCGCCGTTACCCGCCCGGCACGCGCCTGTTCGGCAAGGTCTCGAACCTCACCGACTACGGTGCGTTCGTCGAGATCGAGTCGGGCATCGAAGGCCTGGTGCACGTGTCCGAGATGGACTGGACCAACAAGAACGTGCATCCGTCCAAAGTGGTCCAGCTCGGCGACGAAGTGGAAGTCATGGTCCTCGAGATCGACGAAGACCGCCGCCGCATCTCGCTCGGCATGAAGCAGTGCATGCCGAACCCGTGGGAAGAGTTCGCCATGAACCACAAGAAAGGCGATCGCGTCCGCGGCCAGATCAAGTCGATCACCGACTTCGGCATCTTCATCGGCCTGCCCGGCGGCATCGACGGCCTGGTTCACCTCTCCGACCTCTCGTGGTCGACGCCCGGCGAGGAAGCCGTGCGCAACTACAAGAAGAGCGAGGAAGTCGACGCGACGGTCCTGTCGATCGACGTCGAGCGCGAGCGCATCTCGCTCGGCATCAAGCAGCTCGAAGGCGACCCGTACAACAACTACGTGTCCTCGCACGAGAAGAACTCGATCGTCACCGGCACCGTGAAGGCGATCGACGCCAAGGGCGCGGTCATCGCCCTCGACGGCGACATGGAAGGCTACCTGCGGGCGTCGGAAGTCTCGCGCGACCGCGTGGAAGACATCCGCACCAAGCTGAAGGAAGGCGATTCGGTCACCGCGATGATCATCAACGTCGACCGCAAGAACCGTACGATCAATCTCTCGATCAAGGCGAAAGACCTGGCGGAGGAGGCCGAGGCGATCCAGAAGCACGCCGCGGACAAGAGCAGCGCGGGCACGACCAACCTGGGAGCGCTGCTCAAGGCGAAGCTGGACACGGCCAACAGCCAACAATAAGAGAGTCGAGGGAGGACCATGACCAAGTCGGAGCTGATCGCGAAGCTCGCGGCCCGCTATCCGCAGCTCGTCGCCAAGGACGCCGAGCTCGCGGTCAAGATGATCCTGGACGCGATGGCCAAGAGCCTCGCGGACGGACAACGCATCGAGATCAGAGGATTCGGCAGCTTCGGCTTGAACTATCGGCCACCCCGCACCGGACGCAATCCCAAGTCGGGAGAGAAGGTGCAGGTTCCCGCGAAATACGTCCCGCACTTCAAGGCGGGCAAGGAGCTGCGGGAACGGGTCGATCTGAAAAAAGAATAGGTGCTTACCACTGAAGCGCTGAAGCGGCAGGGTCAACGATCCTGCCGCTTTTTTTCGCGGAAAGGTCTACACCGCTGCTTCGGCGCAGCTGCGCTGCGCCTCGCCGCGCGAACTGCGCGCTTAGAGCGCCTGGCGGCGCTACATTTTCTTTATGCGTTATCAGCACCTGTGGCATAGCCGCCTTACTCGCGTTATCCTGCGGCCCCATGCGTTACGTCCTCTGGGTCGTCAAGCTGCTGCTTTTCGTGGTGGCGCTGACGTTCGCGATCAAGAACACCGACCCGGTCTCGGTGCGCTATTTCCTCGGGCAGGAATGGCGCGCGCCGCTCATCTTCGTGTTGCTCGTCTTCTTCTGCCTCGGGGCCGCGCTGGGTCTGTCCGCCGCGCTGGTGCAGATCATGCGGCAGCGGCGCGAGATCTCCCGGCTTACGCGCGAGATCCAGGGACGCGGCGTCGCCACGCCGCCTGCGCCGCCGCCCGACGTGGCGGGCGTGTGAAGCCGCGCAACGGCTGAGGTCGAATGGATCTCGAGTACTGGTGGCTGCTCGCGCTGCCGCTCTTCTTCGCGCTCGGCTGGATGGCCGCGCGCATCGACATACGCCACGTGGTGTCGGAGTCGCGCACCCTGCCGGCTTCGTACTTCCGCGGGCTGAACTTCCTGCTCAACGAGCAGCCTGACAAGGCGATCGAGGCGTTCATCGAAGCGGTCAAGGTCGACCCGCAGACGATCGAGCTGCACTTCGCGCTCGGCAGCCTCTTCAGGCGGCGCGGCGAGATCGAGCGCGCGATCCGCATGCACCAGAACCTCGTCGAGCGCCCGGACATCCGCGACGACCAGAAGCGCGCCGCGCTGTTCGAGCTCGCGCAGGACTATCTCAAGGCGGGCCTCCTCGACCGCGCCGAGGAGCTCTTCCTCAGGCTCGACGGCACCGCCCACGCCGAGCCCGCGCTGAAGTTCCTGCTGGAGATCTACCAGCAGGAGAAGGACTGGCAGAAAGCGATCGACGTCGCCCAGAAGCTGACGTCGGTCACCGGCCGCTCGCACCAGAAGGAGATCGCGAACTTCCACTGCGAGCTCGCGAGCCGCGAGATCATGCATACGCGCCACGACGCCGCGCGGCCGCACCTCGACGAGGCGCTCGCGCATCATCGGCTGTGCGTGCGCGCCAACGTGCTGCGCGGCGATCTAGAGCTCCAGCTCGGCAACACCGAGGCGGCGATCGACGCGTGGAAGCGCATCGAGAGCCAGAACCCGGCGTACCTCGCGCTGGTCGCCGAGCGCATTTACGAAGCCTACAAAGCGCTTGGCCGGGCCGAGGAAGGGCTCAACCTTTTGAAGGGTTATCTCGAGAAATACCCGTCGCTCGACGCGCTCAACGTGGTGTTCCAGGCGAGCCTCGAGCGCCAGGGGCCGGAGCCCGCATACAAGCTCGTTCGCGACGAGCTGCGGCGTACCCCGATGCTGCTCGGACTCGACAAGCTGATCGAAGCCCAGCTCGTCGACGCGTCGCTCGAGCGCCGCCGCGACCTCGAGCTGGTCAGAGGGCTGCTCAACGAGCACACGCGCAACCTAGCGATGTACAAGTGCGACAACTGCGGTTTCCGCGCGCGGCAGTATTACTGGCATTGTCCGGCGTGCGCGGCGTGGGAGACGTACTCGCCGCGACGCACTGAAGAGAAAGGCGTGCCGGCGTGAGAGAGAAAAAGTGACGGGTGTAGCGGTGACGGATGAAGCGGTGACGGGTAAGGCGGTGACGGAGTGACGGATCCCAGAATCATTGTTGCGCTGGACTACGCCGATGCGGAGCCTGCGCTCGAGCTGGTCGCGCGGCTGGACCCCGCGCAATGCCGCGTCAAGGTCGGCAAGGAGCTCTTCACGGCCGCGGGGCCGGCTTTCGTCGAAGCGCTCGTGAAGCGCGGTTTCGGCGTGTTCCTCGATCTGAAGTTCCACGACATCCCGAACACCGTCGGCGCCGCGTGCCGCGCCGCTGCGAGCCTCGGGGTGTGGATGGTGAACGTCCACGCCTCCGGCGGTCGCGCGATGCTCGAAGCCGCGCGCGCGGCGATACCCATGGAGGCGGACGCTCCGAAGCTCATCGCGGTGACCGTGCTGACCAGCATGAGCGACGCCGACCTCGCCGAGATCGGTATGAGCGGCACCGCCGAGGACGCGGTGCTGCGGCTCGCCTCGCTGACCGACGCCTGTGGTCTCGACGGCGTGGTGTGCTCCGCGCGCGAGACGGTGGTGCTGCGCGAGAGCTGCCGCCCCGGCTTCGTCCTCGTCACACCCGGCATCCGTCCCGCGAGCGCCGCCGCCGACGATCAGCAGCGCGTGATGACCCCGGCCGACGCGATACACGCGGGCTCGTCGTATCTGGTCATCGGCCGACCGATCACGCGCGCGGCCGATCCGCTCGCCGCGCTCGCTGCGATCAACGCGGAGATCGAGAGCGCCCGATGAAGCGCGCCGCCCGCAAGCCGCGCGTGCTCATCGTCGGCGACGTCATGCTCGACCGCTACTGGTTCGGGGAAGTAGGGCGCATCTCGCCCGAAGCGCCGGTGCCGGTGGTCAAGGTCGACCGCACCGAAGAGCGTCCGGGCGGCGCCGCGAACGTCGCGCGCAACGTCGCGGCGCTCGGCGCCGAGGCGATCCTGCTCTCGGTCGTGGGGCCCGACGAGGCGGGCGCGACCTTGCGCAAGCTCCTGAAGACCGACGGCGTGTCGGCGCAGCTCCAGACCGATCGCGGGGTGCAGACCACGATCAAGCTGCGCGTCATCGGCCGCCGCCAGCAGCTCGTGCGCATCGATTTCGAGACCACGCCCGGACACGAGGCGCTCGCCTCCAAGATGCGCGACTTCCAGCGCCTCCTGCCTTCGGCCGACGCGGTGATACTCTCGGATTACGGCAAAGGCGGCCTCGCGCACATCACGAGCATGATCCGGCTCGCGCGCGAGGCGCGGAAGCCGGTGCTCGTCGATCCCAAGGGCGACGATTACACGCGCTATCGCTTTGCTTCCATCGTCACGCCGAATCGCGCCGAGCTCCGCGAGGTCGCCGGAAGCTGGAAGACCGAGGCCGACCTCACGCGCAAGGCGCGCGGCCTCATCAAGAAGCTCAGGCTCGGCGCGCTGCTCGTCACCCGCAGCGAGGAAGGCATGACGCTCTACAACGGCCGCGCACGGCTGCACGTCGCAGCGCAGGCGCGGGAAGTCTTCGACGTGAGCGGCGCCGGCGATACCGTCATCGCCACGGTCGCATTCGCATTGGGGCGCGGCGAAAGCATGGAAGCGGCGGTCGAACTCGCGAACCGCGCCGCGGGCATCGTCGTCGGCAAGTTCGGCACCGCGGTGGTCCATCCGCACGAGCTATTCGAGCAGAGGTAAGAGAAGTGGCGTATTACGTGGTCACCGGCGCCGCCGGTTTCATCGGCTCCAACATCGTCAAGGGTCTCAACGAGCGCGGCATCTCGGACATCATCGCGGTCGACGATCTCACGCACGGCGACAAGTTCGTCAATCTCGCGGACCTCGAGATCGCCGATTACGTCGACAAGGACGAGTTCATCGAGGCGGTGCAGCAGGGCAAGTTCCAGGACGCGGTCGATGCGGTGCTGCACGAAGGCGCGATCTCGGACACCACCGAGCGCGACGGGCGCCTGATGATGCGCACCAACTACGAGTACTCCAAGGCGCTGCTGCACTACTGTATCGAGGAATCGGCGCCGTTCATCTACGCGTCGTCGGCGGCGGTCTACGGCGCGCGCACCATCTTCCGCGAAACGCCCGAGGCCGAAGTGCCGCTCAACGTCTACGGCTATTCGAAGCTGCTGTTCGACCAGTACGTGCGCCGCAGCGCCGGCGAGCACAGCGCGCAGGTCGTGGGACTGCGCTACTTCAACGTCTACGGCGACCGCGAGCAGCACAAGGGCCGCATGTCTTCGGTCGCCTGTCACTTCTTCAACCAGTACCGCGCCAACGGCTTTGTTCAGCTCTTCGAAGGCAGCGGCGGCTACGGCGAGGGCGAGCAGCGGCGCGACTTCGTGTCGGTCGAGGACATCGTGAAGATCAATCTCTTCTTCCTCGACCACCCCGACGTCGCCGGCATCTACAACGCCGGGACCGGCGCGGCGCAAAGCTTCAACGACGTGGCGGTGGCCACCGTGAACGCGTGCCGCGCGGCCGCCGGCGATGCGCCGCTCGCCTTACGCGAGATGCAGTTGCAGGGCATCATCCACTACATCCCGTTCCCCGAAGACCTGAAGGGCCGCTACCAGAGCTTCACCCAGGCCGATATAGGAGGCCTGAGAGCCGCCGGGTATGCCAATTCCTTTCTCACGGTAGAGCAGGGCGTACAACGCTACTGCGACCAACTTCTGGAGCGTGCGGCTCAATGAACACCCTCGAAGATTTCGTCGGCAACACGCCGCTCGTGCGCCTCAAACGCATGCCCGGAGAGACGAGCAACGTCGTCCTCGCCAAGCTCGAAGGCAACAACCCCGCGGGATCGGTGAAGGACCGCCCGGCGCTGTCGATGATCAAGCGCGCGCAGGAGCGCGGCGACATCAAGCCCGGCGACACGCTGATCGAGCCGACGAGCGGCAATACCGGCATCGCGCTGGCGATGTGCGCTGCGATGATGGGCTACAGGATGATCCTCGTCATGCCCGAGCACCTCTCCATCGAGCGCCGCCAGACCATGGGCGCGTTCGGCGCGCAGTTCGTGCTGACACCCAAGGAAGGCGGCATGGAGATGGCGCGCGACATCGCCGAGAAGATGCGCGACGAAGGCAAGGGCGTGATCCTCGACCAGTTCGCCAACGCCGACAACCCGCTGTCGCACTACGAAGGCACGGGACCCGAGATCTGGCGCGACACCGAGGGCAAGATCACCCATTTCGTGAGCAGCATGGGCACGACCGGCACGATCATGGGGGTGTCGCACTACCTGAAGGAACAGAACCCGGAGATCCAGGTCGTCGGCTGCGAGCCGTCCGAAGGCTCCAACATCCCCGGCATCCGCAAGTGGCCCGAAGCCTACGTGCCGTCGATCTGCGACTGGAAGCGCATCGACCGCATGGTCGAAGTCTCGCAGTACGACGCGGAGGAGATGGCGCGGCGGCTCGCGCGCGAGGAAGGCATCTTCGCCGGCATCTCGTCGGGCGGCGCGTTGTGGACCGCGCTCCAGGTGTCGAAGGAAGTCGAGAACGCGGTGATCGTGTTCATCGTGTGCGATCGCGGCGACCGCTATCTCTCGACGGGCGTGTTCCCGGCGTGACGCCGCGTGCGCAGGGTCATCGTCCTTGCGTCCGCGGCCGCGGCGCTCACCGCCGCGTGGATCGCGCATTCGGCTGAGCTCACGCTGTCCATCGCCGATCTCGAATCTCCCGGCTTGAGCGCGCGCGGCGTGCGCGCTCGCCTTGCAGGCAAAGGCTGGCGCGAGCTCGCGCTGTCCGTCGACCGCCTCACGGCAGCGGGACGCGAATGGCGCAACGTGAAGCTCACCTGCGCCGATTTCGCCGCCGCGCGCGGCCGCCTCGCGTGCACGAAGGGCGTGCTCGACGCGGGCGGCAGGATACCGATCAGCTTTTCCTACGTCACCGCGACGCGCGATTTCACCCTCGAAGCGAAATTCGAGCGCGGCGAGACCTGGCACGCCGCAGGCACGCTGAAGGGCGCCGATACGACCATCGACGCGAAGGTCGAAAACGCGAGCCTCGGGCGCTTCGCCGCGTTCCTGCCGAAGGATGCGCCGAAGCTGACCGCCGGCCGTGCGACCGGCACGCTGCAGCTTCGCGGCTCTCGCGCGAAGGGGCGCGTGACCCTCGACGGCGTCGGTTTCGCCGACGCCAGCGGGCTGCATGCAGGCGAGAAGATCGCCGCCGCCCTCGATCTCGATGCGTCGCGCAGGAACGATGCGTGGACGTGGACGGCCACCGTTGAGTGGCGCGCCGGGGACGTGTTCTGGACGCCGTTTTTTGTCAGCGGCAGCGGCCAGCGCCTCGCGCTCGCCGGCGCCACGGCCGCCGGCCGCACCGAGGTGCGCTCGGGCACGCTCGACCTTCCGGGAATCGGACAGGTGAAGCTCGACGCCCGCTGGGATCACACCAGGGGCGCGCTCGTCGAAGCGCACGCGAGCGGTGCGAGGCTCAAGGCCGGCGCGATCTACGATCGCATCCTCAAACCGCTGCTCGAAGGCACGGCGCTGTCGGACCTGCGCGCCGAAGGGGAGATCACGGCGAGCGTGGCGATCTCCGGCGGCGAGGTGCGGGCGGTCGATGCCGAGCTCTTCGGCGTCTCGTTCGAGGACAAGCGCGAGCGGCGCTTCGGCGTCTTCGGGGTCAGTGGCCGCGTCCCCTGGCGCCGCGGCGAGCAGAGCACTGTCGAGGTGACCGTGAAAGGCGCCGAGGTGTTCAAGCTGCCCATCGGCGCGATGCGCATCCCGCTGCGGGTGCGCACCAACAGCATCGTCATCGCCGCGGTGCGCGTGCCGCTGCTCGACGGCGCGCTGGAGCTTCGCGATTTCGTCGCCGGCACCACGCCCGAGGGATGGCGCTGGCGCTTCGCGGGAGAGCTGCAGCCGATCTCCATGGATCGGCTGTCGCAGGCGCTTCAGCTGCCGACGATGTACGGCACGCTCGCGGGCTCGATCCCCGAGGTGCGCTATCGGCGCCACGCGCTGTCGATGGACGGCACGCTGAAGATCGAGGCGTTCGACGGCGACATCGCGGTCTCCAGGCTCGAGCTGGTCGAGCCTTTCGGCCGCGCGCCGCGGCTCGGCGCCGACATCGAGATGAAAGCGCTCGACCTCGAGCTGCTCACGCGCACGTTCGACTTCGGCACCATCACCGGCCGCATCGACGCGCGGGTCGCGGGACTGGAGCTTTCGAGCTGGCAGCCGGTGCGGTTCGACGCGACGCTGTCGAGCAGCCCCGGCGATTACCCGCGGAAGATCAGCCAGCGCGCCGTGCAGAATATCTCCGCCCTCGGCGGCGCGGGCGCCGCCGCCGCGATACAGCGGAGCCTCCTGCGCTTCTTCGACCAGTTCGGCTACGAGCGGCTGGGACTGTCGTGCCGGTTGCGCAACGGGGTCTGCGAGATGGACGGCATCGAGCGCGCGCCGCAGGGCTACGTGATCGTCAAGGGCGGCGGCATTCCGGCGATTTCGGTCATCGGCTACAATCGCGCCGTCAATTGGCGTGAGCTCGTCGATCGCCTGAAGCGCATCACGCAGGACAACGTCAAACCCATCGTTCGTTAACTCTGAGAACCGTTCGCATGCGCCGCGTCGCGACATCCGCAGCCATCGTAGCCGCAACGGCGCTCGCCGCGTGCGTCACCATCAACATCTATTTCCCCGCAGCGGCCGCGGAGCGCGCGGCCGACCGCATCATCGACGAAGTGTGGCAGCTGCAGCCCGACGGCTCGAAGCCGAACGTGAAGCCCGCGCCCGCCAAGCCCGCCGCGCAGTAGAGGACGACGACCGATGATCCCGTTCAACCGACGCAACGCCGTGCTGCTCGCGGTCCTGCTCGCGCTGTCCGGCGCGGTTTATGCGCAGGCCAACCTGCAGATCGACACGCCGGCGATCGCCAGCCTGCGCAAGAGCATGCGCGAACGCTACCAGCAGCAGCTCGCGCCGCTGTACGCGAACGGCGCGATCGGCCTCACGCGCGACGGCAACGTCGCCCTGCGCGACGCCGCTCTCGTCCCGCTCGCGCAACGCGCGCAAGTCAATGCGCTCGTTGCCGAAAGCAACCAGGACCTGTCGGCGCTCTATCGCGAGATCGCGCGCGCCAACGGCCACCCCGAATGGGAGAACGAGATCCGCGCGACGTTCGCGCAGCGCTGGATCGATCGCGCGAAGCCCGGCTGGTGGTACCAGGGCGCGAACGGAGAGTGGGTCAGGAAGCAGTGAGCCCGGTCCTCGTCTTCGACATCGAGACCGTCCCGGACGTCGCGGGCGTGCGCAAGCTGCACGGCGTCGCGCCGGACGTGCCCGACGCGCAGGTGGCGGCGATGGCGTTCCAGCTTCGCCGGCAGGCGGTCGGCCACGACTTCCTGCCGCTGCACCTGCATCGCGTGGTCGCCATCTCGTGCGCGCTGTCCGATCGCGACGCTTTTCGCGTGTGGTCGCTGGGCGGGGAGAGCGAAGGCGAGATCATCCAGCGCTTTTTCGACGGCATCGAGAAATACACCCCGCAGCTCGTGTCGTGGAACGGCGCGGGCTTCGACCTGCCGGTGCTGCACTACCGCGGCCTCATCCATTCGGTGCGCGCGCCGCGCTACTGGGACACCGGCGACGACGACCGCGAGTTCCGGTACAACAACTACATCAGCCGCTATCACATGCGCCACTGCGACGTGATGGACCTGCTCTCGCTGTACCAGGGGAGGGCGGTGGCGCCGCTCGACGAGATCGCGCAGCTTCTCGGGCTGCCCGGCAAGCTCGGGATGGACGGCTCGCAGGTGTGGGAAGCGTTCGAGCAGGGGCGCATCCAGGATGTCCGCAACTACTGCGAGACCGACGTCGTCAACACCTACCTCGTCTTCCTGCGCTTCCAGGCGATGCGCGGCACGCTGACCGCGGAGCAGCACAGCGCGCAGGTGGACGCGGTGCGCGCGACGCTGGCGCGCAGCCCGGAACGCCATTGGCAGGAGTTCCTGTCTCACTGGCAGAGCTAGCCGCCGCGCGTTTCACCGCGCCTTCGATCGTCCCTTCCCGTGCCCAAGTCACCAGCCCCGCAAGCCGCGCAGCCGCTGCGCATCGAATCGCTCGATCAGGAAGGGCGCGGCATCGCGCGCCGTGAAGGCAAGACCATCTTCGTCGAAGGCGGGCTGCCGGGCGAGCTCGTCACCGCGTCGATCTTCCGCAAGAAGCCGTCGTTCGAGATCGGACACGTGCAGGACGTGCTCGAGCCGTCTGCGGCGCGGACGACGCCGCGCTGCGCGTACTTCGGCCGCTGCGGCGGCTGCGCGCAGCAGCACGTGGATTTCGCGACCCAGGTCGCGGTCAAGCAGCGCGTGCTCGAGGACGCGCTGTGGCACATCGGCAAGGTGAGGCCGCAGCAGATCCTGTCGCCCATACGCGGCGATCCATGGCAATACCGCCATCGCGCGCGCTTTACCGTGCGTGACGTGCCCAAGAAAGGCGGCGTGCTGGTCGGCTTCCACGAGAAGCGCAGCAGCTACGTCGCGGACATGCTCTCCTGCGAGGTGGTGCCGGCGCGCATCTCGGCGCTGTTGCCCCGTTTGCGCGAGCTCGTCGGCAAGCTCTCGATACGCCAGCGCCTGCCGCAGATCGAGCTGTCGATCGGCGAGGGCGCGGACGTGCTGGTGTTGCGCGTGCTCGAGCCGCTGACGCCCGCGGACGAAGCGGTGCTGCGCGCCTTCGCCGACGAGCACAGCGTCTGCATCTACCTCCAGCCCGGAGGGCCGCATACCGCGAAGCCTTTCCACCCGATTGAAGGCCCGGACCTGCATTACGCGCTGCCCGAGTTCGACGTGCGCATCTACTTCGAGCCGACCGATTTCACGCAGGTGAATCACGCGGTCAACCGCGTGCTCGTGCGCCGTGCCCTGTCGCTGCTCGCGCCCCGACCGGGTGAGCGCGTCGCGGACATGTTCTGCGGCCTCGGCAACTTCTCGCTGCCCATCGCGCGCTCGGGCGCCGAAGTGGTCGGCGTCGAAGGCAGCGAGACGCTGGTCGCGCGAGCGGCCGCGAACGCCGCGCGCAACGGGCTCGCCGAGCGCACGCACTTCGCGGCGATGAATCTCTTCGAGATCGACGAAGCGGGGCTGGCCGCGCTCGGACGCTTCGACCGCATGCTGATCGACCCGCCGCGCGACGGCGCGATGGAGCTCGTCAAGGCGCTGGGCGACGACGCGCCGCAGCGCATCGTCTACGTCTCCTGCAACCCGGCGACCCTGGCGCGCGACGCGGCGGTGCTGGTCGGCGTGAAAGGCTACGAGTTCAAGGCTGCCGGCGCGGTGAACATGTTTCCGCAGACGGCGCACGTCGAATCGATGGCGCTTTTTGAAAAAGCGTGAACGGGTGAACGGGGAAGGGTGAAGGGTGAAACGTGAAACGTGAAGGGAAACAAAAAGGGCGCCGAAGCGCCCTTTTTGTTACGCAGACACGGTCAGTCTCTTTCGCCCATCAGCGCCATGAGGAGCTGCAGCAGGTTGGCGAAGATGTTGAAGAGGCTCATGTAGACGCCGGTCGTCGCCATGATGTAGTTGGTCTCGCCGCCGTTCACGATGCGGCTCACGTCGTGGAGCAGGAACAGCGAGAACACCACGATCACCAGCGCCGAGATCGTCAGCGCGAGCGCCGGGATCTGCAGGAACATGTTGGCGAGCATTGCGACCAGCAGCACGATCATGCCGATGAACAGGAACTTGCCCATGAAGGAGAAGTCGCGCTTGGTCGTCGTCGCGATGGTCGCCATCGCGAACATGATGACGCCGGTGCCGCCGGCGGCAAGGCCGACGAGCTGAGGACCGTTACGCAGCGACAGGGCCACGGTGAGCAGGGGGCCCAGCCACCAGCCCAGGATGAAAGTCATCAGCAGGAGCAGCGCAACGCCGATCCCGCTGTTGCGGTTGGCCGCGATCGCGAACTGAAGCCCGATCACGACCGCGAGCATCACGAGCGAGGTGACGATCGGGTGCTGCAGAATGAGGCCGGCGGTGCTCATGCCCACCATCGCGCCGATGACCGTCGGGATCATCGTGACGGCAAGCATCAGGTAGGTGTTGCGCAGGACGCGCTGCTGTTCGGTGCCGACCGCTACCGCGCCGGAGTATGCGCCGCGGGGCTGAAGTTCGGGTTGCATTCGAGGATCTCCCTTCCGTGTGGTGTGTCGCAGTGCCGGTAAGACTATCGGCAGCGGCCTAAAGTTGCAACGAAAGCGTTGCGGCGCCGTGCGAAGTTCAGCCGGTAAGTCCCTGGCGCGACGGCATTATGAATGGCAATGGTCAGGGCTCGCGCTTGACCGAGGCCGCTCCGGCCCTGGCCGGATAGCCCACGCGGAAACCGACGCGCTCGTCGCAGCGGTCGACCGTCCAGCGTTCCTCCGCGACCTTGCCGTCGGGGTGGACCTCCAGCACTTCGGTGTCGACGAGCTTGAGTCGCTTGCACTCGGGCTTCTCGCGGCCCGCCTGGTCGAGCACCCGCGCGCTCACGTCGCGGCGCACACTCATCGGGGCCACCGTCTCGCCGGGGACACTGGCGCACCCTGCGAGGGCCGCCGCCGCGGCGGCCAGCCAGAGCAGGCGGCGGGCGGCGGCAGGGCTTGCAATCCGTGATCTCTTCCCCTCTCGCAAGCGGGGTTTTATGCGATCATGTTGCGTCGCACTCGCCGATAAGCAGAGACACGAGGGGGGAGCAATGGCATGGGTCGACTGCATGCGGCTGCGCCGCGTCGCGACGATCATCAGGTCGATAGGCTGGACGGTTGCGGGTCTCATCTTTACTTATGCCGCGGTAGCCACTTTTTTGAGCGAGGCCGAGAACGCGCTCGCCGTGTTCGGCGTGCTCGGCGCGGCATCGGTCATCGTGCTCGCGATCACGTACGCGCTGGCGTGGATCGTCGATCGTCGCGGCGATCGGCTGGTTACGCGCTGACCGCGGGTTCGCCGCGTCACTCTGGCGGAGGCGGTAGGATTCGAACCCACGAGAACCTTGCGGCTCTGCTGGTTTTCAAGACCAGTGCATTCAACCACTCTGCCACGCCTCCGGTCCGCCGCGATTCTACGATAAGTTCTTACAGCTCCGACCGAAGCGCGTCCGCCCAGCAGTTGGGCGTCTCGTAGAGGCGCACGCATTCCAGCGTGAGCGCATTGCCGAATTCGGCGCGGTAGGCCGGCTCGAGCAGGCGGAACGCGGCTTCGGCGAGATGCTCCGCCGTCGGCGGCGCGGCGAAGACGACCGTGCGGTGGTCCGGGATCGTCGCCAGGAAATCGAGCACGGCCTGGTCTTCCCGCCATGCGAGAAACGCGTGGTCCCACACGTCGACCACCACGCGCCGGGCGATCGCCTTCACCTCCGAGAAGTCGAGCACCATGCCTTCGCGCGGATCGCCGGGCGTGGCGACGACCGGGCCGGTCAGCGTCACTTCGAGCGCATAGCGATGGCCGTGCAGATGACGGCAGCGGCTGCGGTGGTTCGGGATGCGGTGGCCCGAGTCGAACTCGAGCCGGCGGGTGATGCGCATGGCGGGACAGGTCGCGGAAGGCGCGAAATTATACCAAGGGTATAAAAGCGCCTCTCGCGGTCCCGGCCGGGCTACCGCTTTCTGCTCGCGCGCCCTGACGCGTTCGCGCTCGAGCGGCCGCTGCCGCTGCCGCTGGTCGCGGTACGGCCCGTCGCGGCCTTGCGCAGGCTGGTGTAGAGCTTGGGATTCGCTTTCTTCAGGTACGACACGACCTCGAAGTCCTCGCCTCGCGCGCGCTCGAGCGGAATGCCTTCGATGTGTACCAGCCTCAGCAATTCGCGCACCGGCTTGGGCATGGTGCGACCGCTTTCATAACGAGAACCGCCGCTCTGGGTAACACCTATGCGCGACCAGAATTCCTGCTGGTTCATGCGCAGCTTGCGACGGATCTCCCGGGGGTTGCTTATGCGCTCGAATGGTTTCATTGCTCTCTCGCTGACCTTTCGCGTTACCGTTACCCGATTGACATGCCCCTATCCGATAGGTTCACGCGCAGCATGCGGCGTTTCCGGGGCGCCCGGCGTCGCGGCCCGGCTCCTCAATGCGGCTGGCATATCGGAACAAAAAACGATGGCAATTTTCGAGCCGACAAATGGCCGGCTCGTGCTGGCGGCCGAAATCGATTAAAATTTAGCCCTTTTCGCGCAACTCCCCGCAGCAAACCCCCCGCATGGCTCTCATCGTCCAGAAATACGGCGGCACGTCCGTCGGCAGCGCCGAGCGCATCAAGAACGTCGCCCGGCGCGTCGCCCACTGGCGGGCGCGCGGCCATCAGGTCATCGTCGTCGTGTCCGCCATGTCGGGCGAAACCAATCGCCTCATCGCGCTTGCAAAAGAGGTGCAGGCCAACCCCGACCCGCGCGAACTCGACGTGATGGTCTCGACCGGCGAGCAGGTCACGATCGCGCTGCTGTCGATGGCGCTGATGGAGCTTGGCGTGAAGGCGCGCAGCTACACCGGCGCGCAGGTGAAAATCCTGACCGACAGCGCCCACACCAAGGCGCGCATACTCGCCATCGACGAGCAAAATATACGCGGCGACCTCGACGCCGGCCGGGTGGTCGTCGTGGCCGGATTCCAGGGTGTCGACGAAGCAGGAAATATCACCACTTTGGGCCGCGGCGGCTCGGACACCACCGGCGTCGCGCTCGCCGCGGCGCTGCGCGCCGACGAGTGTCAGATTTACACCGATGTCGACGGCGTTTACACCGCCGACCCGCGCGTGGTCCCCGAGGCCCGCCGCCTGAAGACGATCACCTTCGAAGAGATGCTCGAGCTCGCCAGCCTCGGGTCGAAGGTCCTGCAGATCCGTTCGGTGGAATTCGCGGGCAAGTACAAGGTGCGCCTGCGCGTGCTCTCCTCGTTCGAGGAAGAATGCGAGGGCACGCTGATCACTTTCGAGGAAGACGAGAACATGGAACAGCCAATCATCTCGGGCATCGCGTCGAACCGGGACGAGGCCAAGATCACGATACTCGGCGTGCCCGACCGCCCGGGCATCGCCTACCAGATACTCGGGCCGGTCGGCGATGCCAATATCGACGTCGACATGATCGTGCAGAACGTCGGCTACGACGGCCTCACCGACTTCTCCTTCACGGTCCACCGCAACGATTACCAGAAGACGCTGAAGATCCTCGAGCCCATCCGCGAGCACATCAAGGCGCGCGAGATCGTCAGCGGCTCGAACATCGCGAAGGTCTCGCTGGTCGGCGTCGGCATGCGCTCGCACGCCGGCATCGCGAGCACCGCTTTCCGCGCGCTCGCCGAAGAGGGCATCAACATCCAGATGATCTCGACCTCCGAGATCAAGGTGTCGGTCGTGATCGACGAGAAGTACAGCGAGCTCGCGGTGCGCGTGCTGCACAAGGTTTTCAATCTCGATCAGCCGGCTTAACGGCGATCGAAGAGGGCGCTGTGGTACACTACGGCGCTCGTCGCGCACGCACGGTCGCGACCGAATCAGAATCCGGAGAGATGGCCGAGTGGTCGAAGGCGCGCCCCTGCTAAGGGCGTATATGGGCAAAACCCGTATCGAGGGTTCGAATCCCTCTCTCTCCGCCAAATATCGAGCACTGGCCTTTCGGCCGGCGTTGTAGAAAGCTCGGCGCGCGTTCCCCGAACGGCAGCGCGGGCGCGCTCCTTCGCCTCAGTGCGAACGCATCGCGCCGTATCGGCGATCACCGCGCCGCTCGGCCCGATCCCAACGACCGTTCACTCGCCGCTCGACGTTCTCGACTGCGCCAACGCGGGCGGGCCGTAGCCTCGTCCGGTCGGCGGCACGCCGCGGTAGCGTTCGACTTGCACCAGGCACAACTGTCCCGTGCACGCTTGCGCGAGCCGCGAGGTTCCGACGTCCCGCGTCACGGTGTTCACGTTGCCGTGGGCGCAGAGCCCTTCGGCCTCGCCCGGCAGCTCCACCGGGTCCCACCACGCGCCGGTGGGAACCTGAACGATGCCGGGATGAAGGTCGCTGCTCAGCCGGGCCACCGCGACGAAAGCGCCTCGATCGTTGAAGACTTTCACGACGTCGCCGTCGGCGATGCCGCGGCTGGCGGCTTCGTCCGGATGGATCCGCATGATCTCGCGGCCGTCGACCTTCGTCTCCTGGCTGTACGTGGCGAAGTCGAGCTGGCTGTGAAGGCGCGACGACGGCTGATTCGAGACGAGCTGGAGCGGGAAGTCCCTGACTCGCGGTGATCCCAGCCACTCGTGCGGCTCGAACCACCGGGGGTGTCCTGCGCAGTCGGCGTAGCCGAAGCGTGCGATGGTCTCCGAGAAGATCTCGATCTTCCCGCTGGGCGTCTGCAGGGGCGCTGCGGACGGATCTTCCCGGAAGCGCCGCAAATGGCCCGCGAAACCGTCGTGCGTCGGAAGCTCCAGCTCGGTCGAATTCCAGAACTCGTCGAACGGCGGCGCTTCGTGCCCCTTCGTTGCGAGCTGCGTGCGCAGATCCTCGTACAGGCGGCGGATCCACTCGGCGCTTGTCAGGCCTTCGGTGAACGTCTCGTACGTCCCGAGACGCGCCGCGAGCTCCGAGAAGATCTCGTAATCGTCTCTCGACTGCGCGTAAGGCTCGATCACGCGCCGCATCGGCGTGAGGAAATTGTCTTCGGAAGAGCCGCTGATGTCGTCGCGCTCGAGCGTGACGGTGCTGGGGAAAACGATGTCCGCGTGCAGGACCGTGGAAGTCCAGAACGGCTCGTTGACGATGATCGTTTCCGGGCGGCTGAAGGCCTTGCGCAGGCGGTTGAGGTCCTGATGGTGGTGGAACGGGTTGCCGCCCGCCCAGTACACGAGACGGATGTCGGGATAGTTGCGGCGCTGGCCGTTGAAGTCGAACGGCGCCCCCGGGTTGAGCAGCATGTCGGCGATACGCGCGACGGGAATGACCGAGTTCGCGCCGTTGCGTCCCTGCGGCAGCGACGGCATGGGCACGATCGGAGGCCGCTTCCCGACGTTTCCGGTGGTCCCCATCGAATAGCCGTAACCCGCGCCGGGCATGCCGATCCGGCCCAGCATCGCCGCCAGCGCGAGACCCATCCACACCGGTTGCTCGCCGTGCTCGGCGCGTTGCAGCGAGTGGCTGATCGTGATGAGCGTGTGCTTGGCCGCCATCGCCCGCGCGAGCTCGCGAATCTGCGCGGCGGGAATGCCGGTGATCGGCTCCGCCCAGGACGCGCTCTTGGGACAGCCGTCGTCTTTGCCCAGCAGGTAATTCTCGAACGCGTCATAGCCGACACAGCAGCGCTCGAGGAACGCGACGTCGTGCAGGCGCTCGACCGCGAGCGTATGCGCCAGGGCGAGCATGAACGCCACGTCGGTGGCGGGGCGCAGCGGGACCCATTCGGCGTCGAGCGTGGTCTGCAGATCGTTTCGCAGCGGGCCCATCAGCACGAATCGCGCTCCGCGGGCCTTGGCTGCATGCAGCGCATCCTTGACCGCGTGCCGGCCCACGCCGCCTGCGCCCACCTCTGCGTTCTTGACCGCCAGGCCGCCGAAGGCGACCAGGAGCTCGGTGTGCGCCGCGACGTCGGGCCACGTCACCGCCGTGCGTTGCGTCAGCACCGGTGCAAAAAGACGCGGAAGGATGATGTCGGCGGCGCCGGAGCTGTAGGAACCGATGTGGGCTGTATAGCCGCCGATGGAGTTGAGGAACCGATGCACCTGGCTCAGCGCATGATGGAAGCGGCCTGCGCTGGACCAGCCATACGACCCGCCGTAGATCGAGGCGCAGCCGTGCTTCTCCCGGACGCGCTCGAGCTCCGTCGCCGCGAGGTCCAGCGCTTTCGCCCAGCTCACCGGCACATAGTCGTCACGACCTCGACGCTCGTCCGGACCGGGGCCGCGTTCCAGCCACCCGCGGCGAACCACGGGCTGCGCGATGCGTGCGGCGTGCCGCGCGGCATCAGGAATATTGCGGAGAAGCGGCGATGGATCCGGATCCGTTGGTGTGGGACGAACCTTGAGCCGATCCCCCTGTCGCGATACGAAGAAGGAACCCCAATGCGAGGCGTGGATGCACTCCGAGGCATCGGCCGGATGACGCAACAGTTTCATGGCTTTCCCTTGCTTCCTGTCTCGACGTAACGAGAGTCGCACGAGCGCAGCGCCGAGTTCCGGGATCGGAATCTCGAGTACCTCTCGGCGGTCGCCGCGGGATGATTATTTGTTATCGGCGGAATGTCGACAGAGCGCGGCCGCTGCACTGGAATTCTTCTTCGCGCGGATCGCGGCTCATGAATATACCACCATCCAAAGAAGCGAATGGCTTGCCGCCGTTGCGACGGGGCATACAATGAGCACCGCCTGAAATCGCAACGACTCGCGTGAGCGGCTCGCCGCGGTCACTCGGCACAAGGTCGAGCAAAACAACAAGCGCCGCGCGGCGCGCACATCCAGCCGCAGCAGGAACAGACGCGCACCTTGCGCGTCGAGGAGCACGCAAACGCGCGCGCTGGCCTATCCAACGAGGAGGATCATGAGCAAGAGTCATTTCGTACGAGCGAGCGTCATCGGGACGGTCGCGTGCCTGACGCTGACGTCGGGCGCGATCGCGCAGGCGCAGGACTATCCGGGCAAACCGGTGCGCATCATCGTTCCGTCGGCGCCGGGCTCCGGCCTGGACACCGTCATGAGACTGGTGGGACAACGACTGGGCGAGCGCTGGACAGTGCAGGTCGTCGTGGACAACCGCCCCGGCGCCGGCACGACGCTCGGCACCGACATGGTGGCCAAGGCGCCCTCGGACGGGTACACGCTGCTCGGCACCTACGGTGCGATGGCCGCGAACTCGAGCATGTATACGCGCCTGCCGTACGACGCGATCGCGGATTTCGCGCCGATCTCTCTCGTGAACACCGCCGCCAACCTGATCGTCGCGAACGCTTCCTTGCCGGCCAACGGTTTGAAGGAGCTGTCGGCGTTGGCGAAGGCGCAGCCGGGCGCGCTCACTTACGGCAGCGGCGGGTACGGCGCCACTCAGCACCTGACGATGGAGTTGCTCGCGCTGAAAATGGGCGTCAAGCTCAATCACGTTCCCTACAAGGGCGCAGCGCCGGCGATGGTGGACGCCATGGCCGGCAACATCGCGCTTGCCATATCGACGACGGGCTCTTCTGCGGAGCACGTGCGCGCGAAACGCCTGAAGGCGCTGGCCGTAACGAGCGCCAAGCGCAACGCCGCGCTCCCGCAAGTGCCCACTGCGATAGAGCAGGGACTGAGCGACTTCGAAGCGGTGGACTGGTTCGGCATTCTCGGTCCGCGCAAGATTCCCGACGCCGCTGCGAAGAAAGTCGCGGGCGACGTCGGCGCCGTGATGAAAGACAAGGCGGTGCAAGAACGCTTTCTGCAGCTCGGCTACGATCCGGTCGGAAGCTCGCCCCAGGAATTCGACGCGTTCTTTCGGCGCGACGTTGCGCGCTGGGGCCGGGTCGTCGCAGACGCAAAGCTGAGACGGCTGGAGAACTGAAGGTCACGCGCTCGCCGCTGCTCCGGGCAGCCGCGTGACAACAAGCGCCGCCGTCGCACGTGGCCCGTGCCAGCGGGTGTGGCCGGCGCTCCGCAGGCAGGCCAGGCGCTTGCCTGCGCATCATTTTCCGATCGCCTTCAGCGATTGCCGGATTGCCATCTCGGCGCATTCGATGGTGTCCTCGAGACTGAACTGAAAATAGAACCGGTAATAGCGCCAGCCGGTCGCGCTCAAAAAGAGACGAATGTTCGCTGCCGCGAATCGGCGGCGACGCTCCGAGACTCGAGGAGCCGCGTGATCGATGACTTTCCGAATCGCAATCCATCGCTGATTCGCCTGGCTCGTGCGGATGCGATCGTAGACCTCAGAGTCGAGCGCAACCTTCACCAGCGTCGGATTTGCGTCGAGTGCCGAATAGAGTGCTCTTGGCGCCGCGAGGAGTTCTTCGAGCGATCGGGGATGGGGGGGCTGGGCCATGCCTCGGACGACCTCGACCGCGACGGCGTCGAGCAATGCTTCGCGCGTCGCGAAGTAACGAAAAATCGTACGTTCCGATATTTGCGCGCGCCGTGCCACCTCCCGCATGGTGAGCGGCGCTGTAGGCGCTTCCTCGAGCATGCTCACTGCGGCCTCGAGGATGAGGCGCTGCGTCCGGTCGGCATGTAGCTGCGCGAGCTTGTGCGCACTCGTTGTAGTTTTGCTTGACATGTGGCGTGGCCTCGGGCGATAGTCCTATCGGTGGCAGACAGTGTGTCACGATGTCATATAGGATGACATCGCATCTCTGCCGTTTGCGAAAATCATAACAAAAGGCCGCGCACGCGACTCCGCCCGAGCCGATAGGGATGCGCGTTCACATCGAAGAGGCGCCAATGCACAACCGACGGTCGATACTCAAGTTTGCGGCGGCAGGCATCGCCGGTTTGGCGCTGCCTGCGCGAGCCTTCGCAGCGCAGTCGTTTCCGACAAAGCCGATCCGAATCATCATCGGCCTGGCTCCCGGCGGGAGCACCGACACCAACACGCGTTTGCTGGCGCAATCCCTCAGCGAAAGCATCGGACAAGCGGTGATCGTCGAGAACCGGCCCGGCGGTGGAAGCACGATCGGGGCGGCCGCTGTCGCGGCGTCTCCGGCTGATGGTTACACGTTATTCATGGCGACCGGCAGCTATTCGACCAGTGTCGTCTTGAACAAGGCGCTGTCGTTCAAGCCGGAGACGGCATTCAGGGCCGTGACGCAGTTCTGCCGCTTTCCCCAAGCCATCGCGGTGAGCGTCCAATCGGGCATCCAGTCGTTGGAGCAACTCATCGCGAAAGCCAAGGCGGCGCCAGGCACCATTCCGTTCGCGTCTACCGGCTATGGCGGGCAAACTCATTTTTCGGGCGCCCTGTTTCAGATCATCACCGGCGCCGCTCTGATCCATGTCCCATACAAGGGAGGTGGGCCTGCGGTCGTCGATCTCGTGGGCGGCCGCGTCCCGGTCACCTTTCTCGATCTGCCCTCGCTGTTGCCGCATGTAAAAACGGGTGGCGTTCGAGTGCTTGCGGTGCTGGGATCGCGTCGATCTGCGATTGCCCCGGAAATACCCACGACGCTCGAGCTCGGCATCAAAGGCCTGGAGATCGAAGGGTGGTATGGCCTGTTTGCTCCCGCCGCAACGCCGGCGAACGTTGTGCGGGTGATTAATCAGCAGGTCGCCGCGATATGTCAGCGGCCCGAGTTCGTCAAGCGAATCGCGGAGAATGGTGCGGAGGTTGTTGCCAGCTCGTCGGATCAATTCGCGGAATTCTATCGACGAGACGTGGCTCTTTACACGAGCGTAGCGGCGAAGGCCAACATTCGTCTGGATTAAGAGGAACGACATTGGAAACGACGGAAACGCGGAGCGATCTTTACTCTGTCCAGCGCCGCACGACGCACGCAGAGCGTCCGGGATTTCGGATCAACGAGGTTCAAATCGCTCCGGACCAGAAGATCCCGTGGCACTACCACAATCACGTTCAGGACGCGTTCTTCGTGCTCGAAGGACGGCTTCAGCTCTTTATGCGCGACCCGAAGGAGAAGATCGTGCTGGAGCCCGGCGAGATGTATTCGGTCAAACCGGGCCGGCCGCATCTCGTCACGAACTGCGGAGATACCGTCCTGACGTTCCTGGTGTTGCAGGGCATCGGGACATACGATTTCGTTCCTCTCGTCTAACCCCGTCGTTCCGGCACGCGTAACTTTCGGATCGACTGACTTCAATCACGGTTTCTCAATTGCTCAAGAACGCTGAACTAGTACGTAACCTCGCTTATGTCGACGGGCGTTGGCTCGGGGCGAACGACGGAAGCACCTTCGATGTGTCGGACCCTTCGACCGGTTCGCGCATCTCCAGCGTGCCCGACATGGGCGCAGCTGAAACGGACCAGGCCATCGACGCTGCAGCTCGGGCGTTCAAGACATGGGCCGCAACGACGGCGAAGGAACGATCGGCGGTGCTTCGCCGCTGGTTCGCCTTGATCAACGAACGGGCGGACGATCTCGCGCAGCTCATAACGGCGGAGCAGGGCAAGCCATTAACCGAGGCGAAGGCGGAGATCGCCTACGCGGCGTCGTTCGTCGAATGGTTTGCAGAAGAAGGCAAGCGGGTATACGGAGACGTCATCCCGACCCCTCAGAACGACAAGCGGCTGGTGGTGCTGAAACAGCCGATCGGCGTGGTCGCATGTATCACGCCATGGAATTTCCCGGCTGCGATGGTCACGCGAAAGGCGGCTCCCGCCCTCGCCGCCGGATGTACCGTGGTTTTGAAGCCTGCAGAACAGACGCCATTGACGGCTCTGGCGCTGACCCATCTGGCGGCGCAGGCCGGCGTGCCTCCTGGGGTGCTGAACGTCGTCACCGGCGATCCTGTCGCGATCGGACGCGCGCTCACCCGTAGCAAAACGGTCAGGAAGGTCTCATTCACGGGCTCGACCGAAGTGGGGCGCCTCCTCATGGAGCAATGCGCTCCGACGATCAAGAAGCTTTCTCTCGAGCTGGGCGGCAACGCTCCGTTCATCGTATTCAGCGATGCCGACGTCGAGGCGGCAGTGGAGGGCGCACTGATCTCGAAATATCGGAATACCGGCCAAACGTGCGTGTGCACAAACCGCTTCCTCATCCATGACCACGTCTATGAGCGCTTCGCGCGGCTGTTTTCCGAGAAGGTGGCTGCGCTCAAGGTTGCCGATGGTCGAGAGGCGGGCGCGATGCAAGGGCCGCTGATCGATCAGGCCGCGCTCGCGAAGGTGCAGGCGCACGTCGCTGACGCGCTAGCGAAAGGCGGGAGGATTCTGACCGGTGGCAAGCCTCATCAACGCGGCGGAACGTATTTTTCCCCTACGGTGATAGGAGATGTGAAGCCTCATATGGTCTGTGTGCAGGAAGAGACCTTTGGCCCGGTCGCTGCGCTCATGCGCTTCTCCTCGGATGAAGAAGTCGTTGCGCTCGCGAACGACACCCCTTACGGCTTGGCGGCGTACTTCTACAGCCGCGACATCGGGCGCGTCTGGCGCGTGGCGGAAGCGCTCGAATACGGCATTGTCGGCGTCAACACCGGACTGTTCTCCAACGAGGTGGCGCCCTTCGGCGGGTTCAAGGAGTCCGGTATCGGCCGCGAGGGGTCCAAGTACGGCATTGACGGATTCCTGGAGGTGAAATACGTGGCGTTTGGCGGGTTGTAGCGCTGGCGCACGCGGCGCAAGCGAGTACGGAGGTTCACACTGTCCCGCCGACCACCTGAGGCTGTTCGTCCGGGTCAAGCGGTAAGCGGCCCCCTGAGGCTTTTCGGACGCGTCGCGGCCGATGCTACGAGGCCCTTTCGTTTGGGCGGCGACTTCACGCGGGCGCGCGCACCGCGCGCTCGACCATCGCCAGCAGGTTCGGCAGGCGCGGCGGGGCCGCGATCCACCCTAAAACCACGCCGCACGCGTTCGCGAGCATGTCCATCCGGTCGAACGATCGGTAAGGCAACACCGCCTGCACACATTCGAGCGCGACACCGAGCGCGACGAGCGCCAGGCATGCGCCGAAGCGCTGCGGCGGCCGCCGGAAGAGCTGTACGAACCAGAGGGACAGCGTGCCGTAGGCGACGAAGTGGCCGATCTTGTCGCCGTTCTCGACGTTCGGCGCGACCGAGGTGTGACTGACGGAGAGATAGACGACAGCAGCGACGAGGCACCAGCCGAGGACCAGCCAAAGAGGGCGGAATTTCAATTCATCATCCATTTGATATTTTGAAGCCGCGGTTTTGGTTGCTCGCAACGCAGATAGTTCCCGTCGCACTCGTCGAGTGCGCGCTGCCCCGATTCATTGCATCGAAATGTCACCGCTCGACAACGTTTCCACGCATTCTCCTGTAGCGCCGCCGCGCACGCGACGTTACGATGCGCTCATCATCAACGCTCGGAAAGAAGCGGAGGGATCATGTATCAGCGAATTCTCGTGCCGGTCGACGGCAGCGACATCTCGAAGCGCGGCCTCGAGGAAGCGGTGAAGCTTTCGAAGGAAGTCGGCGCGCAACTCCGGCTCGTGCACATCGTCGACGATTCCGCCCTGGCGCTCAATCCGGAGACCGGCATCGCCGCCGCGCCGCTGGTCGCGGACTTCGCGGAAGGCGGCAAGGAGATCCTGACGGAGGCGCGCACCCTCGCGGTGAGTCAGGGCGTGGATGCCGAGACGGTGCTGCACGAGAATTTCACGGGCAGGGTCGCCGACCTCATCGTCGACGAATCGCGCAAATGGTCGGCGGACCTCATCGTGATGGGCACCCACGCCACCGGCGGCCTGCGCCACGCGGTGCTCGGCAGCGACGCCGAAGCGGTGCTGCACGGGGCGGAAGTGCCGGTGCTGCTCGTGCCGGTGCGCGAGAAGTCTTCGTAAGCCTCGAAATCTTTGATATAATTCCCGGCTCAACGCGCCCGTAGCTCAGTTGGATAGAGTACCTGGCTACGAACCAGGGGGTCGTGGGTTCAAATCCTGCCGGGCGCGCCAACTATCAATGACTTAGGGCTGCTTTCGAGCGGCCCTAAGTTTTTTCTGCCAGAGTTTGCAAGACCTACAGCTTGCGCGCTCATGCAGCAGCCCTCAGAAGCGTGATCGCCGGCGTTGCAAGGCTCCGGTCGATCCGGTTCACCGCACGAATCAGCTCGGCAATCTCTACCGCGCTGTAATGCGTCGTGATGTCGCCGTTCGTGTGTCCGAGGAGGACCTTCCGCGTCTCTTCGCCCACGCCCGCCGCGCGCAGCCTGCGGCCGAACGTATGCTTCAGATCGTGCACGCGGACGTGCGCAAAACCCCAAGGCGCTTCCCGGCCGAACTTCTCCAGGTAGCGCTTTGCGGCCCGCTCCCGGGCGTGCTGCCACGCGTTGTTGTTGAGGCACTCGACCGGCTTCCCGGCATATCCGGGTTTGTAGCCGCCGCCGTATTTCCTGGCGCGCTGGCCTCGGTAGGTGAAGACGAACTCGGGGTGGATGCCCCGGCGCTCCTCGACCACCTCCTGCGCCACCTGGTTGAGCACGATCAGCCTGTCCTCACCGTTCTTCACGAAGGCCCCGGGCACCACGAAAACCGACGTGTTGAGCTCCGGCACCGCGATCTCCCACTCCCACCGGAGAAGGCAGACTTCCTGTTCGCGGGTCCCGGTGTTCACCTTGAACCGCGCCATCTGGCGCGTCGGGTCTTCCGGCAGCTCCGCGAAGAGCAGGTCTTCCTCGTCCCACGTGAGCGGGTAGGGCTTGCGCGCTTTCTTCCTCGCCTGCTTCGCGTCGACGGTGATGAGCGGCGACGTTTCCAGCCACGTCATACCGTTCTCGTGCCGCCAGCTACGCGCCGCGAGGTTCAGGATCCGGCGCACCACTTCCTTGCTCCTGTTTACCGTCGTGAGGCTCACCTTTTCGACTTCCAGGCGCTGCTTCACGAACGGCTCCAGCGTCCCGTCATGCACCTCGTCCAGAGGTCTTTCGCCGATCCACGGAGTCAGCAGCTCGACGTGCCACGCTGCGTCGTTGATGGAGGCTAGACGGTCTCGGTTGTCTCGGAGGTACTTGGCAGCGGCTTCCCGGAAAGTAACTCGAGGACGCGATCCACGCGCTTTTGCGAGGGTGATGCGCTGGATCCGGTCCGCGAGCCACGATTCCGCGGTTTCCTGACTGACGTTTCCGAGCCGCGCGAAGATCGTTTCTCCGCCGACTTGCTTGCAGACGATTTTGTTGCCTGCGGCATCGGTCGTGATGCCGCTCGTTCTCGTTCGTGCCATGCGTGTGTAACTCCTTTCTCGTCGCAGGCCCGCCCGTTGCGCGTACGAGTTTCGATGGTCTCGGCAATCGCGTCAATCTCCGCGCGCACGTACGCGCGGCCCTGCTTGGAAAGCTGCATCGAGGTGAGGTGCGGCTTGAAGTGCGCGTCGAAGTAGCGGCGATCGCCGCCGCAGGCGTAGTAGTGCGCTTCCGAGACGCGGACCCAGCGGCCCCAGGGGAAGTCAGCGCGGCGGGGCATTTCCGGTTCCGCTGCGCAGACTGCAATCGGACTGCAGCGCGACTGCGTTTCGGCTGCAATTGGACTGCAGCGCGACTGCATCCCGACTGCTATCGGACTGCTCTCCGACTGCTTCCGGGTTGCTATCCGATTGCTCCCGAAGTGCTATCGAAGTGCTTCCTGTTTGCTCTCCGCGGCCTCGGGTTACGACACACGGTGTGTCCAGTAGCTGTCCACTGTTTGTCGAGTAAATGTCCAGCCTTTGTCCAGTGATCCGGTCGCATTGCCCGGCGTCTTCGGGTGTGCCGCCCGCCGACGCTGAAGCGTCGGCAAGTTGTGACGCTCTTCGCTCGTCTTTAACTCGCGAAAAATGCATCACACCATACGCACCCTGCGGGGTGCAGCTAAGTCCGCGCTGCGATTGGGAATTGATGAAAGCAGTCGGATTACACACATACTGCAAGGCGCGGCCTAACGTGCTGAAGCCGAAGACGTCTGTTGCTTGCATCGTGCTGGCGCAGCCCTGATCAGCGAAGCACGCCGTGTTCGTCGAGAACTACGAACAATTGGCGAATCGTGGAGCTCGGCATGCCGCGCTCGCGAAGGCTTCGTTCGATTGCTTCCCGTGACACGGGCGGCGTTTCGATAGCCGCCGGCGGCGTGACTGTCTCCAGCGGGCGCGCGGACGCGTGATAGCAGCGTGGAAGCCGCGCTATCAAGACTGCAATCTGGTCGAGGCGTTGGAGGACCGAGCCAATGCCCTTCGCGGTGTCGTCGTGTGGCGCGCCGCCGCGCAGCAGCCATTTGAGGTAGGTCGCGATCGGCATGCCCGCAACTGCCGCGGCGCCCTGGACCCGGATGAATTCGGCCGGGGAAAGACCGATGGTTACGTTCTTGCGCACCTGTAACGCGCTCCTAAGCTGGTCAGTGTTTGCCGAGCATAGGGAGGTCCCGCGTTCGGATCGATACCTAAAAACGGCGTTTTCAGGTGTTGAAAAAATTTGCGAGGTACGCTAGACGACCGTCGGAGAATAGAGATTCGCAGGGTTCGAATCGATGGTCGTTTTCTTGTTTTTCGGCTATTGAAACTGCCGCCCCTGTCTGTTAGTCATCGGGGCAGAGGGTGCCAGTGGCGCGAGGGCGCGCCGCGCCGGTGCCTCAAGGTACTTGCGCAAAATCGCTGCAAGCAGCACTTGGACGCACGCACATGCTCAGGACGCTCAGAAACCCGAGTAGCACCGATTCCATTCTCGCGGCGCTGCTGGGCGGCAAATCGGTTCTGAAGACGCAGCCGACCTCAGCGTTCGATTGGGTCGAGGCGATCCGTGCTGGTCTGCCGGCCGCCGTGGTCACGCGCTCGTGAAAGCGACTCAGCTTTCGCAGACGGATCTCGTGCGCGCGCTTGGCATCCCGGAACGCACTCTGGCGCGGCGGAAGCGAGGGGGCGTTCTGAACAGCGAAGAATCGGCAAAGCTGCTGCGCTTGGCGCGGGTCGTGGTCCGAGCGAATGAAGTCTTCGAAAACACCGAAGTTGGCATCGACTGGTTGAAAGCGCCGAATGCATCGCTTGGTGGGCGAACGCCTCTCAGCCTGCTGGACGTTGACGTCGGAGCCGAGAGCGTTCTGGACACGCTGGGCTGCATCGAACACGGGGTCTTTTCGTAATTGTCGAGTGCTGACAGTCCTCGGGCGTCCGTGCTGCGTTGTAGCTCCTGGGTTGCTTTTTGTTGCAAAAAGTATATGCTTTTTTCAACATGACAGCCGCCAAGAGACATACGCAAGTTATTGAGCCGAAAGCCCGTTCTATCATATTCGGGCACCGGGGGGGTTGGGTATTCACGCCGAAAGACCTTGCTACCTTAGGCGACCCCCGTGCCGTCGGCATGGCGTTGACCCGCCTTTCACGTAAAGGCCTTATCCGCCAGCTCGCCCGCGGACTATATGACTATCCGATCGACCATCCCACGTTCGGTCACGGCCCGCCGTCGGCCGACGCAGTCGCCAAAGCCCTCGCGACGCGCGAGGGCAGCAAGGTTCAGCCGACTGGCGCGTATGTAGCGAACATCCTGGGCCTGTCCGAGCAGGTGCCAACGCGTATCGTATTCCTCACGAATGGTCCGTCCCGCAAAGTGAATTACGGCCAGCAGGAAATCGTGCTGAAGCACACTACCCCGCGAAACGTCGCCACCGCTGGCCGCAAGAGCGGCACCGTCATACAAGCGCTGCGACACATTGGACAGCGCAACGTCAACGACAGGACGCTGGCGATACTCAAACGACAACTGACGGACGACGACCAGAAGCAGTTGCTGCGCGATTTGCGCTACGCACCGGCATGGGTCGCAGAAATCATGCGAAAGCTCGCGGCCTGACATGTACGAATTCAAGGCTCCACGAGCGGTAGCAGCCTGCCGCGAGCATGTTCAAGGCGCGCCGACAAGCAGCCTATTGCCAGTGCCTGCCGCACTCGCTTCTGAAACAAGGCCGGCTATGTTTTCGTTTCAAAACCGCCGACTGGTGGCGTCGTGCCAATTCATCTCGGCTGACGCAATGCCGACGAGCGGCGTGCTATGTTTCACCGAGACTAAACAGCCGAAGCGTCGCTACGATGTGGTACCCGCCTGGCGTGGAGCCACACATGGCTTGTTGGAACCTTACGCGAGCGGCTTCGAAACGACTCTTCCGAGAGAGCTAGAACGTGGCGAGCGCTGAACAGATCAAAGCGTTGTTGAAGTCGCACATCGAGGGCGACGATCAGCGCTTTTTTTCTGTCGCGATGCAGGTGGCCGCTCAGGAGGCGAAGCTTGGGCATGGGCAGGTGGCTGAGGACTTGCGCACGCTCATTGATGAGGCGAAGACGCGTCACGGCAATCGATCACAAGACGGGGCCATCCCGATTCGGCGTCCGAAGGGCGACCTGGCAAATCTTCTCGCCGTTTCCTTCCCGAAGGCTCGGTTTTCCGACATCGTTCTCGATGACACGCTCGCGAAGCAACTGCAGCGGGTCATTCGGGAACAGCGACATGCAGCGCGAATTCTCCAACACGGCTTGGCCCCCCGCCGCAAGCTCTTGCTGGTTGGACCGCCCGGAACTGGGAAAACCCTTTCAGCGTCTGTACTCGCGGGCGAGCTTGGCATACCACTGTTCCAAGTACGCCTCGACGCGCTCATTACCAAGTTCATGGGGGAAACGGCGGCGAAGTTACGACTGATCTTCGATGCAACCGATCACACGCGCGGCGTGTACTTCTTCGATGAGTTCGATGCGATTGGCTCCCAGCGGGGGCTGGCGAACGATGTCGGCGAGATTCGCCGCGTTCTTAACAGTTTCCTGCAGATGATTGAGCAGGACGGATCCCACAGCCTTATCGTCGCGGCGACCAATCATCCAGAGATTCTCGACCACGCGCTTTTCCGACGCTTTGATGATGTCCTGCACTACTCGCTCCCCAACGTTCAGCAGATAGCAGCTTTGCTACGCGTCCGACTTGGACGGCTTGTGGCGAAGGGGGTGTCTTGGAAGCGGCTCGCGGAGTTTGCGCATGGCTTGAGCTACGCGGAGATTACTCGGGCCGCGGAGGAAGTACTCAAGGAAGTGCTGATCCATCAGCAGGAGTCCATACGGGAAGCGGACATTGAGCAGCAACTCCTCGAACGGCAGGACGTGGCGGGAAGACTAAAAAAAACTTAATAAGGCGCGCCATACGAAATGGCGGAGCAGCACGAGCGCAGATATCGACACCTGGTCCTTAGGGACTTGGCCCAGACGCAACCGTTTCGGTCGCCGCGGCAGATTATTCCGCGGCGAACCATTCCGGAACGGGATCGGCAGGAGCATGGCAACACACTCCGTCGTCAAGTTGACGAGTTAAGGCCTGCCGCCGCAGCTGCAGTAGAGGCTCAGCGAGATGTCGGAGTCGAAGCGGGCTATGGCTTGCAGGTGGCGTTCGAAAGCTTTCCCGATATAGAACTGGCTTTTGAAAGTCTTGCCAGAGTGCGTTCTGGCATCGAGCTGATGAATGTCCGGCACGAAGACACGGTGACGTACGCCAACGTCTTCGTTCCAGAAGGCCGGCTCGAACATTTCGAACGCCTGATCGAAGAGTACCTTTCAGAGAGGCGTGACAGCGCCGGGCGCGCTCGCGACCACAAGTCGCTCATCAACACGATTCGCGCCATTCGCGCTGCACGGTTGAGGGACCTTTGGACCGACGATCCGGCAGTCTTCCCGGCAGACCCGGATGAAACATTCTGGTGGGAGGTGTGGTTGCCTGTGCGCGGGGATCGCAGCCGTTCAGTCACTGATTTCAGGCGACTGATGCAGCTTCAGGACGTGCCTGTGGCTGCTGGCGAACTCGAGTTCCCTGAGCGCACGGTCGTACTTGCTTATACCTCTGCCGCGCAGATGACGCTGTCGGCGATGACGCTCAACAGCATCGGCGAGTTGCGGCGGGCGAAGGACACGGCAGAGTTTTTCGATTCGATGCCGCTCGAAGAGCAACCGGAATGGGCAGAAGACCTCCTGGCAAGAATACGAATCCCTAATCCCGAAGAAGATGTGCCGCACGTGTGCGTGCTCGATACTGGGGTTAACAGTGGGCATCCTTTGCTTACTGACGCACTTGCTGCTGCCGATCAACACACTGTCGAGCCCGGGTGGGGCACAGATGATAACGACGGTCACGGCACGAACATGGCCGGACTCGCGCTCCTCGGCGACTTGACCGCTGCACTTGCGACGCGTGACCCAGTCATCGTTCGTCATCGACTTGAGGCGGTAAAGCTCCTACCTCACGATGGCTACAACGGCGGTGATGCGAAACATCATGGATACATCACCATCGAGGCGGTCTCGAGACCGGAAGTCACCGCACCCGATCGGGCACGCGTGTTCGAGATGGCGGTAACGGCGCGAGACAACCGCGACCGCGGTAGACCTTCGGCCTGGTCGGCCGCAATAGATCGGCTCGCCGTAGATGCAGAGAGCGCAGGTGCAACGCCTCGACTAATCGTCGTGTCAGCAGGCAACGTTACGGATTCTAACGCGTGGGCATTGTATCCAGATAGCAATACAACTGACGGGATCCACGATCCCGCACAGGCTTGGAACGCACTAACCATTGGGGCGTTCACAAATTACGTCAACATCACCGAGCCTGACATGGGCGGATATCAACCGATTGCAGCAGGGGGAGGCCTGAGTCCATTCAGCACCACGTCGGCGACGTGGCAGACATACTGGCCCCTTAAACCCGACGTGATGTTCGAGGGGGGCAACGCTGCAGAGGACGATATCAGTGCGGTCTGGACGGCAAGTCTCAGCCTGCTGACGACGCATCATGTGCCCGCGCAGCGCTTGTTTACCACGGCGAATGCTACGAGCGCGGCTACGGCGTTGGCTGCGCGAATGGCGGCACAATTGATGGCGGAGTATCCGGACCTGCGGCCGGAGACGATTCGCGGAATGGTCGTGCACTCTGCAGAATGGACGCATGAGATGCGCCGCATGTTTTTCCCTGCAGGACGGGCACCGTCGAAGGCAGACTATGTCAACCTCGTACGGCATTGTGGTTTTGGTGTACCGGATTTGGATCGAGCACGATGGAGCGCTTCGAACGCCCTCACCTTAATCGTCGAGGAAAGCTTGCAGCCATTCGAACGCGAAGGCTCGGCCCAACCGAAGATGAGGGATATGCACTTCTACGAGCTGCCGTGGCCCCTTGGAGAGCTTGAAGCCCTCGGTGAGACGCAGGTCGAGATGCGCGTTACGTTGTCGTATTTCATCGAGCCAAATCCCTCAGAGCGCGGGCCGCGTTCGCGGTACAGGTATGAGTCCCACGGTTTACGCTTCGACGTGAAGCGCCCGCTTGAGTCCGTGGAGGAGTTTCAGCAGCGCGTCAATGCCGCAGCGCGCGATGAAGAAGAAGGCACCCGCGTCGCTGGCGATGATCCGCAGTGGGACATCGGCAAGAGCGGCCGCCACAGAGGGTCGATTCATTCCGACACGTGGCGCGGCCGCGCCGCGGACTTGGCAAGCCGGGGCGCAATCGCCATCTACCCGGCACTGGGATGGTGGAAGACCCGTACTGCGCTGGAGCGATTTAACCAATCCGCACCGTATTCTCTTCTGGTGTCGATACGCGCGCCGGGAGTGGACGTTGACCTCTATACGGCAGTTGCAAACCGCGTTGGCGTCGCGATTGACATCCAGCACTAGTACTTTCTGCCCGAGACCTGACGTTGCGCGCGGTCCGATTCGCCGCAACATAGCTTCTCCGTTACGGTGTACTAGAGCCGGCGAGAGGCGTAATGCGCCATGTGCTGCCCGGACCGAAGGCGGCTCCGCACTTGCTGCATTGTTCGGACGCTATAGGAATAACTGCTTCGCAATTGGCGCAGGTGCCCTTCGGAAGTGAGGCATACGCGCGCTGCTCCTCAGTCATCCGCGCCAGTTCTGCTTGATGTTTAAGCTCCGCCTGTTGCCGCTGATGTTCGTGATGCAGTTCGCGAGCTCGGTGCCGTAAGTAGATTGCCTTTGCGCGCGACTCGTTGCCGTCAGTCTCGGCGAATGCGCTTGCCCACAGGCCGGGCCGACGGAGCGGGCTATCAAACTCCGCGAGCGCGGCAGCCCAGAATTTTTCGTCCGGTGGCGACGCATCCGTCACAGAGGAGGTGCTGCGGGCTGATGTATCGCGCGGCCTGTCATCGGCAGCGGGCGCCGAAAACGATGTGTCTAGGGGCGCTAATTCATGGCCGCCTGGTTCGTTCGGCGACCTTTCATCCTTGGGTCCCGTTACCCATCCGAGTAGAAATGCCGGCAGCCCAAGAACGATGACACCGCCGATGAACTGAACCAATGCAATAGCAAATTTGTTAGCCGAGTTCGGTGAGCCGAGCGCAAAGAAGATCTTTACAACAGCGGTCACCGCCAACAACATCAACACGAATTTGAACCACCGCTTGCCTTTTTCGACTCTCGCGCTCATTTGAATGTGGCTGGGCTCGGCAGGAGACTCAGAACTGAATCGAGCGTTTCACTCGCTCAAGGATCGGTGCCCAAAGCGCCGCATCCGACTGTCTATGCGACAACGTAAGCTCGAGGAGGTAAGTCGGTCGTGGGATCTTGTACTGGACCACTTGCCAAGGCGATGGACCGTTGATGCCAGCGCGTACGTATGGCATCACAAGCGTAAGCTGATTGTTGAATCGCTCGATCCGAAACGGCTGCGCCTGAATTATCTTGGGGCCGCCGGCCGCCTCCATCTTGCGGAAGGTCCGAAGCATCTCACTCTCGAGATCTTTGAGTTCTGCGGTCTTAGTGGCAGCCAAGTCCGCTTGAGTGTAATCCGGAGGCGATGTAACGCTGACTCGAATCGTGGCTCCGGTGGGACTTGGAACTGCATTGACCGCGAGCAGCGGTTCCTTGCGGCCCGCTGGTAGCTCGGTGCCGGAATTTTCTGCGATAGCTTGCCCCACCGCTGACAAGTTCTTCCGGGTTTCCGATGACAGAACCGTCCAGTGGCTCGGTATTTCTAGGGAGATTCCGTGCGATAGCTGGACCCGTCGGAACGCGGGCTCCTGCGCTGCGGTGATCCCCGAGAACACAGCGCATGCAAGCAACGCTAACGCGGCGGCGCGACCAATCAGACTTGGCACGTAGGGGCTCCTCCGTACGCATTGTTATGCGAAACCTACTGCTGTCGTGAAGCTTAGCATCGTCCGGTCGACGAGCTTCCGCACGTCAGCTTGTCCCGCGGGGCTATGGTCGCGCGAAGCGGACCCAACGCGTTGCTGAGTACCCGAGCGACTCACCAGATCATCGACCCCCAGAGAAACGCTGCTAGACTTCTGCCAAACTTCGTCGCACCAAGTTGAAGCACGTAGAGGGAAAGCAACGGACGGATCCCTAAACGACATTACTTACCAATCAATGACTTGCGCCTGTATTTCGGACTACGAACCAGGGGGTCGTGGGTTCAAATCCTGCCGGGCGCGCCACATTCCAGACTCAAAGCCGCCTACGGGCGGCTTTGGTTTTTTCGGCGCACGTTAGGGGAACGATGGCCGAAGAACGCTCCGCCTCGAGGCTTCAGCACCTGCTCGCGCGCTGTGCCCTGCGCGACCGCGCCGCTTTCGTCGAGCTCTACCACGCCACTTCCGCGAATCTGAACGGCGTCGCGCTGCGTATATTGAAGAACCGGCAGTGGGCCGAGGAGGTGCTGCAGGATGCCTACGTGAAAGTCTGGCAGCACGCGGGCGATTACGAGGCGTCGCGCGGGGCGGCGATGACGTGGCTGATCAATATCGTGCGTAACGGCGCGCTGGACGTCGTCCGGCGTGCCGACTATCGCGCGCACCTCGATCCGGAGCCCGTCGACGAGGAAACGCCCGATCACGCGCTGCGTCCGGACGACGCGGCGCTGGTGAGTGACGAGCTCGCGCGGCTGCGCCGCTGCCTCGCGAGGCTCTCCGACGAACAACGCTCGACCGTGCTGCTCGTTCATCACGAAGGCTATACGCCGGTCGAGGTCGCGCAGGAGCGCGGACTGCCGCTCGGCACCGTCAAGTCGTGGGTGAGGCGCGGTCTCCTCGCCTTGCGCGAGTGCATGCGGCCATGAAGCTCGCGGACCCGAAGCTGCGTGAGATGCTCGCCGGCGAATACGCCCTCGGCGCGCTGCATGGCCGCGCCCGCGCGCGCTTCGAGCGCATGCTGCGTACCGACGCCGATCTGTCGCGCCTCGTCGGCGAATGGCAGGAAGACCTCGCGCCGCTCGCGCAGGAGGCGCGCGCCGTAGAGCCCGCGCCGCACGTCCTCGCCGCGATCGAGCGCCGTATCGAAGGCGGCGGATCGCCGCAAGCCCGACCGTCGCTGTGGAACCGTCTCGGCTTCTGGCGCACGTTCTCGTTCGGAGCCGCGACGATCGCCGCGGTGCTCGCGGTGTTCACGAGCCTGCTCGCATTGCGCGCGCCGCCGAGCGTCGCACCGAGCTACGTCGCGATCCTGCAGAACCCGGCGGGTCAGCCGGCGCTCGTCGTCACCGGCTACCGCGCGCCTTTTCATCTGAAGACCGAGCCGATCGTGCTGCCGCGTCCGGCCGAGGGCCGGGTGCTGCAGATCTGGGCGATCGAAAAAGACACCGGCGCGATACGTCCGCTCGCGGTCGCGCGCGCCGACGCGCCCGCCCAGGTCGCGCTCTCGGACGAGGCCTGGAAGCTCGTGAGAGGCGCGCAGTCGCTCGCGGTCAGCGTGGAACCGTCGGGTGCGACGCCGAGCGCGCCGACGACCCCGCTCATCTACTCCGGCCTCTGCATCAATCTCAAGGGCGGCTAAGCCTTACGACGTACGGCACGCGCGGCGTGCCGGTGAATCCTTCGCGCGCCTTCGCGCGTATGTCGTGTCGGTGCGGGCGATGAGCCCCGCCTTTCGCCAACGACATTCAAAGAGGATCGCCATGCACATGAACCGCAATCTCCCGCTCGCCCTGGCCTTCGGTCTCCTGTCGCTCGGCGCCGGCGCCGCCGACGTCATCACCGGCAAGAACGGCATGACGCTCTACACCTTCACGCCCGATGCCAACGGCAGGAGCGCGTGCGCCGGCGGCTGTCTCGCGGTGTGGCCCGCGGCGCGGCCGGGTGAGGCGAGCGGCAACGGGTTCGGCGAGATCACGCGCGACGACGGCAGCAAGCAGCTCACCTACGGGGGCAAGCCGCTCTACTACTACGTGAACGACGCCAAGCCCGGCGACACCAAAGGCGACAAGCTGCAGAACGTGTGGTTCGTCGCGCTGCGCGGCGGGGCGAAAGCGGCGGCGCAGGCGCCGAGCGCGGGCGGGAGTTACTGACGAGCAAACCGGGGCCTGACCCCGAAAAAGCCGGGGTCCGACCCACATTCGCCGGGGGACCGGATGGATACATGGCTCAACGTATTGCTCGGACTGACGTTCCTCGCGCTGGGCATCGTCAACATGCTCCTCATGTTCCATCTGTGGGGCTATCCGTTCGACGAGGCCTCGGGCAAGAGCTCCGCGCCGCCGAGGCTCATGCGCATCCATCGCTACACCGGCTATGCGTTCCTCGCGATCTATGTCTTCCTCATGGCGCAGATGCTGCCGCGCATCTGGCATTACCAGATCGAGCTGCCGCCGCGCACCGTGATGCACCTCACGCTCGGGCTGGCGATCGGCGTCATCCTGATCGTGAAGATCAGCATCGTGCGCTTCTTCAAGCACCTCGAAAGCGCGCTCGTGCCGTTTCTCGGCGTCGTGATGGTGATCTGCACCGTGCTGCTCGTCGGGCTGTCGGTGCCGTTCGTCTTCAAGGAGCAGTACCTCTCGCAGCAGGCCTTCGGCTCGGTGCTGTCGAAAGAGAACCTCGAGCGCCTTAAGACATTGCTGCCGCGCGCCGGTTTTCCGAAGGAAGCCAACGTCGAGACGCTCGCCTCGACGCAGGGGCTGGAGATGGGACGCCGCGTGCTGCTGAGCAAGTGCGTGCAGTGCCACGATCTGCGCACCGTGCTCGTCAAACCCAAGCCGCCGGACGTGTGGTTCCAGACGGTCAACCGCATGGCCGACCGCGCGGTCATCGGCAAGCCGATCGGCACCGAGGAGCGCTGGCACGTTGCCGCCTACCTCGTCGCGATGTCGCCCGATCTCCAGCAGGCGCTGGTCGCCAAACGCGGGCAGGAGATGGAGAATCAGGCGTCCGTAGACGCGGTGCGCAATCTCCCGGCCGACGCGCAATTCGACATCGACGCCTCCAGGAAGACGTTCGAGGCGAAGTGCGTGCAATGCCACCCGCTGCCGCAGGTGAGCGGCACGCGCGACGAGATGACAGCGATCGTCTCGCGCATGGCCGGCAACGGTCTGGTCGCCACGCCGGACGAGCTCGCGCGCATCGTCTACTTCCTAAGCGCGCGTCAGAGCATCAAATAGGGAGACGCCATGACCGAAGAAAAGTGGGAAGACGTGGGCGACGTCGCGCGGTTCCTGGCGGCGCCGGTGTCCGAGGCGATGTGCGGTCGCACGCGCATCGCGATCACGTGCCGCGACGGCGAGCTCGGGGCGATCGGCGGCAGCTGCAATCACGTCGGCGGGCCGTTGGGGCAGGGACGGCTCGACGGCGATTACGTCGTCTGCCCGTGGCACAACTGGAAATTCCATCGCAGCACCGGCAAGGGCGAGCCGGGTTTCGAGGAGGACTGCGTGCCCGCCTACGAAGTGCGGGTGCGCGACGGCCGGCTGTACGTGCGCACCGACAACGCGACCCGCCGCAACCGCAAGCCGCACGCGCCGCACCCGCTGGCGCGTCCGGTCGAAAGGGTCCCCGGATCGACGCGCGTGGTCGGCATCTCGACGACGGTGATGGATGCGGCGAACCCGCGCTACTCGACCTCCGAAGCGCTGCTCGACGCCGCGCTCGAATATGCCCGGCAGGGCCTCGCGTGCGAGACCGAACACATCCGCCTGCGCTCGCTCGACTTCCGCAACTGCGAAGGCTATTACTCGAAGAGCGCGCGGGCATGCACGTGGCCGTGCTCGATCACGCAGATGGACGACAAGGACGAGATGGCGCAGGTGTACGAGGCGGTCGTGCACTGGGCCGACGTCGTGCTCGTCTCCACGCCGATCCGCTGGGGTGTGGCGAGCGCGCTGTACTTCAAGATGGCCGAGCGTCTGAACTGCGTGCAGAACGAGATCACGACGCACGACCGGGTGCTCATCCGCGACAAGGTCGCGGGGTTCATCATCACCGGCGGACAGGACAACGTGCAGGGCGTCGCGGGCGGCATGCTGGCGTTCTTCTCGGAGCTCGGTTTCTCGTTCCCGCCGTTTCCGTTCATCGCGCACACGCGCGGCTGGTCGGCGGAGGACATGGAGCGCAACGTGACCCAGGTGCAGCAGAGCGCCGAGCTGCGCGAGGCGTCACAGGCGCTCGTGCAGCGCGCGGTCGAGTTCTCGCGCACGCTGCTCGCCGACGTCACCCTGCCCGCCGACGTGCCGCGCGGCGGGCGCAAGGCGCACCGGCTGGACGTCGAGATCGGCTGACGCGTGGTAATTTCGACGCCGTGCTTCTGAGACTGCTTTCAGGATTCTTCAAACCGCGCATCGACGTGGACGCGGTGCACGCGCAAGGGCTCGCGCATTACGGCCGCGGCGATTTCGAGAACGCCGAGCGCTGCTTTCGCGACGTCGCGCGCCTCATGCCCGACGAGCCGACCGCGTGGGTGAATCTCGCGGTCGCGCTGCTGCGCCTCCAGCGCTACGCCGACGCGGTTCCGATCCTCGCGCGCGTGATCGAGATGCAGCCGCGGCTGGCGGGCGCGCACTACGATCTAGGCGTCTGCTACAACCGCCTGCGGCGAAACGCCGAAGCGATACCGTGCTTCGAGCGTGCGATCGCGCTCGAGCCCGGCATGCACAAGGCGCACGCGAGCCTCGTCGACGCCTATCTCGACTGCTGCGACTGGGACGCGGTCGAGCGCTGGCGCGAAGCGTTCTTCGAATATCGCGCACGTCAGCCCCGCGCCCTGTGGGCGCAGCGCGTGGAGCCGTTCACCGCGCTGACGTTGTTCCCGGGCGAGATCGCCAAGGACGTCGCCGAGCAGCGCGCGCTCGATCTGGCGGGTAATGTCGCGGATCGGGCGCCGGGCGCGCGTCGGGATGCGCGCGACACCGCGCGCATACGCGTCGGCTACGTTTCCGCCGATCTCTACGATCACGCGACGGCGCACCTCACGTACGGTCTGTACGCGGCGCACGACCGCGAGCGCTTCGAGGTGTACGTGTACTCGAGCGGTCCCGACGACGGCAGCCACTATCGGCGGCACATCGAGCAGACGAGCGACCGCTTCGTCGACATCCGCAACGAAAACGCGGAGGCGACCGCGCGGCGCATCGCCGCGGACCGCGTCGACATCCTGGTCGACATGAAAGGCTATACGGCCCATTCGCGGCCGGACATCTTCGCGCTGCGCCCGGCCGCGCTGCAGGTGAGCTGGCTCGGCTATCCGGGCACCATGGGCGCGGACTTCATCGACTATTTCATCTCCGACGCGGTGGCGACTCCGCCGGGACACGAGCACGAGTTCACCGAGCGCGTCGTGCGCCTGCCCGGCAGCTATCAGGTGAACGACTCGCGGCAGCCGGTCGCGAAGACCGCGCGCACGCGCGCGGACGAAGGCCTGGCCGAAAATGCTTTCGTCTATTGCAGCTTCAACCGCCTGAGCAAGATCGACCGCAGGGTGTTCTCGGTGTGGATGGATATCCTGCGCGCCGTGCCCGGCAGCGTGCTGTGGCTGCTGCACGGCGATGCGCAGGCCGAGCGCAATCTCGCCCGCGCGGCCGGCGCGGCCGGCGTCGACGGGACGCGCCTCGTGTTCGCGGGCAACCTCGCCAAACCCGAGCACCTCGCGCGGCATCGTCTGGCCGATCTCTTCCTCGACACCCCCGCGTACAACGCCCACACCGGCACGAGCGACGCGCTGTGGGCGGGCCTGCCGGTCCTGACCGCGCCCGGACGCACCTTCGCCACACGGGTGGCCGCGAGCCTGGTCCACGCGTGCGGGTTGCCCGAGCTCGCGGTGCACGATCTACACGCCTATCGCGAAACGGCCATCCGCTACGCAACCGACCGGCAGGCTCTCGCGGCCGTCACGCAGAAGCTGCGTGCAGTCGCCCCGGCTTCCGCCTTGTTCGACACCCCCCGCTTCGTCCGCAACCTCGAAACGGCCTACGGGCGCATGGACGAGCGCCGCCGCGCCGGGCGTGCGCCGGAGCCCTTCAGCGTCGAGGACGCGTTCCCCGGCGCCTGATTCGCGCGGCCGGGGCACAAAATTGCTAGCCGAGGGGGTGGGTAACGGTTGCCGATCGTCACGATGTCCCGGCAGACGCGCAACAGCACCATCGGTCACACTTGGATAGGCGCGGCATTGCGGTCGCGCGCCCGCGGCGGGGCGTGGGCCGCGGTCATGGGAGAGAACGCGATGTTCTACCGCATCATCCGTGAGTTCAACGACGGCCGCCTCTATTACAGAGGCGGGGCAGCGGGCGACGGCACCTCGTGGACCGACGCGCCCGAATCGGCGCGCCACTACCGCTCGGCCGACCAGTCGGTGCGCGCAGGCGCGAAGGTCGCGGCCCTGGTCGAGGCGGGCAGGGTAGGCGTCGAGGAGATCGACGACCTGCCCCACAAGGGCGTGGTGTACGACGAGGAACCGCAGCACGTCCACGGCGGCTAGGTTCCGTCCGCGCCGCCGTCGGGCGGCGCTCGCGAGCGGTGGTACCATCGGCGCGGCCAACACGTCGAGGAAACGTTCGCGATGAGCATCATCACCCCGTGGTACCAGCTCGGTTACGTCATTCCGCACCTCTACACCGATCTCGACGCGTACCAGTTCTACCGCGTCGCGCCCGAAGGGATGATGCTGCTCACGACCGGGCTCAACCTCAAGGAATACAGCATCAAGGCCGTGGAGGAGGAGCTCCCCAGCCTGTGGCGCGCCTTCGACCTGCTCGCATCGAAAAAAGTCGACCGTCTTTCGCTCTCCGGCGTGCCCGTCGCCTCGGCGCTCGGCCGCAAGCGCATGCGCGAGATCCTCGCCGAAGCCGAGCAGCGCACCGGCATTCCGTGCGACACCGACCTCGAGGCGCACATCGCGACGCTGCACCGCCTGGGCGCTACGCGCATCGCGCTCGCGACGCGCTGGCCGGCCGCGGTGACCGACGCGCTCACGCGCTATCTCGCCGAAGCCGGCATCGAAGTGCGGGTGTGCCGTTCGCGCGCGCGGTCGCTGCAGGAGAACAAGTATTCCAGCGCCGCGGCGGACCACGAGCTCGCCGTCGAGCTCGGCGCCGAAGCGCTGCGCGACGCCCCCGACGCGCAGGCGTTGCTCCTGCCGGGCGGCCTGTGGTTTGCGATTCACGCGGTGCCGCTGCTCGAAGCGCAGTTCGGCAAGCCGGTGCTGCTCAACATCACCTCGACCACCGCGGCGGCCCTCGTCGCCGCGGGCGATCGCATGCTCCACCGACCCGACCCGCGCTGGGGAAAAGTCCTCGCGACCGTCTGAGTGACTGAAACAGGGAGGGAGGTCTCGGAGCGAAACCTTGATTTCCCTCCGAGGCGTTCACCGTTTGTTTTGAGCGGCTGCAGGCGGCTCAAAACAAAACGGGCCCGCAAATGCGGGCCCGTTACCAATCCGGCAGTTCGAGTTATTGTCTGGAGTAGATGCGGTTGCCCGGGCGGGGCAGCCGGGGCTGCGCGGCTTCGAACACGTAGCCTTTGCTTTGCGCCGCGGCGAGGCATCGCTCGTATTTCTCGTAGGACGTGCGCGACTCGGCGACAACATTCCGATCGACGGATAGTTGCTGCCACCGCCAGCGTGCATCCTCGCCCACGAAAAAGCGCCAGATCACTCTCATCACTACCCTCCTAACGTTCGTCCCCCGGACGAGCTGGTTATCGGCAGAGCGCGAGACCCTGCCCGAACATCGCTACGCGAGACTCCTTTCCGGCACGAGCCGGCGAATCCCGCCTAGCATAGGCACACCGGGACGGATGCGGCCGCCCGGCGATGTTGCGACGCAGACGCGCGGACTGCCGGCAGCACGGGCACGCGCGGTTGCGATCAGATTGTGAACGGGACCGGATGAAATCCGACGGTCCATGGGGAGTGCGGATTGATTAGAGGATTGATGGCACGACTATAACATGGTCCCCGGAGCCCGGGGCGCCGATGTCCACATCGTGGACGCATGGCGCCGGTTTGGCCGCGTATCCGCGGTCAGAAGCCAGCCGCTCTACAGGGTTAGACTCGGCCGATCGCAACACGAAGACTGCGCAATGAACCTCCCCGAAACGCTCAAGCCCGGCCTCGTCGGCTCCACCGAGATCGTCGTCGGCACACGCGACACTGCTCCGCACGTGGGCAGCGGCAAGATCAAGGTGCTCGCGACACCGGTGATGGTCGGCCTCATGGAGGAAGCGTCGCTGAACGCGGTCGAAGGTCTGCTCCCGCCGGGCTACCAGACGGTGGGCACGCGTCTCGACATCACCCACGTCGCGGCGACGCCGGTGGGTCTGCACGTCACCGCGCGCGCGGAGCTGATCAAGATCGACGGACGGCGTCTCACCTTTCGCATCTGGGCCGACGACGAGCGCGACCGCATCGGGGAGGGCACGCACGAGCGCATCATCGTGGAGGTCGCGCGCTTCGATGCGCGGGCGCAGGAGAAAGCGCCGCGGCGAACGTGATGCGCACGCGCGCGCTCTTCGCTGCACTGCTGTGCGCCCCGGCCGTCTACGCCGCGGACAGCGAAGTCCAGCGCCAGTTGCTCCAGCGCGATCGGCAACAGCTCGAGCTCGGCCTGCGCATGCAACAACAGCAGAGCCGGGCGATCGCTCCGCCGTCGAATCATTCAGCCGATTTCCAGTCGCGCCTGCAGGACCGCGACCGGCAGCAGCGTCTTCGCGAAGAGCTCGAACACGAAGCCCGCGAGAGAGCCGCGCGAGACGTCGCGATACCGCCCGGGGACGCGACGCGCGCGCTACGCCGGCGCGAAGACGCGCAGCGCTAGCGTTTGGGACCGTCGAGCGGCTCGCGCTCGACGACGGTGTACTCGCCTTCGATCGGGCCTTGCGCCGCGGCGGCCTTGCGTACGCGGCGCATGAGCCACCACCAGCGCGCGCCGATCACGAGCGCGACGAGGACGCCGATCACGAGCGCGATCGTGACGGCGAAGAAAGCGACTGCGGCGATCGCGAGGCCGAGCAGTGCGAACGCGGCGCGCGCGAGCCAGCCGCCGCCCGAGCGAACGATCATCAGTAGTCGGCGTGGTAGGTCTTGATGATGACGCCGCCCGACTTCTCGTCCGGTTCCAGCGTGATGAGCCCGCGCGCTTCCGCCTCGTCGAGGAGCTTGCCGAACGAGCGGTAGCCGTAGTACGACTCGTTGAAACCGGGGTTCCGGCGCTTGAGTGCCTGCTTGACCATCGACCCCCAGATCTTTTCCTCGGACGAGCGTTCGGCGAACAGCGCCTCGATCGTTTCCATCGCGAGGTCGAGCGCTTCCTGCCGCTTGTCGGTCTCAGGCGCCGGCGTCGACGGGTCCGCTCCCGCGGCCTTGGCCGGCGCTTTCTTCTTCGCGCGGCTCTGCTTTTTCGCTTTCTCGCGGACGAGGTCGTCGTAGAGGATGAACTCGTCGCAGTTCGCCATCAGCAGGTCCGAGGTGGACTTCTTCACGCCGACGCCGATCACCACCTTGTTGTTCTCGCGCAGCTTGGACACCAGCGGGGAGAAATCGGAATCGCCGCTCACGATCACGAAGGTGTCGACGTGCGATTTGGTGTAGCAGAGGTCGAGCGCGTCGACGACCATGCGGATGTCCGCGGAATTCTTGCCCGACATGCGCACGTGGGGGATCTCGATCAGCTCGAACGAGGCCTCGTGCATCGCTTTTTTGAAGTCGCGGTAGCGCTCCCAGTCGCAGTATGCTTTCTTGACGACGATGCTGCCCTTGAGGAGCAGGCGCTCGAGGACTTTGTCGATGTCGAAATCGGCGTATTTGGCGTCTCGGACGCCGAGCGCGACGTTTTCGAAGTCGCAGAATACGGCCATGTTGCGCGTGTCTTGGGTCATTGGAGGGCGGGGCGGCGGCAGGAGGGCCGTCCGGTCTTGAGTCGACAGCGCGCGATTGTGACCGCTCGAAAGCGGCTTGTCGATGGCGACCGGTGCGCGGCCTGCTGTTTGCACGCACGCCTGGGTTCAGGGCGAGAGACCCGAATGGAACGCGACGTATTCGAAACCCTGCGCGAGCAGATGATGGAGGAGATCGCCGAGGAAGCCGCGGCGACCGCGGCCCACACCGGCCGGTCCGTCTTCGGGCCCGACGTGATGAGAGTCGTCGGGCGCGTGCCGCGCCACGAGTTCGTGCCGGTCGAGCTCCAGCCCTACGCCTATCTCAACCGCCCGCTGCCGATCGGCTTCGAGAAGACGATCTCCCAGCCGTACATCGTTGCGCTGATGACCGATCTGCTCGATCTCGGTCCGCAGCACGTCGTGCTCGAGATCGGCGCCGGCGCGGGTTACCAGGCGGCGATCGCGGCCGAGCTCGCCAAGCGCGTCTATACCGTGGAGATCATCGAGGAGCTCGCCGCCGGCGCCGAGCGGCGCCTCGAGCGCCTGGGCTACGTCAACATCGACGTGCACATCGGCAACGGTTACTACGGCTGGCCCGAGCACGGGCCGTACGACGCGATCGTCGTGACCGCCGCATGCGAGCTCATCCCGCCGCCGCTGCTCGCGCAGTTGAAGGCCGGCGGGCGCATGGTGATACCGACCGGCATACCGTCGAAGCAGACGCTGACCCTCGTCGAGCGCAGCCGCGGCGGACAGCTCTCCACACGCGACATCTTGCCGGTGCGTTTTTCGGAGCTCGAAGAGCCCGGCGCCATCGGGGGCGCTGCGTAACCGGTTGCACGACATGGCGAGTAACCGGTAGATTTCGCGCCATGCCAAGAGAAACCGCAGTGCGCTGCATGGTCTTCGCCGACGTGAGCGAGAGCAGCGCCCTCTATCAGAAGCTCGGCGACACCGCGGCCCGCAACATCATCGGATCGACGCTGACCGCGATCACCGCCCTCCTGCCCAGGTACGGCGGCGTGCTGGTGAAGACGATCGGCGACGCGGTCATGTGCATGTTCCCGACCGCGGACGCCGGGCTGCAGTGCGCGATGCAGATGCAGGCCTGCGTCGCCAACGACCGGCCCGGCAACTATCCGGTCGCGATCCACGTCGGCATCGCCCACGGCTCGGTCCTGCTCGAGAATGGCGACGTCTTCGGCGACACCGTCAACGTGTCGGCGTACCTCACCGCGGTCGCTGGACCCGAGCAGATCCTCGCGTCCGAGGCGACCGAAAAAGCGCTGTCGGCCGAGCAGAAGGACAACATCCGCGCAGTGTTCCGCGCGGTGCTGAAAGGGGCGACCAGCGAGTCGGTCGTCTACCAGGCGCTGTGGAAGGTCGACGCGCGCGAGGTTACCGAGATCAACCTGCAGTCGCAGAAGGTCATCCCGCGCGACACCGGCAGCCTCATCGTCACCCACGACGAGGAGCGCGTGCGCATCGACCAGTGGCGTCCGACGATCTCGGTCGGGCGCGCGCAGGAATGCGACCTCGTGGTGCCCGACCGCTACGCCTCACGCCGCCACCTGACGATCAAGCTGGTGCGCACGCGCTTCTACCTCATCGACCACAGCATCAACGGGACGTTCGTGAGGTTTGCCGACGGCCACGAGGTGCACGTGCTGCGCGAAGATCTCGTGCTCGACGGGTCGGGCGAGATCTCGCTCGGGCGCACCGTCGCCGGGCGCGGCGAAGGCCTCATCACCTTCAACTACGACCGGCGCTCGATGTTCCGGATCTAGGACGTACCGTCCGCCAGGCCGTGCACGATGTCGGTGCCGCTGCGGCCCGCCTTGCGCGCGTCTTCGGGCGATTCCTTGCCCAGCGGCGTCGCGGCGATGAACTCGTACATGTCGGCGGCACCCAGCAGGATGCGCGGAGTGAGGCCGGCGCCTTCGAAGGTCTTGGCGATCTCGTTCATCTCGGGCACCCAGCGATACGCTTTCGGCGGCATCGACACCGAGCGCGACAGCACCCATTCGAGCATGTCGCCCTGACTGTCCTGCATCTCCGCCACGACCTGTTCTTCGACCCCGAGCTTGCGCGCGGCGATGAGGAGCTCCATCCCGAGCGCCATCGTGCCCTTGGTCATCGATGCGTAGCACATCTTCACCGCCGAGGCGTCGCCGTTGCGCTCCCCGACCACGCGGATGCGCAGCTGCTCGTCCTCGATCTCGGTGAGGAGCGTAGCGTTCGGACCCGAGATGTAGAGCTTGGTCTTCGCCTTGCCGCGCGGGGGCGGGCCGATGATGCCGCCGTCGATGAAGGTGCCGCCTGCCTCGGAGATCAGCGTCTCGATCTCCTTCACCGTCTGAGGCGCGATCGCGTTGCAGTCGACGTAGACGAGCTTCTTCTTCGTCTTGCGCATCGCCTGGGCGACTTCGCGGGCGGCGTCGACCGCCGAGCCGGGGTTCATCACCGACAGCACCGCGTCGCACGTCTCCACCACCTTGCGCACCGAGCCCGCATCGGTGAGCCCCGCTTCCTTCGCCAGCGCCGCGGTGCGCTCGCTGCGACCTGCGAGCGAGGTGTAAACCTCGCGTCCTGTCGCCTTGATCCGTCCCGCGACCGCCTGACCCATGTCTCCGGGGCTCAATACGCCGACTTTGCTGAGCTGCATACGATGCTCCTTCCTTTGGATAGAGACGCGCGCGGGGACGCGGCGCCGACGAACGTTAAAATAACGGCATACCCTCCGCCCAACAAGCTTTCTTTCCCGCCGCTGCCCGATGCCGATCTATCTGATCGTGCTGGTGACCGTGCTCACGCACACCAGCTTCAAAGGCAGCAAGGTGCTCATCGCGCTCTTCGCCATCGACCTGGGCGCGAGTCCGCTGACGATCGGCGTGCTGTTCTCGATGTACTCGGTCTTCCCGGTGGTGCTGTCGGTCTGGGCGGGCAAGCTCTCCGATCGCTACGGTTATCGCGCGCCCATGCTTTTCGGCGCCTGCGGGCTCGCGGTCGGGCTGCTGCTGCCGTTCGCGCTGCCCGCGCTGCCGACGCTCTTCGCGTCCGCGGTGCTCGCCGGTTCGTGCTACATCTTCTACACCGTTTCGGTGCAGCACCTCATCGGTTCGATGGGCGAGGGCGCTGCGCGGACGAAGAATTACAGCATTTTCAGCCTGGGCGTGGGGTTCACCGCGCTGATGGGGCCGACCACCGCCGGCTTCGCCATCGATGCGCTCGGGCACCGCGCGACCTATCTCCTCCTCGGCGCCATCGTGATGCCGACGATCGCCGCGCTGGTCTTCTTCCCGAGTCTCGTCCGCGCCCCGCCTGCGAAGCACAAGGCCAGGGGCGAACAGCATTTCATGGACATGTTGCGCGACGTGCCGCTGCGGCGTCTCTTGATCACCACGGGCATCATCGAGACGGGGTTCGAGCTCTACAACTTCTTCCTGCCGATCTACGCAAAATCGCTCGGCATGTCCGCTTCGCTGATCGGGCTCGTCATGGCCGGATTCGCCGTGGCGCTGCTCGCAGTGCGGACCGTGATGCCGCGGCTCGTCCGGCACTCGAGCGAGGAGCGCGTGCTTTCCGGCTCGCTCTGGCTCGCGGTCGCGACGTGCCTCGTGTTTCCATTTGCATCGGGGTTCGCCTCGTTGCTCGCCGCGTCCTTCGTGCTCGGCCTCGGCCTGGGCTGCTGCAGCCCGCTCTCGCTGGTGCTCGCGTACAACCGCTCGCCGCCCGGGCGCTCGGGCGAGGCGATCGGCGTGCGTCAAACGGTGGCCAAGATCACCGAAGTCACGATGCCGATCGTGTTCGGCTCGCTCGGCACCGTGCTGGGGATGGGCCCGGTCTTCTGGATAGACGCCGCGATGCTCGCCGTCGGCGCGTGGCTGATGGCGCGCGACGCGGCCAGTCGGCTTTCGCGCCCGACTGACGCCGGATAGGCGTCAATCGGCTTTCGCGCCCGACACCTTGACGACCTCGCCCCAGCGGGCGACTTCCTCGCGCAAGAGCTTCGAGAACTCTTCGGGCGAGTTGCCGACCGGCTCCGCGCCCTGCTGGTGCAGGATACGGCGCATGTCGGCGCTCTTGGCGACTTTGGCAATCGCGCCGCCAAGGCCGTTGACGATCTCCTTGGGCGTGCCGTCCGGCGCGAGGACGCCGTACCACACGACCACCTCGACGCCCTTGATGCCCGATTCTTTCAGCGTCGGCACGTCCGGCAGTTGGTCCGCGCGCTTGAATCCGGCGTTGGCGAGCGCGCGCAGGCGCTTCGCCTTGACGTGCGACGAGATCGCAGGGATGTTGGCGAAGGTGAGCGAGACTTCGCCGGAGAGCAGGGCGGTGAGCGAAGGCGCGCTGCCTTTGTACGGGATGTGCACGATGTCGGTGCCGGTGCGCAGCTTGAAGAGCTCGGCCGTCAGGTGCTGGGTCGTGCCGCTGCCCGCCGACGAATAGTTCAGCGAGCCCGGCTTCGCCCTGGCGAGCGCGACGAGATCCTTGACGTTCTTCACCGGCAGCGACGGATGCACGGTGAGGATGTTCGGGCTTTGCGAGAAGATCGAGATCGGCGCGAAATCCTTGACCGCGTCGAAGTTGACCTTGCGGTAGAGGGTCATGTTGATCGCGATCGCCGCGGTATTCATGAGCAGCGTATACCCGTCGGCCGGCGATCGGGCGACGAGCTCGTTGGCGATGTTGGTGCCCGCGCCTGGACGGTTGTCCACGATGAACTGCTGGCCGTAGATCTTGGTGAGCTCCGGCGCGAGCAGGCGCGCGTTGATGTCGACGCCGCCGCCGGGCGTGAAGCCGACGACGATGCGCACCGGTTTGGTGGGGTAGTTCTGGGCGTGGGCGCCCGCTGCGGCGAGCGCCGCGAGCGCGAGCAGATACCGTTTCATGCCTGCGTTCCTCACGAAAAAAGGGCCGGATATTACCTGATCACGATCGTGCGGGATGTGCGTGCAACATGCGGGCCGCGAACGTGCGCTATATTGCGACGCTCGATGCTCGATCTCTACTGCCAGCTCCGGCGCCACGCCGCCGCGCTCGTCCTCGTCGTCGTCTGCTGCGCGTCTGCGATTGCCGCGCCCGCCCCGCAGAACGCGGCGATCGCATCGGCGCATCCGCTCGCGACCGCCGCGGGCCGCACGATCCTCGGGCAGGGCGGCAATGCCTTCGATGCCGCGGTGGCGGTCGCCGCGGCGCTCGCGGTGGTCGAGCCGTATTCCTCGGGACTGGGCGGCGGCGGATTCTTTTTGCTGCATCGCGCGTCCGACGGTTATCAGACGATGGTCGACGCCCGCGAGACCGCGCCAAGCGGCGTCACGCGCTCGCAGTATTTCGACGAGCAGGGCCGCCCCAGGCCGAACGCCACCACGCGCGGAGGCACCGCCGCGGCGATTCCCGGCACGCCGGCGGCGCTGGCGCACCTGGCGTTGCGCTACGGGCGGCTTCCCCTGGCCGCCACGCTCGCCCCGGCGATACGCCTCGCCGCGGACGGCTTCGACGTCGATCCGCGTTTTGTGCAGATCGCGAAAATGCGCGAGAAATTCCTGCAATCGGGCGCGGGCACCGACGTCTTCCTCGATCGCGGCAAAGCGCCCGAGGCGGGTTTCCTGCTGAAACAGCCGGATCTCGCGGCGACGCTGACGCGGCTCGCGCGCGAGGGTGCCCGAGGTTTCTATCAGGGGCCGGTGGCGCGCGCGATGCTGGACGCGGTAAACCGTGCCGGCGGCGCTTGGCGCGCGGCTGACCTCGAGCAGTACGCCATCCAGGAACGCCAGCCGGTGCGCTTCACCTACCGCGGCGCCAGGATCACCGCGGCGGCGCTGCCTTCGGCGGGCGGTGTCGCGCTCGCCCAGTCGCTGGCGATACTGGAGAACTTCAAGCCGGGCCCTATCGGTGAACCGGCGGAGGACCATCTCGTCGTCGAAGCGCTGCGCCGCGCTTTCCAGGACCGCGAGCGCTATCTCGGCGATCCCGAGTTCGCGCACCCGCCGCTCGATCGCCTCGTATCGGGCGCCTACGCGCAGCAACGTGCGGCGGGCATCGACCCGAACCGCGCGACGGCGAGCGCAGCGCTCGGCGGGCGCGAGCCGGCGGCGCGCGCGCACAGCACCAACACCACCCATTTCTCGATCGTCGACGGCGAGGGCAATCGCGTCGCGGCGACGGTGACGATCAACCTCCTGTTCGGGTCGGGCATCGTCGCGCCGGGTACGGGCGTGCTGCTCAACAACGAGATGGACGATTTCACGCTCGGCGACGCGCCGAACGCGTTTCTGCTGCGCGGGGGCGCGGCCAACCGGATCGAGCCGCGCAAGCGCCCGCTGTCGAGCATGACGCCGACGTTCGTCGAGGACGAGAAAGGCGTGCTGGTGCTGGGCGCGCCCGGCGGCTCGCGCATCGTGAGCCAGGTGCTGCTCGCCACGCTCGCGTATCTCGACACGCCCGAAGTCGACCTCGCGAGGATCGTCGCGCTGCCGCGCTATCACCACCAGTTCTGGCCGGACCGCGTGGAGGTCGAGCCGCAGGGCTTCTCGAACGAGTGGCGCGCGGCGATGCGCGCGAAAGGCCACGAGATCGCGATCTCGAGCCGGCGCTGGGGCAACATGCAGGCGGTGTTCAGGGCGAAGAACGGCGCGGTCCAGGCCGCCAGCGATCCGCGCGGCGAAGGCGTGGCGTGGTACTAGGATTCGGTTAACAGGATTCAGGATTCGGTCAAAAGCAAAAACGCTGCTCTCCGAATCCTGAATCCTAATCGCTATAATCGGGTCGATGAAAACGACCTTTCTCGATTTCGAGCAGCCGGTCGCCGAGCTCGAAGCCAAGATCGAAGAGCTGCGTTTCGTCCAGGACGATTCCGCCGTCGACATCTCCGAGGAAATCGGCCGTCTCCAGAAGAAAAGCCAGACGCTCACGCGCGACATCTACGGCAAGCTGAGCGCGTGGCAGATCGCGCAGGTCGCGCGCCACCCGCAACGTCCGTACACCCTCGACTACGCGAACGGCATCTTCGAAGGCTTCGAAGAGCTGCACGGCGACCGCGCGTTCGCGGACGACCCTGCGATCGTCGGCGGCCTCGCGCGTTTCAACGGCGAGACGTGCATGGTGATCGGCCATCAGAAAGGCCGCGACACCAAGGAGAAGATCCACCGCAACTTCGGCATGCCCAAGCCCGAGGGCTATCGCAAGGCGCTGCGGCTGATGAAGCTCGCGGAGAAATTCGGCGTGCCGGTCTTCACGTTCATCGACACGCCGGGCGCGTATCCGGGCGTCGGCGCCGAAGAGCGCGGGCAGTCGGAGGCGATCGGCCGCAACCTCTACGAGATGGCCGCGCTCGAAGTCCCGGTCGTCTGCACGGTGATCGGCGAAGGCGGCTCCGGCGGCGCGCTCGCCATCGCCATCGGCGATGCGACGCTCATGCTCCAGTACTCGACGTACTCCGTGATCTCGCCCGAAGGCTGCGCGTCCATCCTCTGGAAGAGCGCCGAGCACGCGCCCGAAGCCGCGGAGACGCTCGGCATCACCGCCACGCGTCTCAAAGCGCTCGGCCTGGTCGACCGCATCGTGCACGAGCCGCTCGGCGGCGCGCACCGCGATCACGACGCGATGATGCAGGCCTTGAAAAAAGCCCTCCAGGAGACCTGGCTCAAGCTCAGGGAGAAGCCCGTCGCCGAGCTCACGTCCGCGCGCTACGAGAAGCTGATGGCGTATGGCAAGTTCAGGGAAGCCGAAGCGAAGTAAGCCGCTCGATCTCGCGGGGCACACAGCGGCGCACCTCAAAGGCGTCGTCGGGTGGGGGACACGTGTCGTGCTGGCGCTCAGCGGCGGCGTCGACTCGGTCGTGCTCCTCGACCTGCTCGCGCGGCTCGCGCCGCGCCTGCGTTTCGAGCTGCGCGCGCTGCACGTCGATCACCGGCTTTCACCGAACGCTGCGATGTGGGCGCGCCACTGCCGCGCGCTGTGCCGCGAGCGGGGCATCGCCTGTACCGTCAAGCGGGTCGAAGTCGAGCGCGGCAACAGCACCGAGCGCGCCGCGCGCGAAGCGCGCTACGCGGCGCTGGCGAGCGCGCGCGCCGACGTCATCGCGCTGGCGCACAACGCCGACGATCAGGCGGAGACCGTGCTGCTGCAGCTTCTGCGTGGGGCGGGCGTCAAAGGATTGTCTGCGATGCCTTCGGTGAGACGCGGGCAGCCGTCGATCGTGCGGCCGTTACTGGATGTTGCACGGGCCGACATCGAAGCCTACGCGCGCCGCCGCAAGCTCGAATGGATCGAGGACGAGAGCAATCTCTCGGGCGCTTACCTGCGCAACTGGCTGCGCCACGAGATCTCGCCGCGCATCGCGGAGCGCGTTCCGGCGTACCGCACCATCCTCGCGCGGGCCGCGCGCCGCTTCGCCGAGACCAGCGAGCTGCTCGACGAGCTTGCACGCATCGACGCCGCGGGCGAGGCATTGTCGGTCGCACGCCTAGAGACGCTGTCGCCGGCGCGCGCGCGCAACGTGCTGCGCCACGCGCTCGCCACGCAGGGTCATCGGATGCCCGAAGCCGGGCGGCTCGACGAAGCGCTGCGGCAGGCGCTCACCGCGCGCGCCGATGCTCGGGTCGAAGTCGATCTGGGCGACTGCACGCTGCGGCGCCGCGGCGATGCGCTGCATCTCACGCCGCCTCGCCGGCGGCGGTCGCCGGATGTGGCGGTCGAGTGGAAGGGCGAAGGCGAGATCGCGGTGCTCGACGGCGTCCTCGCGATGCGCCGCACCCGCGGCGAGGGGATGAGTCTCGCCCGGCTGCAATCGCAGCCGGTCACCATCCGCGCCCGGCGCGGCGGGGAAAAGCTCCAGCCCGAGCCCGATCGCCCGACGCGCACGGTGAAGAACCTCCTGCAGGAAGCGCGGATCGCGGCGTGGGACCGCGACCGCCTGCCGTTCATCTACAGCGGCGACGCGCTGGTCTGCATCCCGGGCATCGCGGTCGATCACCGCTTCCACGCCGCGCCCGGCGAGGAATCGATCGATGCGCTGTGGCGGCCGGGACGTGCCGGACGGGTGTCTCCGGTCCGCGCTTAAGCCTCTGAAAACGCGCGCTTTTGAGCCCGATCCTGCTTTTATTCAAAGCCTTATCGTGTTATTCTTACAGGTTAGTCTGAACACTCCCGGAACCTCCAAGGAAAACCTGAATGGCTGCCGAACGGACTCTGTCCATCATCAAACCCGACGCCGTGGCTAAAAACGTCATCGGCGAGATCTACACCCGCTTCGAAAAAGCGGGCTTGCGCATCATCGCAGCGCGCATGAAACAGCTTTCGCGCAGCGAGGCCGAAGGCTTTTACGCAGTGCACAAGGAGCGTCCCTTCTTCAAGGACCTCGTCGATTTCATGACGTCGGGTCCCGTGATGATCCAGGTGCTCGAAGGCGAGAACGCGATGCAGAAGAACCGCGACCTGATGGGCGCGACCGATCCCAAGAAAGCCGAGAAAGGCACCATTCGCGCGGACTTCGCTCAAAGCATCGACGCGAACGCGGTGCACGGCTCCGATTCGGCGGAGAATGCGGCCGTGGAGATCGCCTACTTCTTCCCCGCGCTCGACATCTGCTCGCGGTAACCCGCCTTTCACGGTCATGGTGAATCTACTCGGCTTATCCATAACCGAGCTGCAGGCGTTTTGCGCCGCGCTCGGCGAGAAGCCGTTTCGCGCGAAGCAGTTGATGCGCTGGATCCACCAGGCCTTTGTTGCCGACTTCGGCGCGATGAGCGACATCTCGAAGGCGTTCCGCGAAGCGCTCGCGAAGACCGCCGTCGTCGAAGCGCCGCGCGTACGCCGCGACACGACGGCCGCCGACGGCACGCGCAAATGGCTGCTCGACGTCGGCACCAGCAACGCGATCGAGACCGTCTTCATCCCCGAGACCGCGCGCGGCACCCTGTGCGTCTCGTCGCAGGCGGGCTGCGCGCTCGAGTGCTCGTTCTGCTCCACCGGACGGCAGGGCTTCAACCGCAATCTCTCGGTGGGCGAGATCATCGGCCAGCTGTGGCACGCGAATCGCGAGCTCAAGGCCGCTACAGGTGTAGAGCACGAACGCGATGAAGCGTCGCGCGCCAAAGAGCAAGAGCGTCCCGTCACCAACGTGGTGATGATGGGCATGGGCGAGCCGCTCGCGAACTTCGACAACGTGGTGGCGGCGATGCAGCTCATGCTCGACGACTCGGCGTACGGCCTGTCGCGCCGCCGCGTCACGCTCTCCACCTCGGGACTGGTCCCGTTCATGGACCGGCTGCGCGACGCGTGCCCGGTCGCGCTCGCGGTGTCGCTGCACGCGCCGAACGACGAGCTTCGCGACGTGCTCGTGCCGATCAATCGCAAGTACCCGATTCGCGAGCTGCTCGCAGCGTGCGTGCGCTACATCGAGAAAGCGCCGCGCGATTTCGTCACCTTCGAATACGTCATGCTCGACGGCGTCAACGACACGCTCGCGCACGCGCGCGAGCTCGCGGCGGTCGTGGCCGACGTCCCGTGCAAGCTCAACCTGATCCCGTTCAATCCGTTCCCCGATTCGGGCTACGAACGCTCGAAACCCGAAGCGGTCGCGCGTTTTCGCGACGTGCTGATCGGCGCCGGTCTCACCACCACGGTGCGCAAGACCCGCGGCGACGACATCGACGCGGCGTGCGGACAGCTCGCGGGCGAGGTGCAGGACCGCACGCGCCGCCAGGCGCGCCGCGAGAAGCGTGCGGCCTTGCAGGGCAGCGCGCCCACGCGGTCGGAGGAGCTCGCACGATGAGGGGCGCTGCCGCGGCGGCGGCGTTGCTCGCGCTCGCCGCGTGCGTGTCGACGACGCGCAGCACCACCGATTCGGAGTTCAAGCCTCAGGTCACGACGACCAACATCGACAACAAGGCCCGCGAGCGCGCACGCATACACACCGAGCTCGCCGCGAGCTATTACGAGTTCGGCAACATGGCGGTGGCGCTGGAGGAAGTGCGCGAGGCGCTCAAGGCCGACACCGATTACGGCCCGGCCTACAATGTCGCGGGCCTCGTGTACGCCGAGCTCAAGGAAGACAAGCTCGCCGTCGAAAACTTCCAGCAGGCGCTGCGCATCGATCCGCTCGATTCGGACACCAACAACAACTACGGCCGTTTCCTGTGCGACAGGCAGCGCGTCGACGAGGCGATCCGCTATTTCACCGCCGCTTTGCGCAACCCGCTGTACAAGACACCCGAGCGTTCCTACGTGAACGCGGGGCTGTGCCTGCGCCGCCGCGGCGATATCGCGCGGGCCGAGGATTATTTCAACCGCGCGCTGAAGCTTCAGGCGGCGCAGCCGCAGGCGCTGTATCAGCTCGCCGACATGGCGTACTCGCGCCGTGCCTATCCGCAGGCGAAACAGTATCTGCTGAGGCTGGAAAGAGTCTCGCCCGTCAATCCGGAGTTCCTGTGGCTCGCGGTGCGCATCGAGCGCAAGCTCGGAGACCAGCTCGCCGCCGCCAGCTACGGCACCCAGCTCACCCGCAACTTCCCGCAATCGAAAGAGGCGGCGGCGTTGCAAGCCGGAATCGAAGAATGAGCCAGAGTTATTACGGCAGGCACGAGAGCTCGCCCGGCGCGATGCTCGCCGCCGCGCGCGAGGAGCTCAACCTGTCGGTGAGCGACGTCGCGCGGCACCTTAAGCTCTCCCCCGCGCAGGTCGAAGCGCTCGAGGAGGGCGCGTACGACCGGCTGCCCGGCCGCGTGTTCGTGCGCGGTTTCCTGCGCAACTACGCGAAGCTCCTCGGCATCGATCCCCAGCCGCTGCTGCGCACGATCGAGCACGAGATGCCGCAACCGGTGCCGGTCGAGGAAGCGCCGCCGTCGACCGAGGTCGTCATTCCGCGCGGCGAGTCCGCGCGCTGGCCGGTCTACGTCGGCTTCGGCGCGCTCATCATCGTGGGCCTGCTGGCGGTGTACGAATTCGGGTTCAACGAGCCGGTGCGCGCACCGCAGGACACCAGCGCCGACGCCGGGACGGCCGCGCCCGCGCCTCAGGGCGACGCCACGGCCGCGCAGCAAGCCGCGCCCATGCAGCCGGGGACGCAGACCGCCGCGCCTTCGTCCGCCGGTCCCGCGCCGGCGATACCGCCGCG